>JBAPWQ010000118.1:0-40426 GCA_049283795.1 Desulfobacterales bacterium | reverse complement strand
GTCCAGTCCCGGGTCCGGAATATTGGCAATGACGGTCGATTGATCGAGGTCCTGGAGCAACCGATGGATCAGGGCCGTTTTTCCCACGCCCACGTCACCGGTCAGGAGCAAAAATCCCCGGTTCTCCAGAATAGCGTTTTTCAGCGCGGCCAGGGCTTCGGTATGCTTCTCCCCCAGCCAGAAAAAACGGGGTCCCGGGCTCAAATCGAAGGGCGTGGCCGTGAGGTTGAAATAATCGAGGTACATGGTCGTTCAGCCGCCGGTTAAATGCGTTGGTCGGGCCACGGTCACCCGCCGCAGCACCTGACACGTATCATACAGGATCGACTTGCCGTATGTCAAAATCTCCGGCGGCGGGCCCTGCACCCGTTACTTGGACCAATAGGCGAATCCGGTCCCGGCCACGGTCAGACTGAACCCTTTAAAGAATCCGCTCAGGGCCGCCTCGCCGACAATCAGGATATCCCGGTCCTGCAGGGCCGTTTCTTTCGATTCGGCCTGGCTCAGGTCGAGATCGATGACCTTTCTTTCGCCGGTCTCCGTCATCCGCACCAGCTTTACGACATCTGTCTTGGCCCACGACTCGAACCCCCCGGCCTCGACCAGGCCCTCCTGAACAATGGAATTGCGCTTGATCGGATACACCCCGGGTTTCTTTACGGCGCCATCGACGAAGAAAACCCCGGCTTCGGGAACAAACAGGACGTCACCGCCGTTCAACCGGATGTTCAACCCGGTGCCGCCGTCTTTTATCAGCCGGTCAAGGTCGACGATAAAGGTGTTCGGCTGGTCCTGAACCCCCCGGGTCCGGCGCACCTGCACGATCTGCCCGGCCCGCTCGCTCAAGCCGCCGCCCAGCGCTATGCCGTCGAGCAGCCGCTGGTTCGACAGGTAATCATAGGTGCCGGGGTTCCTGAACTGCCCGACCAGGGTGATGCGCTGGCTGATCTGCTCCTCGATGAAAATGCTGACGTGCGGGTCCTTGATGAAGCGCCTCTTGTACAACTCCTCGATCGTTTCTTCGGCCTCGATCGCCGTCAGGCCGCTGACCCGCACCTCTCCCACCAGCGGCAGGCTGATGAAACCGCGCGAGCTGACCCGCACGGTCTTGTCGAGTTCCTTGGCCTCGAAGACGCTGACCTGAAGCAAGTCGCCGGCGCCGATCAGAAAGTCCCCCGGTTCGCCGCTGAGCTGGGCTTGCACCAGGATTTGTTCATTCAGGGCATTGATGCCCTCGGACGCCCCGAAGGATGGGACGGCCTGCGGCGCCTGGGAAGTGGCACAACCGCCGACCAGGATCATCACCGCCGCCAAGACGGCCACCGCGACGATTCCCCCGGCCGGTGCCGGCCGGCCGCTAACAGTCGATGTATCCGTACGATCTGTTGCCATCACGTTTTTCACCTCGTCAAGTGGGTTGGTCGAGCCTTGCGGAGCGTTACGGCGCCGAGGGACTCACGGACCCGCCCCCCCCGCCGCCACCGCCACCGCCGCCACCGCTAAGACCGATGATCAGGCCTATTCCCGCGATGGCTCCCACGGTGGCCAGGGCAATCTGCTTGCCGGTCATCTTGAACTCTTTTGGTTTTTGCGGCACTTCTTCGGCCGGTTTTTCACCTTCGGACGGCGCCCCGATGTCCATTTCGGCCTGTGACAGAACCATGCTGCCGCCCGCCTTCAACGTGCGTGGGCCCTTATCGGTCAAGACGTCCATCGAACCGCCTTCGACGACCCCCAATTCGCTGCGGTTCCGGGTCACGGCCACAAATCCTGTCACCGATTGGTCACCGACGGCCGCATCGAGCCGAATGCTCTGGATCGTGACGTTGCCGCCGGGAGTGACCAGGGTCAGGGGCCGTCTCATCCCGGATGCCTTGAAGTAGAGGATCCCTTCCTTCAAGAAAAGATTTCTCTGCCGGCCGGCCGTACTCGCTGAAAAAATGCTTTGATCTTCCGCGACGAGAAACAGCTCGCCCAATTTGACGGCGCAGCGGCCTTCGGCCGCGATGGTGGCGCCTTCCGGAAACGGCGCTTCCCGGGTATAGGCCCCCACTTTCTGGTCCCCCTTGTACACCACCACCCTCTGGGTGGGGTAAATTCGGTCCGCTCCCGCTGCAAACACACCTCCCGCCAGGACCGCGGAGACAAAAAAAACGATGCTGTATATCCCGATTCCGCCTTTTGAATAGCCCATCGCCAGCCCCTTTCCGTTTCACTTAGTGTTAGACCCCTGCCCCCCAGGCACCCCGCGCCGCAATAACAACAGGCGCACACTTCCGGGCGTCGAAACAGCCCCCCGCCGGTTGCGGCCCGCACCCGGCGCAGGTATCCGCAAACCCGCCGCCGGCGAACCGGTTGGTCAACCGGCCGCCAGCTGATTCCGGGCGTCTTCCTCCCCGTCGTAGGTGTTGTATTTCCGGTACGAGCGGTAGTACCCGCCGTAGCCGTATTTGCGGTTGAAGTCCACCTTGTTGACGATGCATCCCAAAATCGTGCCGTTGATCCCGGTGATCGATTTCTTGAACTGCCCGATCGCCTCGCGGCTGGTCTCCCCGATACTGCTCACGAGCACGACGCCCCCCACGCAACGGGAAAGGATCAGGGTGTCGGCAAAACCGATGTGCGGCGGCCCATCGAGGATGACCCGGTCGTGCCGCGCGAGCAGTTCCTTGAGTAAAAGTTTAAACCGCTTCGACGCCAGCAGTTCGGCCGGGTTGGGCGGCACCGGTCCCGAGAGAATGACCTTGAGGTTCTTGTGGCACCGGGTAAAGGTCTTGAGACTGTTGGTGACGTGGGCCAGAAAACTCGACAGCCCGTGGCCGTTGACCCGCTCGGCGAGGCCAAAAACCTCGTGCAGACGGGGTTTGCGCAGGTCCGCATCGATAAGCACGGTCCTTTCGCCCGCTGCGGCAAAACTCAGGGCCAGATTCACCGCCAGCGTCGTCTTGCCTTCGCTGGGCAAGGTGCTGGTGATGAGGATGCATTTTGACCGCTTGCCGCTTCCCGACAGCTGGACGGCCACGCGCGCGGACCGGATGGCCTCGGAAAACGCGGCCCGCGGATGGCGCAGAAACGAATTCTCGAGTCCGTGCTCATCGGGTTTCGAGTGCGGGACGGTTCCCAGAAGCGGAATCATGAACCGGTCGGGGATCTCGTTCGGGCTAGTGACAGTATCGGCGAAGTGTTCGGCCAGAAAGGCGCAGCCGACGCCGCCCAGAAAACCGATGACGATCGAGAGCAGCAAGTTGAGCTTGATGGCCGGTTTGACGGGCAGCAGCGGCAGTTCGGCGCGACTGACGATCTGGATATTACTCGACGACACCCCGGCCATGGATTCGATCTCCTTGGCGCGCTGCAGAAGGCTCTGGTAGATCACCTTGTTGGTTTCCACCTCGCGCGCCACGATCGAGTACTGGGTGGCGCGGTCGTTCAGGTCCAGGACCATCTTTTTTTGGAGTTCGATGCGCTTCTCCATGCCCTCGACAATCTCCTGTGCGGCCTCGTATTCGCTCTTGATGGTCTTGAATATCCCGATTTCCTCGGCCTTGATCAATGCGGCAATGCTGTCCAGGCGCGCTTTCAGGGTCTTGGCCTTGGGGTATTCGTCGTGAAAGGTGGTTTTGAAATCCTCGTAACTGGAATTGAGTTCGGCAAACTTGTCCTTCAGGTTGGCAATCAGGTTGCTCTCCAGGACCCGCGGTAAATTGGCATGGCCGTCTTTGAGGGCCTGCTGGTAAGCCGCCTTCTTGGCGATCATGTCCGCTTCGGCGGTGGCAATGGCCGAGTTGAGTTCCTCCAGGTGACGGTAGATGCTGTTCAACCTGGCGTCGAGTGACACGATGCCGGCCTGCTTGGCAAAGTGGTTCATTTGCTCCTCGGCCTTTTCCAGGTTGATCTTGGCGCGGTCTATCTGCAGCATGAGAAAATCCCGGGCGATGCCGGAAGCCTCGAGCCGCTGTTCCATCTTCCAGGCGATGAAATCCTCGACGAGTGTGTTGACGACCTCGAGCGACAGCCGGCGGTCGGGCGAGCGAAAGGCCACCCTGATCAGCATCGACTTGCGGCTCGGGGTGGCCGAGATGTTCTTGGAAAGATATTCGACCACTTTCTGGTGTCGCCTGTAATCCTCGGAAACCGCACCGTTTTTGGCACTCCCGCCGCTCGGCATGAAAGAGGCGACAAGCGACTTGACCCATCGCCCCGCCTTGAATCCGCCGTCACCGAAAACCTCGGCCACGATCACCGGATGACGGGTTAAATCGAGCTTGTCGATGACCCGGTTGACGATCGCCCGGCTGCCGATCAATTCAACCTGGGTTTCATAGAATTCACGCGCCTGGGCCTTGGAAGCCAGCACCTCCTCGAATTTCGTCACCTGGGGCGTCTCTTGGTTGACCTCGATGACGGCCGAGGCCTCATAAATTCTGGTGGCCGCCAGGGTGAAAATCAACGTGGAGAGAAAGGCCAGCAGAAGCACCGTCAGAATCAGCCACTTGCGGCGCAGCAGGACATCCAGGTAGTCCCGCAGCTGGATTTCTTCGACCTCCTGGAGGCCATTGAAAGGACTTTGGCCGCGCGCCGCCGGCAGGCGGCCGCCTAAAGTCGCCGGCAATCCGGCATCCGGGACGCTGTCCGGGTCATTTTGATGATAGGTCGGCATGTGTCGTCCTCGCTGTATTGCCCGCGCCATCATCGATGATCCTTGATCTGTTTCCGGCCCGGAAACAGATTAAAAGGTCATCGCCGCCGGAGATCCTGGTCAGCCGTTCACTGGACTTTTTCGGAAAAACGGCTGCCGTCCGGTTCGGCCGCCGATTGGCGCAAACCGGCGGCCGTCTTTTCCAGGCGAAAATCATCGAGCCACAGCGTGCCGCCGATCTTGGCATCGAGGCGGTTGCTCGGCTGCCGGCGCAGGCGAACTACGGCTGCCCGGCACCCCTGTGGCAACTCGAATTCGATGGATTCCGTGCGCCAGTCATGGGTGCCGGATATCATCGGGCCGGTTGCGTAAAACTCCTCGCGGTCGAAGCCGTATATTTCCAGAAAGGGGCCCTGGTCGGTGGTGAGCCCCCGGCTTTTCCAGGCATAGGTCAAGCGGTAGCCGGCGAGCGGCTCGACCGTGAAGATCTGGTAGAGATGATAGAAAGAAACGTTCTCGCGTCCGCTGAAGTCGACCTGCATGGCGTAACGGCCCTCCCGCGCCCCATGGTCGACACGGGCCACGTCCCATTTATCGTCCTTGTCCTTCCAGCAGCACCAGTCGAAGCCCCGGCTGGTGATATCGGTTTCGAAACCGGGGTTCGTCAGGCCGCCGGTCCCGGTTTGCCGGCGCCAGATCTGTGCGGCATCGTCGACCTGCTTGTGGTGCAGCAGGAAGTGGGCGTATTGCAGGGCGGTTTCTCCGGTCGCCGGCGCGCTTTCGGCCATGGCGCGCCAGACCGTCAGGCTCTCTTCGGTCATCGACCAGTTCATCAGCCACTCGAGGTAGAGCGTCAAATATTCCGGCGCCAGCATGCCGACCACCTCCGCGGCGTTGCCGCCCGTGTAAGTGTGCAGGAACTGCAAGGTGTCCGCCACCAGAACGTGGCGGCCCAGCAGGTCATTGGCCGAGCGGTGCACGACCGCCGGCTGGCCGAGTTCTGCGGCCAGCAGCATCTGCGGCCATTTCCAGCGCGTCACGCCCGGCGACCGGTCTATCGTGAAGGCGAGGATGTTCGCGGCGCTTTGCGCGCGGTCAAGGGCCGCTTCGGCTTCGGCCAGCCGCAGCCAGCCGTCGAGAAACAGGACGTTTTCGGTTACGGCCTGCCGGAAGAACCCCGCCGCCGCGGCGGGTTCCTGCCGGCCCCAGGCGTCGAGGCCATAGGCGTATTGGGCCAGGGGCAGGTGTTTCAGGCGGTCGGCCTCGGCGGTGGTGTACGCATAGGTGCCGAACCGGACCGTTCGCTGCATCCAGGTGTGGTAAACCGTCCAGCAGCCCAGAAACATCAGCCCAATGGTTACCGCAGTTCGCAAAAAAAGGCGCTTCACCCTGGTCCCCACGGCGTTACTGTCTTGGAAACTTGAAATTTGAAACTCGCAAAGAGGAATTCAAACCATTGAACCTCAGAACCCCGAACCTCGAACCTCGAACCCTGGTGCGTCTCCCTTTGCCTCGTTCAAAGCCGTCAAGACTCGTCGAAGACGGCACGCCCCGCACGTGCAGGCGCCTTTTACCGGCCGCCCCTATTTCCAGAATCGCCAGCCGCGCGCTTTGTTGGCTTCGGCCATCGTTCCTTTGACCTCCATCGCCGCCAGGTTGCCGCCATTGAGGACCCGGCCCGGGTTATCGCAGGCGATGAGTGCCAGGTTATCCTCTCCGATCAGATCTATCAACCTGTCTCTTGCCATTTTCAGGGCAGCCGGGTCAAGCCCCCGTGCACGATGACTGTCGGTGGCCAGGCAGTGAATCCAGCCGTTTTCCGCCATCGAGCTCACCATTCGGGCCGCCTTGCGGCCGTATTGGCCGATGATGCTGCCCCAGTTGGCCTGCAGGTAAACACCGGATGCCATGAGCCGCTCGATCGCCCCCGGCGTATCGGCCAGGTGTTGACAGCGCTCGGGGTGGGCGAGCAAAACCGAAAACCCCCTGGCGAGTACCGAAAATACGATCTGCTCCCATCCGGACGGCATGTGTAAAAACGGCGGTTCTATCAGAATCCAGGCCCCGTCACCCAGGCCCAGCAGGTGCCCCTCATCCAGGAGTTCTGGAATCCGGGGGTCTAAAGCCACCTCCATGCCGGATACGATTCGCAAATCCAGTTCTTCCCGCGCGATGGCAAGGTTCAACTCCTCGATCTTATTTCTGACCCGCGCGACGGACGGCATCCAGCCGGTACCCGGAATCATGTGGGGCGTGGCCGCAGCAACCCGGTACCCGTTGGCGCAGAACGCCCTGGCCATGTCGAGACTCTCGTCGATGGTCCGCGGCCCGTCATCGATGCCGGGCAGTATGTGACAGTGCACATCGATCACGGCGGCCCTCGATCACTGCGCGATAGTGGCGCCGGCATCGAGGCCGGCGGGAGCTGCGCCGTGCAGGCGGATAGCAGGGCCATCAGGGTGACGAAATAGACCGAATTGGCGGGAATCTGTAAATTGAAATCGAAAAGGCCGTGAAAGGCCAGCGACACGATGGCGCTGAAGGCCCCCACGGCCAGGAAAAACCGCTGCGGATCGGCATCGGCATCCAGGTGCCGGATCAGCCGGAAATTCTTTCCGATAAAAAGACCGAGACCGCCGACCAGGAGGAAAAAACCGACCCACCCGGTTTCGATCAGAAGCTGCAGATAATCATTGTGGGCGTAGAGGACCGTCTTGTCGGAAACGAAGGCATGATTGTAAACCTGAAAGACCGTTTCGAAATTGTGCAGCCCGATTCCCAGAGGGTGATCCCCGAGAATCGCGAGGCTGTCGCGCCAGATGTCGATTCGTGATTTGCCGTCGCCGATCGAAAGGAACCGTTCGAAGGTCGGCCCGACGCCGATCGTTGCGCAATAAATGACCAGAACAACGGCGGCCGCGATCGTCAGCAAACGGGTTGGCAGGCCGATGCGCCGCATGTTGGGCCGCGCCATGAACCAGAAGGTCAGCAGGCCGAGAAGACCGCCGGTGATCCCCGCCCGCGACCGCGACAACAGCAGGGCCAGCAGCAGGACGACGATGCCGAGCGCCATGACGGCCTGCCGGTTGAGCCGGTCGGAAGCCAGCGCCTTCTTCAGCGACTGACCCCGGTCGGTCATGGCCATCGTGAGCCCCAGCATCAGGGGCCAGGTCATTTCGATAAAGCCGGCGAAATGGTTGCGGTTGATGAAGGTGCCGCGCGCATAGCCCATGTATTCATTGAAATAGTCGACCCACAGGACGCCCAGGGAGGGCACCAGCGCCTGGATGACACCATAAACGGCCTCGATCAACCCCAGTGCGATCATCAGGGCCGTCAGGCGGTTGCGCGTTTTTCTGTCGGCGCACAGGTGCCGCACGAGAAGAAAAAAAAGGAACAAGCCCAGCAGGAAAATCCACCAGGAAAAAGCCGTCAACGCCGAATAACTCAGGGCGTGCCAGTGGCTATGGGCACCGGTCAGGTTTTCGGCGGCCGTTACGGTTTTAAATCGCATGGGGCTGAGCAGCGCCATTGCGGCATTCGGCAGCGGCAGGCACTGGATAAGCGTGACAAGGAAAAATAATCCTGCCGCCATGAGGGCGGCCGGGCTGGGAACGGGCGCCGCCGGGCCGGGCTTGCGCCGCCAGAGAACTGCGATGAAAGCCCCCATGATGGCCAGGCTGTAGAAAGACCAGACCCAGGGCTGCACGGCCGCGAATGGGATGGGGATGGTGGCGAGAATGAAAATGGCGATGACGACCGGAAAAGTCATAAACTCTTACATACCATGAGGGTATCCGGCGGAAGGAAAAGTTGCTTAATCCAAAAAAAATCGGAGTGAATCGGCCGCAACGGACCATTTAATGTCTACAGGTATTTTTTTTAAAGTCCAGAAGTTTTTTTCCGCTATCCCGGCCCGTTCGATTATGTTGGCGATGACCGCCGCCGCTGACGGCCAAGCACCCTCTGTCCGGAACGCCTGCCTGCCGCCGCGCTCGGTCGCGCGGCGCTGCGACGGGCGCGGCGCGCGGCGGTTCCGGACGAGACGATACCGACGGGCCCGGTCTGCGGTTGCCAAAACGCGGCCGCCCGTGTAAACGATGACGGGCTGCTGTGAGGGCGCGGCCATAAAAACGCCGCCGGGGATCTTGCGCTGATCGGTCACCGTCATTAGTTTTCCACTTTTTGAGCCTTGCGGCCCGCCGAGTTTTCGTACAAGAATCAGGGGGCCCCGGCGCAAGGGGCATCCATCGACGGCGTCCGCTCTTCAAACACATCCGGCCACTCAGGGGGGAATACAGCCAATGCGCAACGTTAATCGGGTCTCGAACACAGTCGCGTTTCCCATTTTCTTCTTCACGCTGTTGATGGCGGGCGTGTTCGGCGGGCTGCTCTATTTCGGTGCCGCAAAAACCATCGCCGAGCTGAATCCTCTGCTGGCTTCCACCGGCGAAGCGTCCGCCGCACGGACGTGGAACCTCATTTTGCAGTATCATCCCCGGTTCTGGTACACCGTGTTCCCGGCGCTGCTGGTTTTTGCGCTCTTTGCCGGTCTGTTGTGCTGGCTCATCGTCCGCGCGCGCATCCGCACCTTGACCCCGGCCGGCGGCGTGAAAGCCGCGGCCGCCCCCAAGGGCGCCGAGAAAGAAAAAGCGGATGTCGCCGAGCGCCGCATGTTTCTGCACCTCTTGGCGATGATGCAGCAGGAAGGGCGGCTGATGGACTTTTTGGCCGAAGATCTCGATCGCTACGAGGACGCCCAGATCGGATCGGCGGTCCGGGCGATCCATGCCAATTGTCACCGGGTCGTGCGGGAGTATCTGGATCCCCGGCCGATAATGGCCCAGGCCGAGGGCGAGCCGGTGACCATTGCCGCCGATTTCGACCCGGGCGCCGTCAAACTGACCGGCAAGGTCGTGGGCGAGCCGCCGTTCAGCGGCATCCTGCGCCACAAAGGGTGGCGGGTCGGCCGGCTCAGGCTCCCGAAACTTTCCGGACGGCAAAATGCGGAAATCATCGCCCCCGCAGAAGTGGAAATATGACGCGCCCTGTTCGGCAACGCCTTTAACACAAAAATCAGTGAGAGATGAACCATGAGTGACGCGACATTTATCGTCGGCATCGACCTGGGAACCACCAACAGCATCCTGGCCTACACGCCGGTGGCGGCGGGCGACCGCGACGCCCCCGCCATTCACATACTGGAACTGCCGCAGCTGATCGGCCCCGGTGCGGTCGCCGCGCGCGAGATGCTGCCCTCTTTCCTCTACATGCCGGCCGAACAGGATCTTGCCGCAGGGGCCCTCGAATTGCCCTGGCAGCGCGAAGGCCGGCAGATCGTCGGCGAACTGGCCCGCAACCGGGGCGCCGAATTGCCCCAGCGCCTGATCAGTTCCGCCAAATCCTGGCTGTGCCAGACGACGGTGGACCGCAACCAGCCCATTTTGCCGTGGGGGTCCCCGGCCGGAATCCCCAAGCTCTCGCCCGTGGAGGCTTCGGCCGCCATTCTGGATCACATCCGGCGGGCCTGGAACCATGCCATCGCCGGTGATGACCGGGCCCTGGTGCTGGAGCGGCAGGAAATTTTCCTGACGGTGCCGGCCTCTTTCGACGCCGTCGCCCGCGAACTGACCGTCCAGGCCGCCGCCCTGGCCGGGTTGCCCGACATCACCCTGCTCGAAGAGCCGCAGGCGGCGTTCTACGCCTGGATCGTGGCCGCCGGCGAGAGCTGGCGCGAGGCCGTCGGACCCGGCGACCTGGTGCTGGTGTGCGACCTGGGCGGCGGCACCAGCGACTTCAGCCTCATCCGGGTGTCCGATGTTTCCGGGACCCTCGACCTGGAACGGATCGCCGTCGGCAACCACATCCTGGTCGGCGGCGACAACATGGACCTGGCCCTGGCCTATGCCGTCGCCCGCCAGATGGCGGAAGCCGGCCAAAAGGTGGACTCCTGGCAGATGCGCTCCCTCTGGCACACCTGCCGCAACGCCAAGGAAAAGATCCTGGCCTCCCCCGATACGGCCGCGGTGCCGGTGTCGGTCCTTGGCCGCGGCAGCAGCCTGATCGGCGGCACGCTGAAAACAGAGTTGAGCCGCGCGCTGGTCGAGCAGGTGATCGTGGAGGGGTTTTTTCCCTTTTGTGACCCCGGCAGCCGCCCGCGCGCGGTGCCGCGCTCCGGCATCCAGGAGACCGGCTTGGCCTATGAAGCCGATCCGGCGGTCACCCGGCACCTGGCCCAATTCCTCAGCCGCCAGGACGAACGCCCGCGCGAACTGCCCACGGCCGTTTTGTTCAATGGCGGCGTGATGAAGGCCCGGCTGCTGCAAAGCCGGGTGACCGAGGTGCTGACCTCCTGGCAGGGCGAGGCCCGCCTGCGGGTCCTGGAAGCCTCCAACCTGGACCTGGCCGTCGCCACCGGCGCCGCCTACTACGGCCTGGCCCGCCGGGGCCGCGGCGTTCGCATCCGCAGCGGCCTCAACAAGTCCTACTACATCGGCGTGGCCGCCTCCCTGCCGGCCGTGCCGGGGATGCCGGCCCCGACCAAGGCCCTGTGCGTGGCACCCTTCGGCATGGAAGAGGGGTCGGCCACCGAACTGACCGAAAGAGAGTTCAGTCTGATCGTCGGCGAGCCGGCCAAATTCGATTTCCTCGGTTCCGCGGTGCACACCCAGGACCCGGCCGGGTCCCTGATCGAAGACTGGGAGGGCGACATCGAGCCGATCACCACCATCGAAACCACTCTGGACGGGGCTTACGGCACCGTTATCCCGGTCTCGATCCAGGTCAAGCTGACCGAGATCGGCACGCTGGAACTCTGGTGCGTTTCGCGGCAGGACGGCCGCCGCTGGAAACTCGAATTCAACGTGCGGGAAAAAACGTGATGAGTGAGATGGAGGATCGCCGGTTCATCGTCGGCATCGACCTGGGGACCACCAACTGCGCCGCAGCCTATGTCGATTTGCAGGAAAAAGAGCCGGGCCGCCGGAAAATCCGGGTCTTTAAAATTCCCCAGCTCACCGGCCCCGGCCAGGTCAAGCGCCTGCCGCTGCTGCCCTCGTTTCTCTACATTCCGGGCGAATACGACATCCCCGCCGATGCCGTGGCGCGTCTCTGGCCGGACCCGGACGACCACTTCGTCGGCACTTATGCCCGTGACCACGGGGCGCTGGTGCCCGACCGGCTGGTTTCCTCGGCCAAGAGCTGGCTCTGCCACTCGCGGGTCGACCGCCGCGCGCGCATTTTGCCATGGGGCGCGGCCGCGGAGATTCACCGGATTTCGCCGGTGGCGGCCACCGCGGCCTACTTGAAGCACATCCGCCTGGCCTGGAACAGCTTGTGGGGCGCGGAGGAAAGCCTGCACCTGGAAAACCAGTTCGTGATCGTCACCGTGCCGGCTTCCTTCGACGAGGTCGCCCGCGAATTGACCCTGGAGGCGGCCAGGGAAGCCGGCATCGGCCCGGTGTTGTTGATAGAAGAACCCCTGGCGGCATTTTACAACTGGCTCATGCACCATGAAAACGACTGGCGCACGCACGTCCAACCGGGCGAGGCCGTTCTGGTCTGCGATGTGGGCGGCGGCACCACCGATTTCACCCTGATCGTCCTGCGCGAGAGCGAGGGCAGCCCCCGTTTCGAGAGAATCGCCGTCGGGGACCATTTGATCCTGGGCGGCGACAACATCGATCTGGCGCTGGCCCGGCGGGTCGAGGCCCAGCTTGCGGGCCCGCAGCGCTCCATGAGCACGGAACGCTGGAAAGCCTTGTGCCACCAATGCCGCCAGGCAAAGGAAACCCTGTTGAGCGGCGCCGCCCAAAATTTCAAGGTGACGCTCATGGGAGAAGGCAGCCGGCTGATCGCCGGCACGCAGCGCGTGGAGCTGGACCGGGCCCTGGTGGCGGACGTCGTGCTGGACGGCTTTTTCCCGGCTGACGCGGCCGAGGGCGCACCGCCGGCCGCCGCCCGCAAGGGAATCACCGAGTTCGGCCTGCCTTACGAGCCCGAACCCTCCATCACACGCCACATGCTGGCGTTTCTGGATCGTCACCACCAGGCCGTCGCCCAAATCCTCGGCCGGCCGGCGGCCGTTCCCGATTTGATTCTCTACAACGGCGGCTCGCTCAAACCGCCCGAAATCCAGGTCCAAATCCGCCGGGCCCTGCAAAGCCGGGACTCCCGGCCCGACCCCGAGCGCCCACGCGTGCTGAAGAGCCCGGACCTGGACCTGGCCGTCGCCTTCGGCGCGGCCTATTACGGCCTGGTCAAAATCGGGGAGGGTGTGCGCGTCGGCAGCGGCAGCCCGCGGTCCTACTATCTGGGCGTCGCCCGGGCTGCGGACGCCGGCCCGCCACCCGCCGCGCGCGAGGTGATGTGCATCGTCGAACGCGGCCTCGACGAGGGCAGCACCATCCACCTGAAAAACAGGGAATTCGAGGTCCTCACCAACCAGCCGGTCAGTTTCGATATCTTCAGCTCGAGCTACCGCAGCGGCGACCGCAGCGGCGACCTGCTGCTGGTCGACGACTCCTTCACGCCGCTGCCGCCGCTGCAGACGGTCGTCCAGTACGGCAAAAAAGGCGTCCAAAAGACCATCCCGGTCAAAATCGAGGCCACTTACACCGAGGTCGGGACCCTGGCCCTGTGGTGCCGGTCGCGCATCAGCGAGCACCGCTGGAAGCTTCAGTTTCAACTGCGCGAAAGCGCCGCGCCCGATGCGGCCGACGACGCGCGGATCCTGGAACTCGCGGTGGTGGAGGCCGCCCGCAACCATCTCGGGCGGGTGCTGAACGGCGATGACAAATCCGGAGTGCAAAAATTGGTTAAGGACCTGAGCGGGATCGTCGAACTGCCCCGCGAGCAGTGGCCCCTGGGCTTCATCCGCAGCCTGGCCGACGACCTGCTGGACCGGGCGCCGGCCCGCGGCAAGGGCCCCGATCATGAAAGCGGCTGGGCGAACCTGCTCGGGTTCTGCCTGCGGCCGGGCATCGGCGAAGGCCTGGACAAGCAGCGCCTGCAGCGGCTCTGGAAACACTACCCGGCCGGGCCGCTGCACGCCAAAAACCCCCGCGTGCGGCTGGAATGGTGGATCATGTGGCGCCGGGTGGCCGCCGGACTGACGGCGGGACAGCAGCGCCAGGTTTTTCAGGACCTCTCGGCGGTATTTTTCGAAAAAAAAACCGCTTCCGCGAAAGTGACCCCCCAGGAACGGCTCGAAATCTGGATGGCCGCCGCCAACCTGGAAAAACTGCACGGCAAGGACAAAATCCGGCTGGGACGCCAGCTGTTTTCCGAGATCACGGCGCGCAAGGTCAAGGCCCAACACCTCTGGGCGCTGTCGCGCCTGGCGGCCCGCGACCTGCTTTACGGCCCCGCCGACCGCGTCATCCCGCCCGGGGAAGCGGCGCGGTGGATCGAATGGCTGCTCGGCTGGACCGGGTCGAATTCGACCATGATCGGACGCACGGTGTCGCAGATGGCCCGCAGAACGGGCGACCGGGCGCGGGACCTTGACGAAGAGACGCGGCAGCGGGTGCTGGCGTGGATGGAGGAGAATAACCTGGCCGGGGAATTGAAGCGCCGCGTCAGCGACATTTCCCCGGCCGAGCGCGGCGACCAGGTGGCCATGTTCGGTGAATCCCTGCCGGTTGGCATCATCCTGAAGACAACATGACGCCGACCTTATCGGCGAAAAAAGCCACCCAGAAAAGACCGGCGGCACCGGGCCAAAGCGCCCCGGCGCGTCTTGCCGTGCAGGGTCGGGCTGCCTGCACCGGCGACCGGAAGCACTTGCGCGGCGGGGCCCGCGGCTGACGGGGTTATTCCCTGAAGTTGGACGGGTCCAGTTTGTAGCGTTTCATCAGTTCATAAAGATCGGCCCGGTATTTGCCGGCCAGCCGGGCCGCCTGACTGACGTTGCCCTGGGTAAATTCCACCAGCTGCAACAGGTAGTCTTTCATGAAGTCGTCCTTGGCTTCCTTGAGCGGCTTGATGCAGTCGTTGTCGGCTTCGCACTTCGGCAATATCAAGTCGGCGCCGATCTCGGTTTCGGTTCCCAGCGCGACGGCGCTTTCGATCGCGTTCTCGAGTTCGCGCACGTTGCCGGGCCAGTGATAGCGCAATAGCTTCTGCAGCGCGGCCGATGAAAAACCGCTGACCTCCTTTTTCATCTCGGCGGTGTATTTTTTAAGAAAATGCCGGGCCAGAAGCGGGATGTCGTCTTTTCGGTCGCGCAGGGGCGGCAGCAGGATCCGGATCACGTGGATCCGGTAGTACAGGTCCTCGCGAAAGTTTTTGTTTTCGACCTCCTGCTCGAGGTTTTTGTTGGAAGCCGTGATGATCCGCGTGTCGACCTTCACGGTCTGCTGGCCGCCGACCGGGAAGAACTCGCGTTCTTCCAGCACCCGCAGCAGCTTGCTCTGCATGGTCAGCGGCATTTCGGAAATTTCATCCAGGAAGAAACTGCCGTTGTGGGCCTGAACGAAGAGGCCCTTCTTGTCGCTCACCGCTCCGCTGAAGGCTCCCTTCTTGTAGCCGAACAGTTCGCTCTCCAGCAGGGTTTCCGGAATGGCCGCGCAGTTGATGGCCACGAAGGGCCCCTTTTTGCGGGGCCCTGACAGGTGCAACGACTTGGCGATCAACTCCTTGCCGGTTCCGCTTTCGCCTTCGATGTGAACGTTGGAGTCCGTCTCGGCCGCCTGCGCAACCTGCTCCAGGACCCGTTTCATCTGATCGCTCTTGCCGATGATGTTTTTGAATCCGAACTGAACCGCGCAAATATTGCGCAGCGAGCTGACCTCTTTGGACAGTTCGCTTTTCTCCAGGCAATTGCGGATCTGAAGTAAAAGCTCCTGATAGTTGAACGGCTTGGTTAGGTAGTTCACCGCCCCGCGCTGCATGGCCTCCACGGCATTGTTGATGCTGCCGTGGGCCGTGAGGATGATGATGGGCAGCTCCGGCTTGAGCCGATGAATATCCACCATCAGCGTGATGCCGTCCTCCTCCTTGAGCCGCAAGTCGACCAGTGCCAGGTCGATCTCGGTATCCTTCAGGAACGTGAGTGCCTGATTCGAATTGAGCGCCTTTAAAACGCGGTAATTTTCGGCCTCGAGCCGCATCTGGATCACGTTCAGTATGTTGCGGTCGTCGTCGACCACTAAAATGTTGTTCATAACGCCCTCGTTGACTGCCTGGGTTGGCTCAGGGGGTGACCTTGCGTTTTTTTTCCTCGATTTTAATGTCCACTTCCTTGAGCTTGTCGATGTTTTCTTCTAGTTCCTTGATCTGTTTTTCCTTGGCCTCGATGGCTTTTTCATAAATGTCCTCTTTGGTTTCGGAGATTTTCTGTTTCTGCTCCTGCAGTTTTTTCACTTTCTCCTGCTGATCGCGCTGCTGGTCCTTGAAGCGCGACAATTCCTGATCTTTGACGCTCAGCACGCTCTCCAGGTCCTGCAGGTTGCGCAAGGTCATGATCCACAACTCGGCCTGAGGCTTGAGAAAGCTGTCGGGATACCGGTCCACGATCGCCCCGAAAGCCTCGCGGGCCTTGGTGAAATCATGCGCCGGATTTTCGGGATGACTGTAGATAAGGCCAATCTGAAAAAGCGCCCGGTCACCCAGAAGCTGCGGGTAAAGGTTCAGAATCGCCCGGCTCTCGCGCAGCGCGGCGTCGAAATCGTCCTTGCCCAGGTAATAATTGGCCGTTGCCAGGTGTTCCTCGGTTTTCCACCGCTCCGGCGGAACCACGCAACCGGCCAGGAGGAAGGCTATCGTCAGGCCGCCGGCAATGCGAAATAAAAGGTGCTGCCGCTTCCCGAAGCACTTTTGGCCCATATTTCCCCCCCGTGATCTGAGATGATGTGCTTGGCGATCGTCAGCCCCAGGCCGGAACCGGTGGTTTTGTGGCCGTTGGTTTCGACCCGGGAAAATTTTTCAAAAATGGTTGTCAACGACTCGGGCGCAATACCGACGCCCGTGTCGGAAACGGCCACGCAAACAAACTTCTTGGCGTGGTTGTAAGGTGCCGCCATGATGCGGACTTGGCCGTTTTCGGGTGTAAATTTCAGCGCATTGCCGATCAGGTTGTCCAGCACCTGGCTGATGCGCTCGGCGTCCATTCTGATCAACGGCAACCCCGGCAGCGGTTTGAGTTCCAGCTGGATGCGCTTGCTCTGTGCGATGGGCATCAGTTTCAGTACCGCCTGGTGCAGCAGGGGCGCCAGTTTGGCCTTTTGATAGCGGTACTCCATCATGTGAGCTTCCATGCGCGAAAAATCGAGGATCCGGTTGACGGAGCGGATCAGGCGCTCGCATTCTTCGCGGGTGATCACCAGCAGTTGCTGTTTTTTTTCAGGGGCGTTGGCGTAAGTGCCCTCGAGCAGCATCTCGGAAGCCTCGCGTATGGCCGTCAACGGTGTCCTGAGTTCATGCGACAGGTGGTTGATGAAATCGATTTTCATTTCATCGAGCTGCTGGAGCCGCACGCTCATCGTGTTGAAGTCGTCGGCCAGGTTGACGATCTCGGGCGGACCCTTCATCGAAGGGATCTGCACATAATTTCCCTCGGCGATTTCCTTTGTTTTTTTCTGCAGCAGCACAATCGAGCGGTTGATGCGCCGCGTGCTGAAAAAAGAGATCAGGGTGCCGACCGCAACCGTGAGGATCGCCGTAAACAGTGTCATGTTGAACACCCGCGCGCTGATCAGGCCGGCCGAGATGATTTTCTCTTCGCGGCCGTTCTGGACGATGGCAATGATGCCGTTGAGCCGCAGGGCGATGCCGTCCAGCAGGGTTTCATTTTGCGCCAAATATTCCGGGCTCGGCTTCGCACTGCCCCTGTAGAGCCGTTTGTTCTCCTCCTCGAACAAGTCCAGGTACCGATGGTACAGTTCGCGGGTCTCTTTGAAAAGGGTGATTTTGCGGGGCGTGTCCATCCGGTGCTCGTTTTCATCGAGCCCGGCCGTGAAAAGCTCGCGAATTTCCAGGAACTTGTTTTTGAAATCCTCGTCCTTTGAAATGTGGTATTTTTTCTCGAAACTGGCCTGGGAAAAAAGCGTTTCCCGCAGATGTTCCATTTGGGCGATGGTGGTTCCGTCAATCGCCGTGCCGCGAATCAAGCGGTTCAGCAGATTGAGATTCAGAGACACGTAGACTCCGAGCAGAACCACTAGGAACAAGATAATCACGTATCCGAGTGTCAACCGTTTTAAGAGGGTAAATTTCATTATTACCGCTTTTGGCAAAAATATTCAACCGGCTGGCCGCCGATGTGCGCGCTGACATGAAACCGGCCCGCGAATTTACGGGCGCCTGCAGATCAGTGCCGGCCATATTACCCGAAAAAACGTTTTGAGGAAACAGCTTTGACAGGCCCACTGGCCCCCCTTCGCATGCGGCACGTTCGCACATGGCCTGTTTCGAGCAGCCGGCGGCGGCGCAAAGAGGCGGCCGCCACGGTTCAAGTAATAAGGAGCGGCAGCCGATAGGTAATGATGGCGGGTGCGCCGCCGACGCTCTGGCCCGCGTCGAAAGAGCGTGGGGTTAGGAAATAAAAATCCTGGCAAGGAACGATGATTTTCCGGCATTTTCCATGTAAAAAAGCCCTCCGCGACCGTCGCCGCGCGACGTCCGTGCCGGCCGGACCATGCGGCCGCGCGGTCTGGCTGGTCTTGGCGATGGCCCTGGCCGTTTCGCACTGCGATCAGCCGCTCTTTAAAAACGACCTGGAGGCGATTCGGGCCCGGGGGGTGCTGACGGTCATCACCCGCAACAACGGCACCTGCTACTACGAAGGGCCGCACGGCGAAGAGGGCTTTGAATACACCCTTGCCAAAGCCTTTGCCGACTATCTGAACGTCCGGCTCGAGATCCAGGTCATGGAAAACGACCGCGCGATGACCACCGCCCTCCTGGCCGGAAAAGCGGACCTGATCGCCGCCGGCTTCATCGCATCCGATGATCTGAGGCGGCTCCTGGCCTTCGGCCCGGTGTATCAGCAAATCCAGCAGCAGGTGGTGGGGCGCCGGGGCGGCGCCCCCCTCAGGTCGGCCGCCGATCTGGTCGGCCGGCCGCTGTGGGTCACCGCCGGGGGGTTTCAGGAAAAACGACTGAATATCCTGAAAAAAAAATACCCGAACCTGACCTGGCTGTCCATTTCGGACCATGAATCGGAAGAATTGGTGGAGATGGCCGGCCAGGGCGTCATCCCCTTGACGATTGCCGAATCGACCACGATCGCCCTCAACCGGCGGTACCATCCGGAGCTGGCCGTCTATTTCGCCATCGACAAAGGCCAGAAGCAGGCCTGGGTCCTGCATCCGCGCAACCGGCACCTGCGCCGCGCCCTTTACCAGTGGTTCGGGCTGCCATCCACCGTTTCCCTCCTGGAGCGCCTCAAACAGCACTACTACGGGCATCTCGAAAAATTCGACTATGTCGATATCACCACCTTTCGCGACCGGTTGGCAAAGCGCCTTGCGCCCTACCGCCATCATTTCGAAAACGCGGCCCGCCAGCATGGCCTGGACTGGACCCTGCTGGCGGCGCAATCCTACCAGGAATCGCACTGGGACCCCGCCGCCCGGAGTTTCACCGGCGTCAGGGGCCTGATGATGCTGACCCTGGAAACCGCCCGCCTGCTGGGGGTGAAAAACAGGCTCGACCCCCGCGAATCCATTCACGGCGGCACCCGCTACCTGGCGCAGCTCCACAAGCGGATTGCGGCGGACATTCCCGAACCCGACCGGACGTTTATGGCCCTGGCGGCTTACAACGTCGGCTACGGGCACCTGGAGGATGCGCAGACGCTGGCGCTGGCGCTCGGCCGGGACCCGAAGGCCTGGTCCGACATTCGGGCGACCCTGCCGCTTCTGCGCCTCGGGAAATATTACCGCCGGTTGACGCACGGATATGCCCGCGGGGCCGAGCCGGTCGGTTATGTCGACCGCATCCGCACCTACCATAAACTCCTGGAACGCTGGGTGGCGGAACAGGGCCGTGCCGAGCCTTCCGTGTCCGTGGCAGACCGCAACCCGCCGCTCTGACCGGCCCCGCGCGCAAGCGCTCACCGCCGCTGGTTTCAAAGACCGGCCGGTTTAGCCGTGCGCCTGCCCGCGTCCCGCGCCGCCGACGTATCCCCGCCAAGAGAGTTATCTTCGGTTAAAAAATCTTGCCAACCACAGTGACTCTGGACTAAAGCAGTCCGAAGTGCCATTTTCCACGCCCGTCGCACCCCGCCCCCGTGCTTGACCGCACCGGCGAAAGGATTTATTTTCGGGCAACGGTCGCTGTACAGGATATCGGCCGGCAGCTGCGCACTCGAGGCCTCGGCATCGCCGGTAAACCTGCGCCGGCAAGGGCGGCCACTGCGGGCAGCCGGTGGTTTTCGGGCACGCGCGAGGGTCGCTACCAGGGAAGGAGGTCGAACCGCCGATGGGCATGATCAAGGTGGCAATAGCGGGAGTGGGCAACTGCGCCTGTTCCCTGATCCAGGGGATCACCTACTACAGTGCAAAAAGCCCGGCGGAGGCCATCGGCCTGATGCACTACGATCTGGCAGGCTACCGGCCCGGAGACATCGACATCGTTGCGGCCTTCGATATCGACCGGCGCAAAGTCGGCCGGGAGGTCAACGACGCCATTTTCGCCCTTCCCAACTGCACCAGAAGATTTTGCCCCGACCTGCCCCACTCGGGCGTCTTTGTCAGCATGGGTCGGATTCTCGACGGGCTCTCGGATCACATGCGCGACTACGAGGACCGCTACACCTTCGTCCCGGCCGATGCGCCCGAACCGGACCAGAAAACCGTGGTCGACATTCTGAGACATTCCGGCGCGCAGGTCCTCTTGAACTACCTGCCGGTCGGCTCCCAGCGCGCCACCGAATTTTACGCCGAATGCGCCCTCGAAGCCGGCCTGGCCCTGGTCAACAATATTCCGGTTTTTATCGCCAGCAACCCGCAGTGGGCCCGGCGATTCAAAGCAAAGAACCTGCCGCTCATCGGCGACGACATCAAGTCCCAGGTGGGGGCCACCATCACCCACCGGGTGCTGACCGATCTGTTCCGCAAACGCGGCGTCAAACTCGAGCGGACCTACCAGCTCAACACGGGCGGCAACACCGATTTCCTGAATATGCTCAACCGCCACCGGCTGAGGTCCAAAAAAGAGTCGAAAACCGAGGCGGTCCAATCCGTGGCGGGGCGGCGGCTCGACAGCGAAAACATTCATATCGGCCCAAGCGACTATGTCCCCTGGCAAAAGGACAACAAGGTCTGCTTCATCCGCATGGAGGGGCGGCTTTTCGGCGATGTCCCCATGGAAATCGAACTGCGCCTGTCGGTGGAGGATTCGCCCAACTCGGCCGGCGTGGCCGTCGATGCGGTCCGCTGCGCCAAACTCGCCCTGGACCGTGGTCAAGGCGGCGTTCTGATAGGCCCCTCGGCCTATTTCTGCAAGCATCCGCCGCGGCAGTTCACCGACGACGAGGCCTTCGGCCTGACCGAGGAATTCATCACCGAGTCACTGCAAGAAGCCGATGCGATGATCGATTGCCCGGTCGGGCGCGAACCACTGTCCAATTGAGGATCGTGCATAAATAAGCAAAAACCACCGCCAGCCGTGAAAATGGTTCCATGCCGCTTCGCAAGAGTTTTCTCGCCGGACATTACTACCGGCTAATCGAACACCGGGTTCTGCCGCGCGTCAACCGTCTGACACTCAGCCCGAACCATTTCACGCTGATCGGTTTTTTTCTGGCGGCCGTGGTGCCCGCCGGTTTTTTTCTGCACCCGCTCATCGGCTTTTTTTTCATGCTGACTTCCGGCGTGGCCGACACCCTGGACGGGCTGATGGCGCGCCGCCGGAACGCCGCCTCGACTTTCGGCGCGTTTCTCGATTCCAGCCTTGACCGGGTTTCGGATTTTTTCTACATTTTCGGCTTCTGGAGCCTGTTCTGGCATTCCGAACGTCATGTTCTGGCCGGCAGCCTGATTTTTGCCAGTTTTTTGACAACATCCATGATCAGCTATGTCCAGGCGCGTTCGGAAGCCCTGGGGGGCACCTGCGGCATCGGCTGGATGGAACGCGGCTGGCGCACGGTTTTCCTGATCCTCTGGGCGCTGCTGGTGGGCATTCTGCCGGCTTTCAGGGACCTTGTCCTGTGGACCGGCCTGGTGCTTTATTTTCTGCTGACAGCCGTCACCGTGTTGCAGCGGATGATTTACTGCGGCCGAGAATTTGCGCGCTTGAAAAAATTGCCGTCGACGGCCAAACGCCGCCGATCGTCAATTTAATGACAAGTACCGGTCGCCACTCAACTTAAATTATGATTTGTTTCGGGTAGATATGTTTCTTAACCATTTTGGCATCAAACTTGTATATGGTCATTGGACGTCCGTTTCATCTTCATTGATGGCTTCCGGGGTATGGCGGACTTCGGAAGCACGCCTCCTTTCGGACGCCCCCGGAGCCGGCTCGGCTCCGGGGGTATAACCTCTCCCGCATGTCATTTCTCGATCATATCCCCGCGATCTTGCGAATCGTCCTGACGTTCCTGCTGATCCTGGCGGCCATACGCAAGCAGGTCAGCCTCGGCACGGCGTTCACCGGCGGGGCGCTGGCTCTCGGTTTGGCATTCGGCCTGGAACCGCTTCGCATTCTGACCTCCGCCCTGCGGGCGCTTATCCATCCCCAGACCGTCGCCCTGGCGGTGATCGTCATGCTGATCCTGATCCTGAGCCACAGCCTGGAGGTCGCGGGCCAGATGAACCGGCTGCTCGACAACTTTCGCGGGCTGGTCAAACGCCCACTGATCAACCTGATCGTCTTTCCGGCCCTGATCGGTCTTTTGCCGATGCCGGGCGGCGCCATTTTTTCGGCGCCGATGGTCAAAACCCTCGGCCGCCGGCACCTGTTGAGCAGTGACCAGTTGAGCTACACCAATTACTGGTTTCGCCACATCTGGGAATACTGGTGGCCCCTTTACCCGGGCGTATTGCTGACGACCACGATTGCGGGCCTCAACCTCTGGATCTTCGTGCTGGCCCTTTTTCCACTGACCTTGGTGGCGATAGCAGCCGGCTACCGCCCCCTGAGGGGCGTGATGTCCGCAACCCCTTCACCGGCGGCCGGCTCCGAGCACGCGGCCCTGCGACCTTTTCTGGCCGAGTTGTCGCCGATCCTGGTGGTGATCGTCATCGGACTGGGGCTGGGGGTTGCGCTCTCGGCGCTGACCGGCCCCGCAGGCTTTCCCATCGCCAAGGAAACCGGCCTGGTCATCGCCCTAATCCTTGCCATTGCCGGCGTCTGGCACAAGAACCGTTTCACCACCGCCCAGCTGCGGTCCGTCACCATCAACCCCAAGCTGCTGAGCATGTTCTACATGGTGGCCGCGATCCTCGTCTTCAAGGGCATTTTGGAAGACAGCCATGCCATCGCAACCCTCAGCGGCGAATTGACTCGTTGGCACGTTCCGCTGGTGCCGATCACCATGCTGCTGCCATTTCTGGTGGGCGGGGTGGCCGGCATCACGATTGCATTTGTCGGCACCACCTTTCCGATCCTGATCGCCCTGATCCAAAACATGGGCCACGGCCACCTGCTGCTGCCGTATATGATGCTGGCCCTGGTCAGTGGTTTCGCCGGCGTGCTGCTCTCGCCCCTGCACCTGTGCCTGCTGCTCTCGAATGCCTATTTCAAGACCACGCTGGCACCGGTCTATCGGCTCCTGTGGCAGCCGTGCGCGATCCTGGTCCTGGCCGGGGGCCTTTATTTTATACTCTTGTGCCGCCTGCTGGCGCGCTGAAATCAATTGTTGAACAGGTTCATGTTCGGTCCGCGAGTCAGGTCGGGCGGGGTCTGAAAAAAAGACTCGAGAATGGCGCGAATGGCCTGCATGTCGGGGGCCGAAAAAATACGGGTGTACAGGCTGTGGCCGAAACGAAAATTGGCGGCAAAGTAACAGGCGAATTTTTTGAACCGCCTTACGGATTTCACCTCGTCGAAATACAGCGGCAGGAGATCGGCCAGCCGCAGCGCGGTGTCGGCGTAGATTTCCGGCGGGGCGGGAAACCCCTTGGCCCACTGCGCAAAAACCCATGGGCGGGCCACCGCCATCCGCCCGAGGGCAATTCCGTCGCAACCGGTCAGCGCCAGCATGTCGATACAATCCGTGCGGCTGAAAACATTGCCGTTTCCGAACACGGGAATCGACACCGCCTGTTTGACCAGGCCGATGAACTCCCAGCGCGGCGGGCGCGACCGGCGGTCCGGCGCCACCCGCGGGTGAAAGGTCAGCGCATCGGCCCCGCAGGCCTCGAACCGACGCGCCAGCTCGACGGCCGCCCGCGGACTGTCCTGCCAGCCGGTGCGATACTTGACGAAAAGCGGAATCGAAACCGCGCGGCGCACCGCCTCAACGATCGCGGCCGCCAGGGTCGGGCGTTTCAACAGCGCGGCCCCGCGCTGCCGGCGGCAGATCGCGGCGGCCGCACACCCGAAGTTGATATCGATGCCGAAAAACCCGGCGTCCTGGACGGTGCGGGCCGCCGCGGCCATGGCCGCCGGATCGGAACCGACGATCTGGCACACCAGGTGCGGCAATTCCTGCTCCCGCCACCTGAACATGTCCGATTCGCCCCTGTTTTCACGGGGTATCCTTGCGGCGGCGCACATTTCGGAAAAAAGCAATCCATACCCGCCGAAAGAGGCCAGCACCTCGCGCATGGCGATGTTGCCCAGGTGGGTCATCGGCGCCAGCACCAGCCTGCCGGAGATCGTCCGGTTGCCGACGACCAGGGGCCGGTTCACGTATTCTGCGAGGCTGTCCGTCATGTGCTCGACCGCAAGATTTTTTCAAGTTCCCGCACCCCGCCAAACGGACCGCGGCAGCCGTCGCCGCACTATCCATTTGTCTCGGCGCGCACGGGCTGGTATGCTCGAGGATCCAAACCCCCTAACCGAGGAGACCTGACATGGCCATCAGCGACGATTTCAGCGATCCGTTGGTCGAGGAGATCCTGACCGATGTCGCCGGAACTTTTTTCGAAAAAAGGCGGCAATTGGACGATAAGATCGACCTGTTTTATTCTTACGTAAAAGATCTGCAGCGCAAGGAGACGGATGTCCGCAGCACAGCGGCGTTTCTCAACCACCTGCTGCTGCGCGGCCGTCAGGCGCCGGCCTTCTACAAAATGCTGGGCGTGGAAGGTTCCTTTTTCACCGCCGCCGGAACAGAGCTGACGCCGGCGGCGCTCGGGTGCATGCCGTTTGCGTTTGGAAGCCGCACGCGCTTCGTCAAACTGGTGGGCAGCGCCTACACGAGCCTGCAAAGATCCTGCAGCGCCTATCTTCATGGCCGCGGCAGCCCCGATCCGACCGCCCAGCCGGCGCCGGCCGACGTCTATTACGACCTTGTGCTCGAAATGCACCGGCTCGTCAATGCCGAGATCGGCCGCGTCAACGACTCGCTTTCTCCCAGCTGCACCCTGCAGTTCGCCAAGCGCTTGAACCCGCAGGCGACGCAGAAGGAAAGGATCACCGGCGGCGGCGCCGCCGTGCGGTCACTCGACGAAAAGCTCTGCTACCGCACCATCGAGCTGGACACGCTGTCGCTGAAAAAATATCCCGAGCTGCCGGAAACCGGCACCGTGCTGCCGGCCCTCGAGCGCTTCTGCAAAGCCCTTTACAAATCGCACGGCAAAGACATACAGGCGATTGTGGCCGACCTGAAAGCCC
Organism: Desulfobacterales bacterium; assembly: GCA_049283795.1. Lineage (GTDB taxonomy): Bacteria > Desulfobacterota > Desulfobacteria > Desulfobacterales > SG8-13 > JARFQH01. The sequence continues at coordinate 15,060 of JBAPWQ010000118.1, read as the reverse complement.
GACTGGCCAAGTGCTGATATGGTGTTCGATGCCGGGCGGATAGCAGTCCCGGCTGTCCGATTGGAGTACCTTTTCATCACACGGGGGTTGCCGCATGCAAAAAACGCTGACGAAAATCTGGTGGCGGATCTTCTTGACGACCCTCTGGCTGCTGGTTTGCGCCGGCAGGGTGCCGGCCGCCGAAACAACCGCGGCACCGAACAAAAACGGGATGCCCCAGGCGGTTGAAATCACGGCCGATAAACTGGTCAGCCACGGCGATCAGAACTATGCCGAATTCAGCGGGAACGTGGAAGCCGTTCAAGGAAATTTCTCCCTGCGCGCCGACACGCTTAAAATCTTCTATCAACGGTCGACGGCAGCGGGAACCAAAGGCTTGTCCAACGCGGAGTCGATCGAGAAGATAGAGGCGATCGGACAGGTCAAGATCGCCTCCGATGACCGCCGGGCCGAAACCGAGCGCGCCCTGTACCGGCTGAAGGAAGATGTGATCGAATTGATCGGCGAAAATTCTTTGATCACCGACGGAAAAAACACCCTGACGGGATCGAAGATCACCTGGCATCGCCAAACCGGCGAGATCACGGTGGCGGGCAGCGACCAGAAACGGGTCAAAGCGGTATTCTATTCGACCAAGACGCCGGCACCGCAGACACCAAAATCATCCACCGGTTCAGAAAAAACGCCCCCGTAATGACGGCGGCACCCTCCCCTTCACCGCAGAGGCGCGTAGGGCGCAAATGACTTCCTTTTCTTTTTAGAAAAACCATCTTCTTCTTTGCGGCCTCTGCGTCTCGAGCGAAGCGGGCGGTGAATGACTGTCGGCCGGCAAGCCACCGGGCCATCTCATCCGCCTTCGGTCTGGGGAAATGCCGCGTTGGCATACAAATACTCCATCTTTTCCTTGTGCTTCAGCTCTTCGCTGGCGATCTTCAGCAGCATGGTGTGCAGATCGCCTTGCGTGTGCAGACGCGCCAGGCCGGTGTAGAACTCATGCGAGCGTTTTTCGCGGTGGGCGGCGACGAGATAGACGTCCTGGCTGCGCATGTCCTCGGCGACCGCCGGCTCCTCGAGATACTCGGCGATCTTATACTCGACCGGATCGTTCATGCGCAGGGCCTGCACCCCGTATCCGCCATCGCGGTAACGGACCAGGAAATCGCGGTGCTTCTCCTCTTCCCTGGCAATGAACTCGAGGGTGTCCCGGGCCGATCGATCCTGAATCTTGCCGCAGATATCCATGTAAAACCGGTAGGCTTCCTCTTCACGCCGAATGGCTATATCGATGACTTCGGCTACTTTTTTATCCGTCATTTCCGACCTCCTGTCTTTGGGCAACGTGGCGCTTCATCTGTTGCAGATCCATCAAGCGCCGGCAACTCAGCATCACTGCGATCAATTCCGCCAGACGCTCACGGGCGCGGCCGCGGGCCTGGGCCGCCAGCTTGGTCTCGATTGTCCCCAGAGCATCGGCCCACTCCCGGCGGTCGGGATTCTCCCGCAGAAGATGGCGGTAGATCTCGGCTGCCAGGTCGTAATGCCCTTGGCCGGCATAGATTTTGGCCATGGTCGCCGTTCGGATGGGCGGGGTGCCGGCTGACATAAAACCACCTTTCGTGCGCCTTGCGGGACAACGGTCACCGGTTTGAAGGCGCGCCTCCTTTTTCGCTGATGGCCGCATCCGGTGGCGCGGCCGGTTTCACGGGCTTGACGATCACCTCCCTGCCGCCGATCATCCCCAGCTCCCTCCGGGCAATGGTCTCGAGGTAGGCCGGATCGTTTTTCAGGCGCTCGATCTGCCGGTAAAGCCGCGCGTTTTCTTTTGTGATGGCGGCGTTTTCCGACACGACCCCTTGCTGGAGGGCCTGGAGACGTCTGCGGTCCATCAAACCGTTTTCGCCGAAAACTATCAACAGCAGCATTGAAAAAATCGACAAAAAGGCCGCTGTCAAAAATACCTTTTGTTTCATCGTCATGGCGGGCCGGGTGTGTAAGCCGCCCCAAAATGAAGCGATAGAGTCTCTTGGGAGCGGTGAGGGAAACCATAATACAAAACCGCGGCCCGCGTCAATCGGGTCTGCGGAAACCGCCGGCCGCGGGACCGCGTTGTGTTAAAAATTCTTGACATCGAAGAATATATTTAATAATAGAACAAGGTTATTGATTTGATTCGTTTTATACCTCAAACCGCTGGTAAAAAGGAGCTGTATCATTGGCCAATCATAAGTCAGCCCTGAAACGGGCCCGCCAAAACGATATCCGCCGTCTGCGCAACAAAGCGACCAGGACCCGGGTGAAAAATGTGGTAAAAGACGTTCGTCAGGCCATCGCCGGTCAGAGCGATGCGGATGCCGCGGCCGAATTGAACAGCGCCAAATCCGCAATCGACAAAGCCGCCAAGAAAGGCGTCATCCACCGCAACACCGCCGCCCGCAAGATTTCCCGCCTGACCCGACAGGTCAACGCCGTCCGCGGTTGAGATCCGGCAATTCGAGCCACCGCCACTCAGAGGGCATCCTTTTGGCCGGCGCGGCACCGTTCAGCCCGAAGGCCGACAGGGCGCCATCGACTTGGAAACAGTGACTCGGCCGCCAATTGCGGCGGGTCCACGCCTGTAGAGTTCGTCATGGGTGGGCGGCGCTTAAAAGTTCGATGTCATGCGGTTGTAAATGGTTTCGGCCAGAATACCCGCGGCGATAGTGATTGCCGCGCGCCGGTTGGCTTCCGTCGCACTTTTATCGGCCTCGACCCGGTAGGGTTGAGCGGCCGACAGTCCTTCGGCGCGCCAGAGGACCTTGCCGTCGGTTGCCGTGAGGCGCGCGGCCACCGTAATGACGACCCGCCGTTCGGCGCTGCTCAGTTGGGTGCGCAGCGTGGCGGTGTAAATCCGCACGGTTGAAATCACCCCGGAAAGATCGGCATCGGCCGCCGACCGGTCATTCACCAGGACACCACTGGGTCCGAAGTAGAGAAATTGGTTGGTCAGCTGGGCCGCCAGCACGCTTTCGACCCCGAGTTCGGAGGTGCGGTTGGTGAAAATTGTCAGGTAGATTCGTTGCACCCCGGCCGGCAATTCACCTCCCCCGGTAAAACGATACCCGCAGGCGGCGATGGTCAATGCGGCCAGAAGCCCGATCGCGATGATTTTCCCGGAAATATCCACGCGGCGCTCCCGGCTCTCAAATAACGATGTTGACGAGCTTTTTCTTCACGACGATCACTTTTCTGATCGGCCGGCCGGCGATGAATTTCCTGACCCGCTCATCCGCCAGCGCCATTTTCCTGAGCGTTTCCTCGTCGGTATCGGCGCCGGTGCCGAAACGGCTCCGGAGTTTTCCGTTCACCTGCACCACGATTTCGAGTTCGTCTTTCGCCAATGCGCTTTCATTGAATTTCGGCCACGGCTCCTGAAGCACACTCGGTTCATGTCCCAGCAGCTGCCAGAGTTCTTCCGCAAAGTGCGGGACGATCGGTGCGAGCAGCAGGACGACCGTATCCATGGCCAGGCGCATGGTGGCTACGGTCGGGGCGCCGTCCGCACCCGGTTCGAATGCCGCCATCGTGTTGAAGAGTTCCATGACGGCGCTGATCGCGGTGTTGAAGTGGAAGCGGTCTTCGACATCGCGCGTGACACGCCAGATGGTTTGGTGGATCTTGCGATGCAGGTCGCGGGCAGCGCCTTCGAGAAGATCGGGGCTGCCGTCGAAGGGCGGCACGGCGCCGACCGCATCGATCCAGCCGGCGAAAAATCGCCACACGCGCGACAGGAAGCGGTAACCGCCGTCGACCCCCTGCTCGCTCCATTCCAGGTCCCTTTCGGGCGGCGCGGCAAACAGGCAGAACAAGCGGGTCGTGTCGGCCCCATATTTGTCCAGCAGCACATTCGGATCCACGACGTTTTTCTTTGACTTCGACATCTTTTCGACGCGCCCGACGGTGATCGGCTGACCGCACCGGCTGCAGACCGGCGCCCCCTCGGCCCCGCCGACCTCTTCGGGCAGCAGAAAGCCATGTTCGGCGCAGGCGAAGGACTCCTTGCACACCATCCCCTGCGTCAACAGGCGCGTAAAGGGCTCCTTGTAATCGACCAGGCCCATGTCGCGCAGCACGCGGGTGTAATAGCGCGAATAGAGCAGGTGCAAGATGGCGTGCTCCACCCCGCCGATATACTGGTCGACCGGCATCCAGTACTGCACGGCATCGCGGTCGAACATGGCCTTGTCCGCATGCGGGCTGCAGTAGCGCTCGAAATACCAGGAGGACTCGACGAAGGTGTCCATGGTGTCGGTTTCGCGCCGGGCACCGGCGTGCCCGCACCCGGGACAGGTAATGCGGCTGAAGCTTTCCAGAGACGGCAGCGGCGAACGGCCGCCCTCGAGCAGGTCGGCGTCTTCGGGCAGAAGCACCGGCAGGTCTTTTTCCGGGACCGGCACGAGCCCGCAGTCCGGGCAATGGATCATCGGGATCGGCGCGCCCCAGTAGCGCTGCCTGGAAATGCCCCAGTCCCGCAGCCGGAAACTGACTGTCTTTCTGCCGATGCGCCGCTCTTCGAGGTATTTGGCGATTTCGTTTTGGGCCCTCTTGTTTCCCATCCCGTCGAAGGGCCCGGAGTTGACCAGAATGCCGTCGCCGACGTAGGCCTCGGACAGGTCCGCTTCGTCGAGCTGGCTCTCCAGGGGCTGGACCACCACGATCAGGTCCAGAGCGTATTTTTTAGCGAATTCGAAGTCGCGCTGGTCGTGGGCCGGCACCGACATCACGGCACCGGTGCCGTATTCCATCAGGGCGAAATTGGCGGTGAAAATCGGCATCCGCAGCCCGGACATCGGGTTGATGCACCAGGCGCCCGTGAAAACCCCCTCTTTTTCGTAACTCGCCACGGTCCGCGCGGAGCGGTCCTGGAGCGCCATCCGTTCCACGAATTCGGCCACCGCCCGCTCCTGGGCGGTGTTGCGCGACAGCGCGATCACCAGTGGATGTTCGGGCGCCAGCACCATGAATGTCGCGCCGAAAATGGTGTCCGGGCGGGTCGTGAAGACGGCAATCTCGGGCTCGGTCGCATCGACCGGATTTTCGATCGCGAAGCGGATTTCGGCGCCGATGCTCTTGCCGATCCAGTTCTTCTGCATCGTGATCACTTTTTCCGGCCATCCCGGAAGCCGGTCGCTATACAGCAGAAGATCATCGGCATAATCGGTGACCCGGAAAAACCACTGCCAGAGCTTTTTCTGGCGCACGGGCTTGCCGCAGCGCCAGCACAGGCCGGCCTCCACCTGCTCGTTGGCCAGCACCGTCCGGCAGTCGTCGCACCAGTTGACGAAAGACTCCTTGCGGTAGGCCATGCCCCGCTCGTACATCTTCAAAAACAGCCACTGCTCCCAGCGGTAGTACTCCGGCCGGCAGGTGGCGATCTCGCGCTCCCAGTCGTAGCTGAAGCCCATGCGCTTCAATTGCCGGCGCATGGTGGCAATGTTCTCATAGGTCCAGCGGGCCGGATGGGTCTGGTTGGCGATGGCGGCATTTTCAGCCGGCATGCCGAAGGCGTCCCAGCCCATGGGGTGTAAAACATTGTAGCCCCGCATCCGCATGTAACGGGCCACGACATCCCCGATGGTGTAGTTGCGCACATGGCCCATGTGAATCTTGCCGGAAGGATAGGGAAACATTTCCAGCAGGTAGTACTTCTTGCGCTGGGGCTCTTCCTTCACCCTGAACAGGCGGGTGTCCGCCCAGTATTTCTGCCATTTGGCCTCGATGGCCTGCGGGTTGTATTTTTCGTCCATCATGCTCGTTTCCTATCATCGCCGAAAAGACGGCTGCCGGCCGCTTGCCGATTGAGTTGTGCAGGCCAGCGCCGCCGTCGGGTCTGCCTGCCGAATGCATCTCCCCGGCGCCGCCCCGACCGCCGGTGGATAAAGTTCAAATATGTTTCATGCCACATAAATAGGCGAATATCAATATTGGGCCGTTTAATATTTCTAAAAATTGTTTGACTTGTCCGCTTCGATTTCATAATCTGGTAGTTTAAAAAAATAACGATCTCCGGAATGTGACATGTCAGGCCTCCTGGTCTGGAAGGCAATGCGGTCGCGGCGTCTTTTTTCCTTCCGCTGCTGCAACGATCGGCATCCCGCCGCCCCTACGCCCGAATCGGACGTCATTTTGAGCCGTTAACTGCAGAGAAACGAGACACCCAATGAACAGCAAGATCCTTATCAACGCCGTTGACCATGAAGAGTGCCGGATCGCGAAGGTGACCGACAGCAAACTGGAGGAGTTTCACATCGAGAGCGCCGCGCGTGAAATTACCCAGGGCAACATTTACAAGGCGATCATCACCCGCATCGAGCCCAGCCTCCAGGCGGTTTTTGTCGACTACGGCGCCGCGCGCCACGGGTTTCTGCAGAAAAACGACATCCACCGCGATTATTATCTTGAAAACCGCAACGGTGAGCAGGCCCTGAACACCATCGTCAAAAGGGGCCAGGAGGTCCTGGTCCAGATCACCAAGGACCCGATCGCCCAGAAAGGGGCGATGCTGAGCACGTTCATTTCCCTGCCGGGCCGCTACCTGGTCCTGATGCCGGGCAGCGACTCCCGCGGCATTTCGCGCAAGATCGAAGACGAAGAGGAACGCCTGCGGTTAAAGGAGATCGTCAGCAGCCTGAAACTGCCCGAAAACTTCGGGGTGATCGTGCGCACGGCCGGCGCGGATTGCACCAAAACCCAGCTCAGCAAGGACCTCAACTATCTGATGCGCCTGTGGGAAACCATCAAGGCCAGTGTCGGCCAGGAGCAGGCCCCGGCCCTGCTCTACAAGGAGCGCAACCTGGTGCTGCGCTCCATCCGGGATTCTTTTACGGCCGACATCACGGAAATACAGATCGATGATGCGCCGGTATTTCACGAGGTCAAAAATTTCATCAAGATCATCTCTCCCAAGCACCTTAAGATCGTGAAACTCTACAAGGGCGACCGGCCCCTGTTCACGAAATTCCAGCTCGAAAATCAGATCGCATCGATTTTCGACAATCGCGTGCCGCTGGTGTCGGGCGGTTCGATCGTCATCGAACAGACCGAGGCCCTGGTATCGATCGACGTCAACTCGGGCAAGGCCACCCAGAAAAAATCCATCGAGGAAACGGCCTTTCAGACCAACCTGGAAGCCGCCGAGGAAATCGCCCGTCAACTGAGGCTGCGGGACATGGGCGGGCTGATCGTCATCGATTTCATCGACATGAAGGAAATGCGGCGCCGGGCCGAAATCGAACGCGCCATGAAAACTTTCGTCAAGCTCGACAAGGCCCGCATCAAGGTCGGGCGCATCAGCGGGTTCGGTCTGATGCAGATGTCGCGCCAGCGCATTCGCCCCTCGATCGAATTCAGCAGCTACGTGCCCTGCAAATGCTGCCAGGGCAAGGGCGTCACCCCCTCGACCGAAACCCTGGGGTTGAGCTTTTTGCGAAAATTGCGTCTGGAAACGCTGAAAGGCGAGGTGGCCAGCGTCAAGGGCGTGGTGCCGCCGGAGGTGGCCAAGTATCTGCTGAACCGGAAGAAAAAAGAAATCCTGGACCTCGAGCTGCGACGCAATCTCAACATCGTCATCGAGGGCGACAGCACCATGGCGCCCGGCGACAGCACCATTTTGTGCAACTGAGACGCGCCCGGCGCCGCCCGTACTCTTCGTTCGACAAGAGTCCGGATGCGGGCCCGGGCGCCGTTTGCCCTGCTGAGCGGCCGCCTCACGGTTGACACCCTGCACCGCTTGCGGTATCAAATGGCGCCGCGTGGGCCACGCCGGCGCGGCGGGGTCACTTAAACATGATAAAACGAACCGGCTATCGAAAATGACTCGCGGGCATCGAAGCCCGACTGTCACCACTTATGAGGCCGCGTAAAGCCTGAGCGGCTTAACACCCCTCCCGGGCCTGCCGGAAGTAAGCGCCGGCAGAACACCGGTTTATTTGCGTGCTAACGCAGTCAGGAGGTTCGATTTTGTTTGGAATCGCATTTGCAATGGGTCAGGGCGGCGGCGGCGCCGGCAACGGAGCGGCGGGATTCACCGGATTCATTCCGCTGATCCTGATGTTTGTCATCTTCTATTTTCTTCTGATTCGCCCGCAACAGAAAAAAACCAAAGAACACCGCGAGATGATCGCCTCCCTGAAGAAGGGTGACCGCATCGTCACCAGCGGCGGCATCTACGGCCGCATCACGGGCATGGACGAGGCCACGCTGACCGTTGAGATAGCCGATAAGGTCCGCGTCAAGATTGCCCGCGGCAATGTCGGCGCCAGACTTCAGGCCACATCCCCGGAGCCGGTCGAGAAAAAACCCTGAAACCGCGCTCGGGGGCCATTCCAGTTCGAAGTGCCCGGCCGGCGCGTGCGGACCCTTGCGGTCAGCGGGTTTGGGCCGGATGATGCCACCGGTCCGCAGTCCGGGCCGGTCCCGAAGACAAGGGCGGCTGACGACCGGTCGCGGTTCATCCGTCGTACGGCCCCCGGTCAAAGATTTCGCCCCTGGATCCCGGGCGGCAAGGCCGCGGGCAGAATCTCCCGCCGATAGCCGATCGGCCCGGAAGCGGCCGACTGACGGGCGTCGGTGGTCCCGCCGCCATCCTCAAGAGAAAGGAACGGAGTGTTGAAGAGCTTTTCCTGGAAATGGATATTCGTTCTGGTTGTCATCGCCGTCGCGGTCGTCTATCTCCTGCCCTCGGTGGCGCCCGGCGTATGGCCGCACAAGAAAATCAACCTCGGCCTCGACCTTCAGGGCGGCATGCATCTGGCGCTCGAGGTCGATACGCAAAAAGCCGTCGAGAACAACATCGAACGGATCGGTCAGGAACTGCGGGCCTTCATGAAATCCGAGCGCATCCGCCAGGTCGGTTTGAACATTCCGGGCAACACCCGCATCGAGGTCAAGCTGCCGGACCGCGAAAACCTCGACAAGTTCGACGCCCTCCTGAACAAGGAATTCCGCGGCCTGGAAACGACCCGTAAAAGCGAAGGCGATGCCACCCTGATAACCCTGCGCCTGCCGCAGTCCGAAATCGATCACATCAAGGACCTCGCCGTCCGCCAGGCCCTGGAAACCATCCGCAACCGTATCGATCAGTTCGGCGTCAGCGAGCCGGACATCCGGCGCCAGGGCGAAAACCGGCTCCTGGTTCAGCTTCCGGGCGTCAAGGAAACCGAACGGGCCAAGGACCTGATCGGCAAGACCGCCCTGCTGGAATTCAAACTGGTGGACGAGGACAACGACGTCACCTCCGCCCTCAAGGGCAGCATCCCCCCCGGTGATGAAATCCTGCACCAGTACGAACTGGACCCCAAGACCGGCCAGAAAACAAACCAGGTTCCGTTCCTGCTGAAAAAAAGGGTCTTGTTGACCGGGGCCGAGTTGACCGATGCCCGGGTTCAGATCGAAAGCCAGTATAACGAGCCGTATGTGTCGATTTCTTTCGACAAAAAAGGCGCACGGGCCTTCGAGAAGATCACCGAGGAAAACGTCCGCAAACGCCTGGCGATCGTGCTCGACAACCGGGTCTATTCGGCCCCCGTGATTCAGGAAAAAATTGCCGGCGGCCAGGCGCGCATTACCGGTCGTTTCAGCGCCGAAGAAGCCAACGACCTAGCCATCGCCCTGCGCGCCGGCGCCCTGCCCGCCCCGGTTAAAATTCTGGAGGAGAGAACGGTCGGACCGTCCCTGGGCTCCGACTCGATACGCCAGGGCTTGATGTCGATGATCATCGGCGGCATCCTCGTGGTGCTCTTCATGGCCGTCTACTACAAGACCGCCGGTGTGATCGCCGACATCGCCCTGCTGCTCAACATCCTTCTGATCGGCGGCGGCCTGGCCGCTTTCCAGGCGACCCTCACCCTGCCGGGCATCGCCGGCATCATCCTGACCATCGGCATGGCGGTGGATGCCAATGTGCTGATATTCGAGCGCATCCGTGAGGAACTCCAGCTCGGTAAAACTCTGCGGGCCGCGGTGGACGCCGGCTACGACCGCGCCACTCTCACCATCCTGGACGCCAACGTCACCACCCTGATCGCCGCCGTGGTCCTCTTCCAGTTCGGCACCGGGCCGATCAAGGGATTTGCCGTGACCCTGAGCCTGGGGGTGATCGCCAGCCTGTTTACGGCGCTGATCCTGACACGGCAGATCTTCGATTTCCTGCTGATCGGTCGGGGTCTGAAGCACTTGAGTATCTGATGCCACGGGGGTGAAACACCGGCCGTTTTTCGGCCGCAGCCGTCGCCCAGCGCCGTGCTCATTTTTTTTCATTCAGCGAGGTAGTCTCAATGCAGTTCATAAAACCGGATGTCAACATCAACTTCATCGGGGTCCGCCGGGTGGCCTACATGGTATCGCTGGCCATGATCCTGATCAGCGTCGCCTCGCTCGTGATTAAAGGCGGGCCGGACTACGGCATCGATTTCGCGGGCGGGACCGTCATTCAGGTCAAGTTCTCGTCGCCCGTCGGCATCGATGCCGTCAAAGCGGGTCTGGCCGACAGCGGGATCGAGCAGCCGACGGTGCAGCGGTTCGGCGAGAGAGGCGAAAACGAATTTCTGATCCGCACCCAGGCTGTCACCGAAGCCTCGGAAGGCTTCACGGCCCACCTTCAGGACAAGCTCAAAGCGTCCACCGGCAGCGATGTGGACGTCCGGCGGGTTGAGATGGTGGGGCCGCAGGTCGGAAAGGACCTGCGCGAAAAAGCCCTTCTGGCCATGTTTTACACCCTGCTCTTCATCACGATTTACATTTCGGGGCGCTTCGAGTTCAAGTGGATGGTCAGCGGCATCATGGCGGCCGCCCTGGCCGGCGCCTTGTACGTCTTCCAGCTGTTTCACGTCAGCGTCCCGATCCTGATATTCGCGGCCCTTTTGGTGGCGCTGGCGCTGTTCTGGGTCCTGCAGCTCAAGTATGCCATGGGGGCGATCGTGGCCCTGATACACGATGTCACCATCACCGTCGGCATTTTTTCGATCTTCGGCAAAGAGTTCAGCCTTCCCATTATCGCCGCCCTTCTGACCATCATCGGCTATTCGCTCAACGACACCATCATCGTCTTCGACCGCATCCGCGAAAACCTGCGCAAGTACCACAAAAAATCTCTCGGATTCATTATCAACCGCAGCGTCAACGAAACCCTCAGCCGGACCATATTGACCTCGGGGACCACCCTGATCGTGGTGGCCGCGCTCTTTTTTTTCGGAGGCGGCATCATCCATGATTTCGCCTTCGCCCTGCTGATCGGCATCATCGTCGGCACCTATTCTTCGATTTACGTCGCCAGTCCCATTCTGCTGGCCTGGCAGCGGTCCAAGAAGAAACCATGACCGCCAAAGGACCCCAAAACGCCACCGGCTTCCGTGCGGCCGGTCTCAAGGGCGGGCATGACGAGCGGGCTTCGCAGACGATACCCTGCCGATTGAGGCTGCCGGCATGACCGAAGCGCTGCGGCCCTGGTTTCACCTGAAAAGCGTGCCCGGTGTCGGCAATCACCTGTTCAAGCGCCTGATCGAGCGCTTCGGCGGCCCGCAAGATGCCTTCCAGGGCGCCGAAAAAGACCTGCAGGGCATCGAAGGGATGACCCCGGCCCTGGCGCGGCGGCTGAAAACCCACCGGCTCGATCCCGCGGTGGAGCAGGACATGGCGCTGGCCGCCCGAAAAGGCGTTCGGATCGTCACCATGACCGATCCGGAATACCCGTTTTTACTGCGTCAGATACCCGATCCGCCCCCCTTTCTCTATGTTCGCGGCCGTATCGAATCCCACGCCAAGGCCGTGGCGGTGGTCGGATCGCGGGTCGCCACCGGTTACGGGCTCTCGATGGCCGCGCGGCTCGGGGCCGAACTGGCGGCCTGCGGCGTAACGGTGGTCAGCGGCATGGCACGCGGGATCGACACCGCCGCCCACGAAGGCGCCCTGCAGGCCGGTGGGCCCACCGTGGCCGTGCTCGGCAGCGGTTTGGCGCGAGTCTACCCGGCCGAGAACCGCCGGCTCTTTCAGGCGATCGTCGGCAATGGGGCCGTCGTCACCGAATTTCCGATGCTCACGGAACCCGAACCGTACAACTTCCCGATCCGCAACCGGATCATCAGCGGCATGTCCTATGGAACGGTGGTGGTCGAGGCCACCCGAAAAAGCGGCTCGCTGATCACGGCCCGGCTGGCCGCCGAACAAAACCGCGACGTTTTTGCCGTACCGGGCAGCGTGCAGTCTTTCAAAAGCATCGGCACCCACACCCTGATCAAACAAGGTGCCAAACTGGTCGAAAATGCCCAGGATATCCTGGAGGAAATCGCCGGCTCGTTCTTTACCGACCTGCAGCCGGACGAACGCCGCCTCCCCCCAGGAAAAGGCCCCCCACCACCCCTCTCGCCGGATGAAGCCATCGTGGTCACCGCCCTGGAGCCCTACCCGGTCCACATAGACGACCTGGGCCGTAAACTGTCCATGGCACCCGGCAAACTGGCCAGCATCCTGTTGCAACTGGAACTCAGCGGCATCGTCGACCAGTCACCGGGCAATTTTTTTGCCAGAGTTGACGCCGCCGTGTTCCGGTCTCATAGTCTGGACGAATAATCATTAACCTTTTATTGTTGTGAGGTACGGCAGTGACCAAACCCCTGCTCGTCGTCGAATCACCGACGAAAGTCAAAACTCTGAAAAAATACCTCGGCCAGAATTTCAACATTGCCGCAACCGTCGGCCATCTGAAGGACCTGCCCGCCAAGGAAATGGGCATCGACGTCGAAAACGGTTTCAAGCCCGATTATCACAGTATTCCCGGCAAGCAGCGCATCATCAAGGGGTTGAGGCAGTCGGCCGGGGACGCCGGCGACATCTACCTGGCGCCCGACCCCGACCGCGAGGGCGAGGCCATTGCCTGGCACGCCGCCGAAATCCTGAAGAAAAAGGGGCGCCGGTTTTATCGGGTCCTTTTTCATGAACTCACTGAAAAAGCCATCCGGGAAGCCATTGCGGCGCCGCGGGACCTCGACCACAACAAATACGAGGCCCAGCAGGCGCGCCGGATCCTGGACCGGTTGGTAGGCTACCACATATCGCCGCTGCTGTGGCGCAAGGTCAAGGGCGGCCTCAGCGCCGGCCGGGTGCAGTCCGTGGCCCTTAGAATCATCTGCGAACGCGAACGCGCCATCCAGGCCTTCGAACCCGAGGAATACTGGTCGATCACGGCCCACCTGCAGGCCGATGCGCCGCCACCCTTTACCGCCCGGCTGGTGAAGAAAAAGGGCAAGAAACTCACCATCGCCGATAAAACCGCGTCCGATGAAATTCTCAAAGGGCTGGAGAACAAACCGTATGTCGTGGATACGGTGCAAAAGAAAGTCACCAAGCGCAATCCGGCACCACCCTTTACGACCAGCAAGCTGCAACAGGACGCGATTCGCAAGCTGCACTTTTCAGCCAAGAAGGCCATGCTCATCGCCCAGCAGCTCTACGAAGGAATCGAGTTGGGGCCCGGAGAATCGGTCGGCCTGATCACCTACATGCGCTCCGATTCGATCCGCATCGCAGCTGAAGCCGCCCTCGAGGCCGGCCAGCTCATCCGCGAGCAGATCGGGCCGGAGTATGCGCTCGACAAACCACGTTTTTTCAAGAACAAGAAGAAAGTGCAGGACGCGCACGAAGCCATCCGCCCAACCTCGGTGTTCAATACCCCCGAAAAGATCGCCGCTTTTCTCTCAGCCGACCAACTGGCCCTTTATCGCCTGATCTGGCAGCGCTTCGTCGCCTCGCAGATGCAGCCGGCCCTGATCAACAATGTCGCAGCCTCGATCCTGGCCGGTGAATACGGATTCAACGCCACCGGCTCGACGATCAAATTCGCGGGATTCATGAAACTCTACCTGTCGGCCGACGACGAACAGGGCGGCGCCCGTCAGGAACTGACCCTGCCCGAACTGGCGCACGGCATGGCCCTGGAGCTGTTGAGACTTGATCCCAAGCAGCATTTCACCCAACCGCCGCCGCGCTTCTCCGAAGCCTCCCTGGTCAAGGAACTCGAAGAAAACGGCATCGGCCGCCCCAGCACCTATGCCACCATCCTGGCCACCATCCGTGACAAAGGCTACGTCGATTGGGCCAAGGGTTATTTTCATCCCAGCGAACTGGGCTTTATTGTCAATGATCTTCTGGTGGCGAACTTCCCGGAAATCTTCGATGTCGACTTCACGGCCCGGATGGAGGACGACCTGGACCGGGTCGAGTCTTCCGAGATCGGTTCACTCGAGGTCCTCTCCCGCTTTTACGAGCCCTTCAAATCCAAGCTGACCGTGGCCGGTGAAAAGATGCTCAGCGTCAAAGGGGTCGGCATTCCCACCGGACTCTCCTGCCCGCAGTGCACCAAACCCCTGTTCATCAAGGTCGGCAAAAACGGGCATTTCCTGGCCTGCAGCGGTTACCCCGACTGCACCTATTCGCGCGACTATACCCGCGACGAAAAAGGCCGGATCCAGGCCGTCGAATCGGCCGCCGAGGAAGTCACCGACAAGACCTGCGAAAAATGCGGCCGTCCGATGGTGATCAAGCGCGGCCGCTATGGAGAGTTCATGGCCTGCAGCGGCTATCCCGACTGCAAGCAAACGCTTTCGCTGCACCCCAACGGGGCCGGCAAACCAACCGGGGTGGCCTGCCCGGTGAAGGGCTGCGAGGGCGAGCTGGTCGAAAAGACCTCCCGGCGCGGCAAAGTTTTCTACGGCTGCAACCGTTTTCCCGCCTGTGATTTCGCCACCTGGGACAAACCGGTCAACAAGGCCTGTTCGGCTTGCGGCGCCGGGTTCATGGTCCTGAAAACGACCAAAAAAGAGGGAACCTTCCTGGCCTGCCTGAATCAGGAGTGCGGTCATCGCGAAAGCGCGTCCGCGGAGACCTGAAACTTGAAACTGGAAACTTGAAACTGGCAAATCGGAATTGAAACCATCCGAAACCATACTGGAACCTCTGAACCCTTGAACCTTGAACCTTTTTTTTAAATCTGTTGACAAGGCCCGCAGCTCCTGTTAGGGTTTTAAAAATATT
>JBAPWQ010000117.1:0-1547 GCA_049283795.1 Desulfobacterales bacterium | reverse complement strand
AAGGAAATGGCGTTCTCACGCTTGAGCCCGTACCTGAGCAGCCGGTTCACCGCAGTTGGGTGAGGCACCAAAAAACTTCCGAAACCCGTCTGGTGTATGAATTCTGAATTCAGATTTACGGTCGCATCGATGCCGTACCACGTCCGGCGGCGCAGTGTCTGGGGATAACTCGTTTTCTCTTCCGGCATGGGGCTCCTCCTATCATCGCGGCTCCTGATGAATCGGTACATAGAGCAGGATGCCGTTATCCGCAACACGCGGCGCTTGAGGTCGTATCGATTTCGGCGTGGCCGTGTACACTGGCAGTATTGGCGCGTTCGATCACACGCGTGATTTTCGGAACCATCCCGGGGCCGAAGCGCGAAGATCTCGAGATGCCAAGCGCCATCATAAAGCCAAGTGCGAGTCCGGCCAAGCCTCCCAGAACGGCGGCGCCGGTTGCACCGATTCTCCAGTTGCCGCCCAGCCCGTCACCGACAAAAGCGCCGGCCATCAGCCACAGGATCGGGATGATGTAGAGCAGAACGGCGCCGGCCCGGAGAGCGGATTCCTTCAGGTAGATCGAAACCACGTCACCGGGTGCGGCACCCACGGGGTTTTGCACCATCGCGACCATTTTGGTGCTGGTAAGACACGAACGGCACCCGTGCGAGGACTCGCACCCGCCGCACGCGTTTTTGCGATCGGTGGCCACTTCCGCCATTCCATTGTCAAAAGAATGAAGGACCAATCCGGTCCGTTCGGCCATTGATTCACCTCCTGCGGACGTGTATTTGCCGATTTTCTTACTACCCGTTCTGCAACATCTATTTGAAATAAAACTCAGATTTTTTTACTGGACCATTCATCCTCACTGCAGATGAACATCCTCCACGGTCGAATATTAAGCATAAACCATACCACATTGTGGTGATTAAGTTTACCTGTTAAAATTAAAGGAATATTTCGCTTATCGGACACCGAGCTTTGACCTTATAGACCTCTGGCTTCGAGTAAAAAATACCCACTACAGAGATTTATCACGCAAGTTGGGCAAAAAATACGCATCTATGCTGAAATGGTGTTGGCAGGTCTGGTGACACATACGTCTTACCGGTTCGAAAAAGTCCGAAAGTCCCAAACGTTAATGTGGGGGATTAAAACCCGTAAAATTGGAAGTGACATCCCGGTTTCTAACGGAGTGCCGACCCGGTAGGCCCCTAAAGCTCAAAGATGACAAAGGCGACGACGCCCAATTAAATGGCGCCGGTCAAATAAAGGAAGTGTCACAAACAAGTTGACATTGGAACAAGTCTTCATGGTATTCAAAAACGATACAGCGCCTATTAATGGACCTTGGTGTATTACCTTCGAATGGAAAGAGGGGGAAGCTCTACGGGTTGACACAGTTTACCGATAGAATATAATGGTTACATAATTACATAATATGTAAATTCATGCAAAATATTCGAAAGCAAAAATGAGAGGAAACCGCCATGCCATTGGTTAAGGTCATCCGAAACGGTCAAATCACCATCCCCAAAGGGCTACGGGCGACTTTGGGCATC
>JBAPWQ010000116.1:0-16230 GCA_049283795.1 Desulfobacterales bacterium | reverse complement strand
CCATCGTGCGCATGGCGCAGGATTTTTCGCTGCGCTACCCCATGGTCGACGGGCAGGGCAACTTCGGATCGGTCGATGGCGACCCGCCGGCCGCCATGCGATACACCGAAATCCGCATGACGCGCCTCGCGCACGAAATGCTGACCGACCTGGACAAGGAAACCGTCGACTTCGTACCCAACTACGACGAGTCGCTGAGCGAGCCGTCGGTTTTGCCGGCCAAGATTCCGTCCCTCTTGATCAACGGGTCATCGGGCATCGCGGTCGGGATGGCCACCAACGTGCCGCCGCACAATCTAAACGAGGTGTGCGAGGCCACAAAAGCCCTGATCGACAACCCGCAACTCGAGTGGCACGAGCTGAACAAGATCATCCCGGGACCCGACTTTCCGACCGGCGGCATCATCTACGGCACCAAGGGCTTCGAAGATGCCTACAGCACCGGCCGCGGCATCGTGCGGATGCGGGGGCGGGTGCTGGTCGAAATAGACCAGCGCACCCAGTCCGAAACGATCGTCATCACCGAGCTGCCGTATCAGGTCAACAAGGCCCGGCTGATCGAACAGATCGCCGATCTGGTCAAAAACAAGCAGATCGAAGGACTGCGCTACGTCCGTGACGAGTCGGACCGCGAGGGCATGCGCATCGCGCTGGGGTTGAAGAGAGACCAGATCGCCGGGGTGATCATCAACCAGCTCTACAAGCACACGCGCCTCGAAAGCAGCTTCGGGATTATCTTCCTGGCCGTGGTCCAGGGGCGTCCCGAGCTGCTGACGCTGAAAGAAATCCTTGAACAGTTCATCTATCACCGCAAGGAAATCATCGTGCGGCGGACGCGCTTCGACCTGCGCAAGGCCGAGGAGCGCGCCCACATTCTGCAAGGCCTTAAGGTGGCTCTGGACAACCTGGACGAGGTGGTGGCGCTGATCAGAAGCTCGCAATCGCCCGATGATGCCCGTACGCGTCTGATCGACCGCTTCGGCCTGACGGTCATCCAGGCCAAGGCGATCCTCGACATGCGCCTGCAGCGGTTGACGGGGCTCGAGCGTGAAAAGATCGTTGAGGAATATGAAGCCGTTTTAAAGGACATCGCACGGTTCAGGGAAATCCTGGGCAACGAGCGGCTGGTGCTGGATATCATCAAGGACGAGGTCTCCGAAATCCAGAAAGAGTTTGCGGACGCGCGCCGTTCGGAAATCGTGCTCGACACCACCGAGATCAACATCGAGGATTTGATTGTCGAAGAGGACATGGTGGTCACCCTCTCCAAGGACGGCTACATCAAGCGCAATCCGATCACGCTCTACCGCATCCAGCGGCGCGGCGGTAAGGGCAAGACCGCCATGGGGACCAAGGAGGAGGATTTTGTCGAACACCTCTTCGTGGCCTCGACCCATCACACCTTCCTGTTTTTTACCAATCAGGGCAAGGTCTACTGGCGCAAGGTCTACGACATTCCCCAGGCCGGGCGCACCAGCCGCGGTAAGGCCGTCATCAATCTGCTCAACCTGGCGGCGGACGAGAAGCTGACGGCGGTGATGGCCGTGGAGTCCTTCGAACCCGGTCACCACATCCTGATGACCACCCGCGACGGGCTGGTCAAGAAGACCGACCTCATGGCCTTCAGCCGGCCGCGCCAGGGCGGCATCATCGCGATTACCCTGCTTCCCGGCGACGAGCTGATCGAGGCCCGTCTGACCGACGGCACTTACAACGTGTTCCTGGTGTCGGCCATGGGAAAATCGATCCGGTTTCACGAGGCCGACGTCAGGCCCTCGGGTCGCACCTCGCAGGGGGTCAGGGGGATGAGCCTGACCGCCGGCGACCGCATCGTCGGCATGGCGGTGCTCAGCCACGGCCAGACCCTGTTTACCCTGACCGAGAGAGGTTTCGGCAAGCGGACCTCGGTGGACGAATACCCCATTCAAAAACGCGGCGGCAAAGGGGTGATCACCATCAAGACCAGCGAGCGCAATGGAAAAGTCGTGGCGCTGCTGCTGGTCGAGGAAGACGACAACGTGATGCTGATGACCGATGCCGGCAAGTTGATCCGCATCCCGGTCAACGGCGTGTCGGTCATCAGTCGCAACACCCAGGGCGTCAAGCTGATCGACATCGAGCCGGGTGAAAAGGTGATCGGCGCGGCCCGGATAGAAGACGAATAGGCGCCGGCGGCCAGATGGCTATGCTTGAAGAATTTCTGACAAGGCGAGGTGAACGGGCGTGACAGCGGCAGAAACGGCAGTGGAAAATCTTAAGATCGGCGTCGTGGGCGCCGGCAGCTGGGGCACGGCGCTCGCCCACCTGCTGGCCGGCAAAGGCTACGGCGTCGACTTCTGGGCATACGAACGCGAGGTCATCGATCAGATCGAGCGCGAGCACGAAAACAAGGTTTTTCTTCCGGGCATTCACCTGCCCGCCGGCATTACTCCCACGGCCGAAATGGCCGTGGCCGCCGCCGGCAAGGACCTGGTGCTCGTGGTAGTGCCCTCGCACGTGATGCGCGAGACCACGGCGCGCATGCGGGAGCATGTTTCCCCTGACTGCATCCTGGTTACCGCCTCCAAGGGCATCGAAAACACCACCCACCTGACCATGACCGGCGTTTTGAGGCAGGTCCTGCCGCAAGTCGCCGAAGGGCAGCTGGCCGTGCTCTCCGGTCCCAGCTTCGCGCGCGAAGTTGCACTGGGCTTTCCCACCGCCGTGACGGTCGCCGCCCGCGACCTGGCCGTGGCCGGCCTGGTTCAGCAGGTGCTCGCCACGTCCACTTTCAGGGTGTACACCAACGACGACGTCCTGGGGGTCGAGCTGGGCGGTGCCGTGAAAAACGTCATTGCCATCGCCGCCGGCATCATCGACGGTCTCGGTCTCGGGCTCAACACGCGCGCCGCGCTGATCACCCGCGGCCAGACCGAGATCCGGCGCCTGGGCGTGGCCATGGGCGCCAAACCGCGAACCTTTACGGGGCTGGCCGGCATCGGCGATCTCATATTGACCTGCACCGGCACTCTCAGCCGCAATCACACCTTGGGCCAGAAAATAGGACGCGGCATGAAGCTAAAGGATATTCTGGCCGAGATGCGCATGGTGGCCGAAGGGGTTAAGACGGCCAAGTCCGTTTACAACCTTTCGCGAAAAATCGGCGTCGACATGCCCATTTGTGATGCCATATATCATATGCTCTATGAAGACCTCGCCCCCGCGGACGCCCTGCGCCGGTTGATGACCCGTGAACTCAAGTACGAGCTGGACGAAGAATAATGATATGGCGTGGCGCATGAAAACCGGGCTCCTCCGAAGACCGCCTCGTTCCGGCGACTTGCCGGGCAAGCGCCGCGGCTGCGAAAGCCGTCAGTTTTTTTTCTGAAAGTCAAAGGAGGGCTTCGGTGGCCGGCAATCAATCCCACAAAGGCGCAGGCCACCGGAAAAGGCTGCGGGATAAGTTCCTGTCCTCCGGCCTGAAAGGGTTTCACGATTACGAAGTGATCGAACTGCTGCTGACCCTGGCCACCCCCCGCAAGGATTGCAAGGATGCCGCCAAGGCCGCGCTGGAAAGGTTCCGCAGCCTGCAGGGGGTGCTGGAGGCCGCGCCCGAGGAACTGGGCGAGATCGCGGGCATCGGACCCGTAAACCTCTTGGGGATCAAGCTGATTAAGGCCGTCGCCGATCGCTATCAGGAACGAAAAATCGAGAACCTGAATCCCTTGAACAACTCACGGGACCTGTTCGATTTTTTGTATCACCTCATGCGCGACAAGCAGCGGGAGCATTTCAGGGTCATCTACCTCGATGCCAAAAACCGCGTGATCGCGACCGAAACGCTTTTCAAGGGGACCTTGACGACCAGTTCGGTCTATCCGCGCGAGGTCGTGCACGCGGCGCTCAGGAATCAGGCCGCGGCCCTGATCTTTGCGCATAATCACCCGTCGGGCGACCCGCAGCCATCGGCGGACGACATCGCCGTCACCCGGCGGCTGGTCTTCGCCTGCCGCGTCACGAACATCACCGTGCATGAGCACCTCATTATCGGCAACAACCGCTATTTCAGCTTCGCCGACCAGGGCCACATCGCCCGCATGAACCGGGAATTCGATCAGGCCGGCACCTGAAATGCCGCTCAGAACGGACGATACTTGAAAACGACCGCCTGTGTTCGCATGATAGAGCCATAAAGGAGACTAAAATGTGGACCACGGATCCCAAGCACCGCGGAACGGATTATCCGTATTGTTTTTCAAAGCTGGACAAGGTGTTTCCGCTCGGCGGCGACGGGCTGCGGCATACGCCGGAATCTTGCCGGCCCTGCCTTTACAAGACCGAATGCTTGCGGGCGGCCATGCGAAAGTCCGAGGGCCTGAAGGTCCACGAGGAAAAACTGGAACGGGCGTATACCGCCGGGGCGATCGGTTTTCTGGAGCGCTGGTCCAGGAAGAAAGATCTGCACCGACGGAAGCAGGAACAAAAAAAGACGGCCGAGGGGCCGGGAGGGCGGCATGAAAACGATTAGAGACATCGATATCGGCGGCAAACGGGTATTTATCCGGGTCGATTTCAACGTTCCCCTGGATAAGCAGCAGCAGATCACCGATGACGCGCGCATCAGGGCGGCGCTGCCCACCATATCATACGCGCGCGAAAAAGGGGCCCGGGTGATCCTTGCCAGTCATTTAGGACGCCCGAAGGGAAAACCGGCACCGGAATTCAGCCTGTCACCGGTGGCCAAACGCCTTGGGGACCTGCTCGGCACGGCGGTCAAGATGGCCTCGGACTGCATCGGCAAGCCGGTCGCGGCCCTGATTTCAGAAATGGGGCCCGGCGAGGTGGTGCTGCTGGAAAACCTGCGGTTCCATGCGCAGGAACAGGAGGACGAGGATGACTTCGCCCGGTCCCTGGCCGCTTTGTGCGATGTTTACATCAACGACGCCTTTGCGGTTTCCCACCGCGCGAATGCGTCGGTGGTCGCCATAACCAAATTCGCTCCGGTTTCAGGCGCCGGGCTGCTGCTCGAAAAGGAAATCGACTATATAGAAAAGGCGATGGCCGACCCCCGCCGCCCCCTGGCTGCCGTCGTCGGCGGGGCCAAGGTGTCCTCCAAGCTCGCGGCCCTGCACAACATGCTGCAGCACGTCGATACGGTGATCGTCGGCGGGGCGATGGCCAATACCTTCTTGAAATACATGGGGCACGAGGTCGGCAAGTCGAAAATCGAAGAAGACCGCGTCGCCGCGGCCGGGGAGGTCATGAAAAAGGCCGCCGAAAAAAAGGCGCGCTTCTATCTGCCCGTCGACGTGGTGGTTGCCCCGGCGCCGGAATCCGGGGCACCCGTCAAGATCGTTCCGGTTCAGGAGATCCCGGCTGACTGGATGGCGCTCGACATCGGTCCGGCCACCGCGCTGCTCTTTCGTGAGGCGCTGCAGGAAGCCCGCACGGTGGTGTGGAACGGTCCGATGGGCATGTTCGAAGTCGATGCCTTCAGCCGCGGGACCACGTCCATGGCCGCCAGTGTCGCCGCGGCGCATGCCTTGACGATTGTCGGCGGTGGAGATACGGATGCTGCCGTGCACATGGCCGGCGAAACCGACCGGATCTCTTTTATCTCGACCGGCGGCGGGGCCTTTCTTGAAATGCTGGAAGGAAAGACCCTGCCGGCCGTAGCGGCTTTGAATACGGCCGGAAAAAAAGCGCCGTAAAAAGTATTGGCCGGCCGCGGCAGTTTTCGGTCGTGCCGACCGTATCTGAGTGCGCACTTTGCGGAGAGTCAAAACGGTGCGGCGACGCAGGCTGGCTGAAACCGCTCGGATCGGAAGGGTCACGCGTAAGCCGCAGTTTCCGCTATCACAACAACCGACGGGTAACGGCTCAATTGGCCACCTCAGACACAAAAAAGTCCGGTCGTGGACTTTTTGACCGGCGCTACTGGCTGCTTGCGGTGGTGTTGGTTGTTTTTGTCGTGGTGGTGCCGGGGGTTGTTTATAGGGAAGCACTTGCCGCCCACCTCGAGACGGCCTATCGGTTCTTTACGGACAAGGAGCGGGTGGCGGCCGCCATCCAGTCCTTTGGGATCTTTGCACCGCTGGTCTTCGTCGCCTTTCAGTTCCTGCAGGTCATCTTCGCTCCGGTGCCGGGCGAGGCGACCGGCTTTATCGGCGGCTACGTTTTCGGCGCCGGCAAGGGCTTCCTGTTTTCGACCATCGGTCTCACCCTGGGGTCCTTGGCCAATTTTCTGATCGGACGCTATCTCGGCAATCGTTTTATCCGCCGTCTCATTCCCGCAAGCACGCAAAGGCGTTTTGACAGGTTCTTGCATCACCAGGGCGTGATCATCGTCTTTTTTCTTTTCATTCTTCCGGGATTTCCGAAAGACTACCTCTGCCTTTTCCTGGGTATCGGCAACATCCCCGCCAAGCTGTTCGTGCTGATGTCAACTATCGGACGCATGCCCGGCACGCTGATGCTCAGCCTGCAGGGCGCGCTGCTCTTCGAGCGCAATTATCTTTGGCTTGCGGTGCTGGCGAGCCTGTGCCTCGTGCTCCTCATTTTGGCCTATCACTACCGGGAAGCACTTTATCGCTGGGTGGAAAAATTCAACCACGGGCCGGGAAAGACTCCCGGGTGATATCGGTGAAACGAATAGCAGAAGAGAAATCTCTTTGAATACTACGGCCTGACCGTCATGGTCGGCGGCCGGCACATCCTGCCGCTGCCGGGCCTCCGTAAATACCCGCCGCTGTCCTCCAACGTGATCTATTCCTGAAATTCCCGCTGCTCAAAGATCTTTCATCATGGCCGTCTCGTCACAATCGGGAAACTTGACACAGGTGATGCAGTCGGCCCAGATTTTCAAGGGCAGCTCGGCGCGATCGATTCTTTTAAAACCGAATTTGCTGAAGAATTCCGGCTCGTAAGTCAGGGTAAAAATTTTACGGGTCTTGAAGCTCCCGGCTTCGGCGATGACGGTTTCCGCCAGCGCACGGCCGATTCCGCGGCCTTCATACTCGGGCTGGACTGCCAGGGACCTTATCTCGGCCAGGTCTTCCCAGCAGAACTGCAGGGCACAGCAGCCGACCACCCGGTTTTCGCCGAGGTCGATATAGACGAAAAAATCCCGGACGTGATCGTAAAGTTGGCTTAAGGGTCGGGCCAGAAGCACCCCTTTGATGCCATAGAGCTGCAGCAGTTTGTGAATGGACTTGACATCTTGAATCGTTGCCTTGCGGATCATTTATTTACTCGTTCGATAATCGAACGCTCCCTTGAGCCGATCGGATGAGTTTTGCCCCTGTGGTCGACACCCCTGCTTACGCTTTATTTCAACCACTTTCAATACGATTTCCGGGCCTGCCGCTAAAATCAATTTCGTAATCCGGATTACTGAAGCGGGAGGCGGCCGTAATCATGGGCTTGTCAATATGCTGACGCGCCGTTGGCGGGGCCCGCTGCTTCATTTCGGTCGCAAAAAACAACTGTGTGCTGGATTCAATATAATTTCAGCGTATTGGCCCTTCCGATCGTTTTTTACGATGAAGCAAACCCTTCGAACCGGTCGTTAAAACCGTCCAGCAGCCTGCGGTGGCACCCAAATTGCTCTTATGCCCTTGGGAAAAAACAAAGCAGAGGAGTATTTGCGATGTCACCTTTTCGATTCAAAGCCTTCCAGCCGGTATTTTTCAAGACCGCCGCGTTTATTTTAGTGGTGCTGTCGGCGTTTGTGTTTGCCGGCAACTCCCATTCGGCCGATGTCACCCTGGCCTGGGACGGCGTTTCGCAACCCGGCGTGGCGGTCATGGGATACCGCGTGTATTACGGGACTCAAAGCGGCGACTATTCCACCTGCGGCTGCCAGGTTTCGAAAACGTCCTGCACGGTGGTCGGACTTGCTGAAGGCGAGACCTATCATTTTGTCGCCCGGGCCTACAACACCTACGGCGAAAGCGCTGATTCCGATCCGGTATCTTACACCGTGCCGGAAACCTTGCAGACCTTCACCATTACGGCATCAGCCAGCAATGGTGGAATAATTTCGCCTTCCGGGATCAGCAGCGTGACCGAGAAACAAAGCAAGACATTTACCATCACGCCCAATTCCGGCTTTCATATCGAGCACGTGCTGGTCGACGGGGTGGACATCGGATCCTCTTCCCCATACACGTTCAACGACATCTCCGCCAGTCATGTTATTTACGCGACCTTTGCTTCCAATCCGGTCACCTTGTACACCATTGCCGCCTCAGACGACGGCAATGGCAACATTTCCCCAAATGGGAACGTCACCGTGATCGAGAACAACAATCAGAATTTCTCAATCACTCCGAAAACAGGTTATCATATTGCCGACGTTCTGGTTGACGGGGTCTCCGTCGGAGCGCGGTCCGGCTACGAGTTTACCAATGTCGTCAAAAAACACACGATTTCGGCGAGCTTTGCGGCCAATATGTTCACGATTACCGCCACGGCCGGCAGCAACGGCCGCATCACGCCGGGAACCGTGTCCGTGGCGCAGGGCAGCGGCAAAACCTTTGCGATCGCCGCCGATAGCGGTTATGAAATCGCCGACGTCACCGTGGACGACCAGTCCCGGGGACCCATTGCCACGTATACGTTTACGGACGTTTCCAAAGCCCATAAAATAACGGCCTCCTTTAAGCCCGTTGCCGTCAGCGCGCCACCTGACGCCACTCCTCCGGCCTCGGATCCCGGCAGCTCGGATTCTTCGGGCTCGACCGGTGGCACCGGTGCGCCTTCGGCGGCGGTCATCGTCGACAACGGCGATTCCGGGACGAGCGCGACAGGGACCTGGGCCGCTTCCGCCGGCACCGGCCCGTACGGTGCGGATTCCCTCTACAATAAAACGGTTTCCGGAACCTATTCATTCGAGACGGCTCTCACCGGCACGCATGAAGTCTACCTGTGGTGGACATATCACGAAAATCGGCATGCGGCCGTGCCCGTAAAGATATATGATGGGACCCGGTTGCTCGGGACGGTCATTGTCGACCAATTACAAAACGGCAGCCGGTGGAATATACTCGGCACCTTCACTTTTTCCGGAACGGCCAAGGTCGTCGTTGCGTCCACTTCCGTTGACAATTCAACCTGCGCGGATGCCGTCAAATTCCTTTCCACCGGTTCGGCGGGCTCAACCGGTCCTTCGGACCCCTCCACCGACAATCCTACGGATAGCGGGTCTTCCTCCGGGGCAACGGATAATTCTGGCTCAACCGGCTCCGCAGCCGGTGATAATCCTTCCGGGTCTTCTGACTCGTCTTCTTCAACCGGGACAGCCACCGACACCAACGGCGTTGTTTCGCCGGCCGTCACGCCCAAGCAGGAGTTTATCAACCAGGCGCCGGCAGCGCCGGGATTGCTGCTGCCTATCGACGGCGCGCTGGATGTTCCCTTGACGCCGCTGCTCGAGATAGCCGGTTTTGCCGACCCGGACGCGGATGACGATCACGGTGCCACGCGGTGGCAGGTAGCAATGGATGACAGCTTCGAGCAACTCGTTCTCGATGTCATCAGCCGTCCCAGCAACTACCTGGTCAACTTCCTGGTTCCGGATGGCGCCCTGTGCGCCGATCAGAATTACTATTGGCGGGCCAAGGTCAAAGACGCCCATGACTGGTCCGACTGGTCGGAACCGTTTGCCTTCGCAACCGCCGGGGACCTGGAGGATGCCAACGGCAATGGCGTGCCGGATATACAGGAACCGGGATATTCCGATCTCGACAATAACGGCCAGAACGACAACGACCAACCGCTGATGAGGGTTTTCAAAAGCGAAAAGGGCCAGTCGCACCTCGGCATCCACGCCGTCGAGGGCGTCAGCCGGATCAACTGCTTCACCGGCATCGACCCGGCCAGTATTCCGGTCGAACGCCGGTTCAAGCTCAAGTATGGCTTGATGGTGTTCAACGTGACGGTGGACCACCCCGGAGCGACGGCGAGATTCGAGCTGTATATGCCGGAAAAACCGCACCCCGCGGCCAAGTGGTACAAGTATGATTCGATCAACGGGTGGTATGAATATCCGGTAGGGATCGTCGGCGATAAATATGTGGTCGAGATTACCGACGGTCAAGTGGGCGACGCCGACGGTGTGGAAAATGGCATCATCGTCGATCCCATCGGCCTGGCGGAAATCTCAAACGGGATGGAATCCGTCGACGGCTTGGATGCTGCCGGTCCCGGTGATGTGGAATCGACGATCGATAATGCCAAAAGTGCCTGTTTCATCCAGGCCACCCTGGATCACTGTGCGACGGATACTTCAGTCCTCGGCATGCGCTCGATGTCGCCCTCGCGCTGGATGATGAGTGTTCTTTTAATCCTGGGGTTGGCGATCGCCTGGTTTCAGGCCGGGACCGGCCGGCCGCGAAACCGGCGCCGTTGATTCTCCGGCGCCTTGCCGGCGCGCGCCAGGCGTAAACTGTCAAAGGATGTAGTCAAAAAGATCGGGCCTTTTACACCAAGGGCCCGATCTTTTTTGGCTGAGTATCACGGATTATCTGATCAACTTGGGGAATAAATCAAGAGGCTTTTTACGACCCTCCTCCGCGCTGCGGATGCCGCTCGCCGCTGGTTAGGGCTGGGGCTCGGTTCCTTTTTTAAACAAGGCCACGACGGCTCCCGCGGTGGGGTCCGCCACCGGTTTTCCGCTGATCGGATCGATGCGAACCTGCACGATATCGTCCGGAATATCGAAGTAGTCGACCGGCTGAGATGCGAGCGCCTCCCGCATGTAGGCCATCCAGATCGGCAGGGCGGCGCGGCCGCCGGACTCGCGATCGCCCAACGTTTCGTAGCGATCGTTGCCGACCCATACCCCGCAGGCAATCGACGGCGAGAAGCCGACGAAAAGGGCGTCGCGATTGTCGTCCGTTGTCCCGGTTTTACCGGCCAGGGGCCGTTTCAACACCGCCGCTTTCTGCCCGGTGCCCTCCTGAATGACCCCCGCCAGCATATCCGTCACAATGGCCGAGCCGGCGCGGGACATGACGACCTTTCTTCGCGGCCGGGCGCGCCAGATCACCCGGCCGGCAGGGTCATGGATTTCCACGATGCCGTGCGGCTCGATCCACTGCCCGCGGTTCGGAAACACGGTGTAGGCAGCCGTCAACTCAAGGAGGCTGACGCCGGAGGCGCCGAGGGACAACGTCAGATTCGCGGCCAGCGGCGTTGAAATGCCGCACTCCCGGCTGAACCTCGCCACCGCCGCGGGGCCCAGCGTTTCGATCAGCCGCACGGCCGGTATATTTTTCGAGTGCACCAGGGCGCTTCGCAGGGTCATCTCGCCCGCAAAGGTATGGGAATAGTTTTGGGGCTGCCAGTCCATGTCGGCGCCGGCCCCCTTAAAGGCCACCGGCGCATCCAATAACAACCGGGCCTGTGAGTACCCGTGTTCCACGGCATAGGCATAGACAAACGGTTTGAAGGCCGAACCGGGCTGACGCACGGCATCGATGGCCCGGTTGAAGGGGCTTTTGTAGAAATCACGGCCACCGACCATGGCGCGAATGCCGCCGCCGGCCACATCGAGCGACAGCAGCGCCGCCTGCGGGTCGTCGTGGCCCGGCTTGCCGGTGTCCGCCCGCTTTTCCATGGCCGCCAATCCTTCCGCTGTCGCCGCTTCCGCCGCCAACTGTTCGGAATAGACAAGCGTCGTGAAAACCGTCAGTCCCTCCCGGTACAACCGTGCCGGGCCGACGATTTCTTCCAGCTGTTTACGGATGTATTCGACGAAGTAGGGCGCCTTGGTCATGTGAAACGGCCGCTCGGTCGTCCGAAATGTTTCAGATACAGCCTCCTGGAAGGCCACCGGGGTGATGATCCCGGTTGTGACCATCTGGTTGAGAACGATGGCGCGGCGTTTGAGGGCCAGTTCGGAGTTGACGAGCGGAGAATAGCGCGACGGCGATTTCGGCATGCCGGCGATGAGGGCGCATTCGGCCAGGCTCAGTTCCTTGACCGATTTTCCAAAAAAAATCCGGGCGGCCGATTCGACCCCGTAAGCCCCGCTGCCGAAATAGACCTGGTTCAGATAGAAGGTCAGGATTTCGTCCTTGGTGTAGCGGCGTTCCAGCTGGAAGGCCAGCAGGACCTCCTTGAGCTTTCTGGCCAGTGATTTTTCCGGTGTCAGGAACAGGGTCTTGGCCAGTTGCTGGGTGATGGTGCTGGCCCCTTCGACGAACCCTCCGGCCCAGATGTCCTTGATCACGGCCCGCAGGATCGCTTTGGGGTTGATGCCGACGTGCCGGTAGAACTGGCGGTCTTCGGTGGCAACCAGGGCCTTTTTCAGGTAGGCCGGAATCGTCTCGAGCGGCACCGGATCGCGTTTTTCCTGAAAAAATTCGGCCAGCAGTTCGTGGTCAATCGAATAGAGGCGCGTCACGGCTGCGGGCTTGAAGGATTCGAGAGACCGAATCTGGGGCAGGTCGCGCGCCAGGCCGAACACGGCGCCGATGAGCAGGCCGCACAAGAGGCCGCATGAAATGGCAAGGAGGCCCCAGCGCTTGACTAAATTGAGCGGGGAAAATGGCATCGGACCGAAGACGGATTCCTGATGGCAAGCAAATAAAGCACGGTGCTCATATTAGAGGGAAATGAACCCGATTGCAACCGGCTCGTCAACAGCGGCGACAGGCAAGGGCACACCGTCGCAAAGGGCATTCGGGAGCGGTACGGCGCTGGTCCGGCTCAGGCGTTTTCCTGTCCGGCGGGCTGTTTGAGCACGCGGTCAAGGACCTGGCTCAGTTCGAGAAGGCTGTAAGGTTTGCCGGCCGCTCCGGAGAAACCGTACCGCCTATAGTCCTGCATGACCGGACTGTCCGAGTAGCCGCTCGAGACGATGGCCTTTACGCGCGGGTCGATTTCGATCAGCAGTCGGATGGCCTCTTCCCCGCCCATTCCGCCGCGCACCGTCAGGTCGAGCATGACCACGTCAAAGGGCTCTCCGGTCGACAGCGCCTGCCGGTAGACGGCCACGGCTTCAGCACCATTGTGTGCAGATGCAGTTTCATACCCCAGCCGGGCCAGAATCCGCTGGGCCATGTTGACAATCATTTCCTCGTCGTCCATGACGAGGACCCGGCCGCTGCCCGGGACCGGCGGCGCACTCCGGCAGGGCGCGGGCGGTGAGTCTACCGGCAGGGCCTTGGTTGACGCCGGCAGATAGAGATTCACCGTCGTCCCGGCTCCGGGGGCCGAGTCGATTGTTATTTTACCGTCGTGCTTGCGGATGATGGAGTGGCTGATCGACAGGCCCAGACCAGTCCCTTTCTGGCTGCCGCGTTCCTTGGTGGAGAAATAGGGATTGAATATCCTGTCCATGTTTTCGGGCGCAATGCCGATGCCTTGGTCCCTGATGGACAGCTGTACCCACCGGCCGGCCCCCGGCCCGTGCTCCGTGTCGATATCCTCGACGTTTGCGGCCGATACCGTCATGGTGCCCCCACCGTCCATGGCCTCGCGCGCGTTGATCACCAGGTTGTGGATGGCCTGCCCCACCTGGGTCTTGTCCACCTCCACCAGCCACAAGTCATCCGGGACCTCGAACCGGCAGTCGATATTGGAGCCGCTCAACGAAAACTCCGTCACGCTGTGCACGAGCGCGGCCAGATCAGCCGGCGCCTTAAAGGGGGAGCCGCCTCTTGAAAACGTGATCAGCTTCCGGGTCAGCGATTTGGCGACGGTCGCGGCCTCGTTGACTTCGTTCAGCAGGCGAAAGACCACGTCCTGCGGGTCGACATAGGATTGAATCAGGGAAATGTTGCCGATGATCACGGCCAACAGATTGTTGTAATCATGGGCGATTCCACCTGACAGCGCGGCAATCGAATCGAGCTGGCGGGCTTTGCGCAGTTCGTTTTCCGTTTCGATCGACTCTGACAAGTCCTCCATCACAAAAAGAACGGCCGGGGCCATCTTGTAGCGGATCCGCGCGGCAGCGATCCTGACCGGAAGGCTGCGGCCGTCATGCCGGCAAAGTCTCGTTGGGTGGTTTTTCAGCACCGTGGCGTCGCCAGCCTGAATGGCCGCCGCCAACAAGCTGATCTCAGACGAACCGTCGCCGCTCAGAAGTGAAAAGGGGCGGCCGACCAGAGCCTCGCGACCATAGCCGCACATGGCGGCCATCTGGCGGTTCAATTCCACCATCGTTTTGCTTTGCACGATCAGGACGCCGTCCGCGGTCAGCTCGAGCAAATTTTCAAACAGGCCGTTATTCGTGAGGGGCGGGTCGATCCCCTCTTTTACGGAAGGGATTTTTGCCCGGCGTTGGCCGGGGCGCGCTTCTGTCTCATTATTGGTTCGGCGTTGCATTCAAAAGACCTCGCGGGAAGAAAACGAAGAATGGCCCGCTATCCATGCAGAAAGTGTTCCAACGGATAGGTTATTTTATGCGATAAAATCCCGCAACCCTAGCGGTCGGCAGCGTCGAGGCGCCGAGGCGATCGACCATCGGCCACTCACAAGGTTTTCTCTCACCACGATAGGTGCCAACTGCCGCGCGCGAATCCTCTCACCCCTGACGACTGCGTCAATACCTCCGGCAACTCTTGCCTCATAAGCTGTCGAGTATAGTCAAAAGGTTGACACCTTGGACATCCCGGCGGCGGCAAGCCCAGCTATCAGAGGCACATTGACGGTTCACGGGCACTGGAAACCCGTTGATCACGGGTTTGAGCGCATAGCTGCCCGAAGGATGGCATGTTTGGTGCAAACGATGGGGGAACCCGTGTGAAAATACTGTCAGTTCGAAGACTTGCCGGGCGGAAGATTCTGATGAACCGCCGCGGCACAGAGCCCGGTGATCAAGGAGGGACTAAAAAATGATGACGAACCCGAAAACAGGCGATTACCTGACCTGGTTTTTCGGCACCGGCGAGCACGCGCGCGGTCAAATGGCCAATTTCTTGAAGCAGCGGTCTCCGGTGGTCTTCAGGCCGCTGCCGAACGGGAAAAACCTTCCACGGCCCTATGTGGATTTCGAGCCGACGATCGAATTTGTCAGCTCCGGCGGTCCTGCGGCCGTTCGCGAACTAAAAGACATCGTCGAGCTGATCAAACGCGCCCGCAGGCGGATGGATCGCTCCCACGCGGTTCTCAAACGCAAGAGCGGTCAGGCAACCCACCTGGTGACCGCGGGCAGAAGCGCTCTGGAGGTTTTCCTGGTCGGTATCGCGCACCATTTCAACAATCTTTTCATGACCATTCAGGGCAATGTTTCCCTGATACTGGGGGCCACGGTCGGGGATCACCGTCACGACCGGCGGATCAAGAGGCTGGAGCAGCTTGTCGCAAGTGAATCGATGCTCACCAACGACCTGCTCGGCATCGTAATCGAGAAGGGCTGTAATATCGACGGGCAACTGCAGGCCCACCTGCTGGACGAGATCATCGCCATTTCGGACACGGTGGCCATGCGCCGGGCCTTCTGCGGGCTCGAAGGGCCCGCGCGATTGACGCCGGCCGAATCCCGGCGGGCGCTGCGCCGTTTCGGCGACAGCCTGATCCTGATCCTGCAGCGGCTGCTGACCGAGATAGAAGAACACACGGCGTTTATCATGGCCGACGACAGTGCCGACGAGGCCGAAAAAGCGCGGCTGCATAAAATCATGGCGACCATCGACCGCGGGCAACACCTGTTAAATGACCTCAGGTATTACTGCGGTGGCAGCGTGCCGGTTGCAAAACGAATCGGGACCGAGACGCTGGCCGAAGTCGTCAGGGTCACCTGCTGCGGCAAGCGGGAAGATATCGACTGCCACCTGACCATCGCGCCGGATTGTGGCGCCGTCGAAATGGACGGCGGCTGGCTGTATATCATCCTGCAGAAACTCTACGACAATGCCGCTGACGCCATGCCGCACGGCGGGGATTTGTTCGTAGAGATCGAGAACGTCATGGCGAGCCGCTTGCGGCAAAAGGAAAAAGAGTCATGCGCGCGATCGTATGTCCGGTTGAAATTCAAAGACACGGGGCAGGGAATGGCGGCGGAGGCGCTGCCGCGCATTTTCGATCCGTTCTACAAAACCAAACCTGAAAAATTCCACCGCGGACTCGGCCTGGCGGTGGTCGACGGCCTGGTGCAGACAACCGGCGGCCGCATCGGCGTCGAATCCATCCCCGGCAAGGGCACAACCTTCACTTTGGATTTGCCGGCTGCGAAGAGTGTAACAGAAAATCAGCCGGTTTTGTTTTAGAGCGGCAAAGCCGCGTTTCATGAAATCGGTC
>JBAPWQ010000115.1:0-23592 GCA_049283795.1 Desulfobacterales bacterium | reverse complement strand
TCGATGATGACCGAGCCGCCGATCAGACCCGGCAGGATCAGGCCGAACATCGTCACGAACGGCAGCAGCGCGTTGCGCAGGGCGTGGCGGTAGTGAACGTCGTCGGCCGGCAGCCCCTTGGCCCGGGCCGTGCGGATGTAGTCCTGGCCTTCGACTTCCAGCATCTGGCTGCGCACGTAGCGCGACAGCACGGCGATCCCCCCGGTGGCGCCCAGAATCGAGGGCAGCAGCAGGTGCCAGATCCGGTTCATGACCAGGTGTACCGGCGATGTGTCGCCCATGCCGAAGGTCTGCATGCCGATCACGGGTACCTGAAAATGCGTCACCACCAGGATGATGAGAAGGTAGGCGAAGAAAAAACCCGGAATCGAGATCAGGAAATAGGCCACGAAGGTGGAGCCCCGGTCGAACAGGCTGCCGCGGCGGATGGCGGCGTGGATGCCGACCGGAAAGGAAAGGGTCCAGGTCAGGATGGTGCCGACCACGAACAGCGGCAGGCTGTTGAGGAATCGGTCCCAGATCTTTTTTAAAACCGGCTGGTTGTCCTTCCACGAAACAGTCCGGCCGGTTAAAAGATCTTTGTAAAACAGCAGGTATTGGACGGTCAGCGGTTTGTCCAGGTGGAACTGCTGGCGGAACCGCTCCACCATCTCGGGTGTGAACTTGGGGTTCATCGGGTCGACCTGGCTCGGCTCGCCGGGTGCCAGGTGGATAATCAGAAACGATACCACCGACACGAAAAACAGGGTGACGATTTTTTGGATGATGCTGCGTCCGATGAACGAGATCATGGAGGTCTGTTATCCTTCGGCTTTAAATACCGGGAAATCCGGCAACTTTATCCACTTGTTAAAGTAAAACATAAAATTTCCGGTCTTGGTCGGCGTGATCTTTTCAAAGACCGTCTCGCCGTCGGCCCTAACGGCCTCGATGACGATGCGTTTGTCCAGAACGGCGGTCCACTTGCCGACGTACAGAAAGGTGTAGGGCTGCTCGGCGGCGATGATCTCGTGCAGCCGATGACAATAGTCCACCAGTTTTTGATGGGTGTATTCCTGGCGGATCTTGATGATCAAATCGTCGGCGGCCTGGTTTTTGAAAGCGACGAAGTTGAGCTGGTTCGGCCCGGTCTGGCTGGAATGCCAGATCTGGTAGAGGTCCGGATCGATTCCCATCGACCAACCCAGGACGAGCGCGTCGAAGTCGAGCTTGTTGACCCGCTCCTGGATGAACACCGACCACTCCAGCAGGTCGGTGCTGACATCGACGCCGATCTGTTTCCAGGCGTCCTGGGCGATGGCCAGAATCGACTTGCGCAGGTCGTTGCCGCTGTTGGTGATCAGCGTGAAGGACAGACGCTTGCCGTTTTTTTCCAGCCAACCTTCGGCGTTGCGCTGCCAGCCCGCCTCCTGAAGCAACCGCAGCGCCCCCTGCGGGTCGTAGGGAACCGGCACAATGGCGCTATCGTAAAATTCGGTCTGTTTGGGAAAGGGGCCGGTGATGCGCTCGCCCTGGCCGTGAAGCGCGTAGCGGATGATCTTGTCGACGTCGATGGCCATGCCCAGAGCCAGGCGCACCCGCCGGTCGTTGAAGGGTTCGCGGCGCATGTTGTAGCCGATGTAGGTGTAGCCGAACGAAAGCCCGGAGAAGTTTTGAAAGCGCGGGTCGGCGCTCAGGCGCGCGACCTGGAAGGGCTGGACCGAGTAGCTGTCGACGGTGCCGGCGTAAAACTCCATCTCCTGGGTCAAGACGTTGGGGATGATGCGATAGGCGAAGGTCTTGTAATTGGGGGCACCCTCCCAGTAGTCCTCGAAACGGTCCAGGGTGATGTATTGATCCGAGAGCCACTCCGCGAACTTGAAGGGCCCGCAGCCGATCGGGTGGCGATTGAAGCGGCTGTCACGCAGGGTGAAATTCTGCGGGTCCAGACCGCGGGCCCGGGCTTCGTGCTGCAGGGCCTCGGTGTTCAGGAGATGTTCGGGCAAGATGCCCATTTGCCAGGTGCCGATTGCCGGTGAATAGAGCCGCTTGTAAACGACGCGGACCGTCAGCGGATCGATGACCTCCACGCTTTTCACCGGTTCGTAATCACTGGTGCGCGGCGACAGGTTGCGGGGGTTCATGATGGCTTCGTAGGTGAAGCGCACATCGGCGGCTTCCAGCAGGTGGCCGTCGTGAAAGCGGACACCCGGCCGGAGATGGAAAACGATCACCGGATTTTGTTCCGTGGGCGGCAGGATGTCGCGGGCGGCCGCTGCCAGTCTTTCGGCGGGCAGCGGCTGGCCGGGCGTAAGAAAGCGGGCACCGTCAAAGGACTCGAAGTAGGTGTCGCCAAGTAATTGCTGCAGGTGGCCGAAGAGGTTCTGATCGACCTCGCTCAGGCTGAGCTTGATGCGCGCCGGCGCATCGACCGTGAAGGAAATGGCCGGGGGCTTCGAAGGCGCGCCGGCCGCCGGGGCGGTGTGGGTCGCGGTAAACCGGCGGGGGGGTATGACGCCGATGTCGGTGATGCGGTCGAGCGTGGTCCTGAGTTTCGGGTCCATCGGCCCCGGTGCGGCCTTGGCGCCGCGGATCAGGTCAGCGACGGCCTGCGGATCGGCCGTGTCGATTCCGGCGGGCGGCTGATGTGGATTGACGTAGAAATAGGCTTCTTCGTAAATCTCCCAGCCATGAGCCACCCGCCCGCGAAATTGCAGGTCCTGGTCACGGTCGATCAAGCCCTCGAACACCTGCGCCTCGACCTGGCTGCTGGCCGAATCGGCCGAAAGAACGGGATTGAGCAGGCTGGCATCCCCGGTCGAAGCCGTCACATAGGTGCCGAGCCGGTTGGGGTTGCCGCGTGTCTGCTGTTCGTAGGTGGGGACCCAGAAATAGGACTGAAGCAGTATGATGATCAGGACCAGCGGCGCGAATATCAGAAGCCGTTTTATGGTCATGGACGGTTACCATTAGGTAGCTTCCGTCCAGAGTTGTTCTTTTCCGCAATTTCGGCATCGATCACGCCAGGGCGTGACCGGGGTGGC
Organism: Desulfobacterales bacterium; assembly: GCA_049283795.1. Taxonomy (GTDB): domain Bacteria; phylum Desulfobacterota; class Desulfobacteria; order Desulfobacterales; family SG8-13; genus JARFQH01. Next base: position 20,569 of record JBAPWQ010000115.1, on the reverse strand, counting down.
GGAATCGGTTGCGCGGTCCACAGGCGCATGCTTCCGCGCAATGGCGTCGATTTCCTTGAACTTGCGGAAAATTTCACATTTCTGGACCGAAAATGCGCAGTGTCAAAAATGAAACCACGGAGGTACAGCAGGCAAAGCGAACCGCATGTGTCACCGCGGGTATCGCGACAGTTGTTTGAACGGCACCATCGATCAACCGCCATTGTTTCGTTTCGAAAAAAATCCCTCCCTTCCCCGTTACGACAGGGTCTCCTCCCTTTCGGCAAAGGGAGGTCGGGAGGGATTTAAGAAGGTGATCGTTGATTTCGACCAGAGGCTAAGTCGTTCCGCGCGCGGCCGGCGCCTGATTATCCGGTGCGGTTTCGGTTTCCGGGGCCTTTTCCTCATCGCTCTTGGGCGCCGGGGGGGCCGTTTCCGCCGGTGGTTTTTCCAGTTTCTGCTCCGGTGCCGGCCCCGCCTTCAGAAGGGCGATCTGATCCTTGATGGAGGCCATTTTTTGTTGAATGAAGCTCTCCTGGACGGCGTCCGGTTGAAGGGTCGCGGCACGTTGCAGATGAGCCTGGGCCGCCTGCAGATCCCCGATCGTGCCTCTTCCCGCCGCCAGGTCGGCTTTGAAGATCAATAACGTCCGATCGATCATCTGCAAACGGTTGTTGATCATGGCGCGATCTTCAGCGCCGGTCACATACGCGCCGGCATGGGTCAGGATCCTCCTGGTGTGGGCGAAGTCGGGCACGCCGGGAGCTTCCATGCTGGCGTCGGCTTCCTGAATGAAGTGCGCGAACAGCATCGGATAGACCTCCTGGCGGGTATACACCTCTTTTTCCTCAACCGGCGGTTGCACGCCGGTCAGAGCGGCCAGTTTTTCGCGCGCCATCGGAGAAAACCGCCCCTTCCAGACTTCGACGGCGTCTCCGCGTTCGACCAAATAAAACTTTCGCATGTTCTGCAGGCTGGCGACGAAAATCAAAAAAACGATCAGGGCCAACCCTGCACCGGCGTAAACGATCATTTTCTTCATGGGATCTGGTTCCTCCTCTGGCGGTTGTGAACTGTCAGCGACAACATGGTTTTCAGGCGGCACCGGAGTCCACTTGGGCGCCGGGGTCGCCGGTGAATCGCTGTGGTCGGTTGCGGTCCTATCCGATGGGCTGTGCGCGGCCTCTGCCTGGTCGCGCCCGGTGCCGGGCCCGGATAATGATTTTTTTTCGGTTTCGCCGTTCAGGATTTCAAACCCGGGGCTTTTTTCAGCGGCACCGGGCTGCTCATTTTCGGATGAATTCACGCCGGGCGCCGTCTTTTCTCTCATCGCCCCGGCAATCTTTTCGGGTTTCCTGACGGTGGCGGAGGGAGGCGCGGGCTCGACCTGGTTTGCGGCGGCCTCAATATCAGCGGCGCCGACCCCTTTTGCGGGGGCCTTGGTCGGCGCTGCTTTCGATTTGGTGGAACGGGTTTTCTTTTTTGCGGATGATGCGGATTTCGTTTTAGACTTCCGGCTGGTTTTCCGGGGTGTTATCGCTGATGCTTTCCCGCCTGGAGCTGGTTTTTCCGGAATGTCATTGGCCATAAATCCCCCTTCACTGTCCGGTTTCCGGTATGTATCATCGGTCCACTTATCATGGCTCTTTTGATTTTGTAAATAGTATTTTACCATCAACAGCATGGTTGACCATTGAAGCCGATTGTGTTCATTTAACCAGCGCGCCTTCATATTGCCATGGACCCTGTTTGACAAACTGGGTCATCCGGCCCGGTGGCCTTACACCTTTGCCGGTCTTCCAGTTGGCAAAGAGGGAGCCGGAAGACCTCTTGCCCCGGGCGGGGGGAATGGCACGATTTTCGGACGACGGCCTGAAAGGATTCAGGGCTGAACCTATGGGACTTCAAGAAAAAGCGGACAGATTGAGACGCATCCTGAGAGGGTATCGGGCGCTGATCGTCGCCTATTCGGGCGGTGTCGACAGCACCCTGCTTCTCTTTCTGGCGCATGCTGAATTGGGATCCAATGTTCTGGCGGTAACGGCCCGTTCTCCCATTCATCCTGCAAGAGAACTTCGGTTGGCCACAGAATTTACCACCACGCGGGGCATCCGCCATGAGATCATCGACTCGCGCGAAATTCATCAGCCGGATTTTCTGGCCAACCCGTCCGAGCGCTGCTATGTCTGCAAGAAAACCCTGTTGGGAGATCTGATCGAACTCGGCCGGCGGCTCGGCATTCGGCATGTCGCCCACGGCGCCAACGTGGACGATTCCAGTGACTTTCGGCCTGGGTCCCGCGCCGCCGGCGAGATGGGCATCGCGGCGCCTCTCGTGGAGGCCGGCCTGACCAAGGCCGACATTCGCCGGCTGTCACGGCACATGGGCCTGCCCACCTGGAACAAACCGTCCATGGCCTGCCTGGCCTCCCGCATCCCCTATGGAACGCCGATTACAACAGAGGCCCTGAAGATGGTCGATGCGGCCGAAGAGTTCATCCTGTCCCTGGGGTTCGGCACGGTGCGGGTGCGGCACCACGGCGATATCGCCCGGATCGAGCTGGCCTTCGGGGAATGCGAGCGGATGATAGCCACAGAGACCCGGGCGGCAGTCGTAACGCAGTTGCATGAATTGGGGTTCAGGTACGTGGCCCTGGACCTGGAAGGGTATACGACCGGCAGCCTGAACCGGGCGCTGCCCCGGCGACAGAGTGCGCCCGCCGCCGGGACTGCAACCGAAGGTGACGATTGAATCATGGTAAAGACGGCGTCAGGCCCTGGAGGCTGATTTTTTCATTACCGGCACCAATGCGGTCACCGAAAGCGGCCGCCTGGTCAACTTGGACATGGTCGGCAACCGGGTCGGGGCCATTGCCTTCGGCCCCCGCAGCGTGGTAATTCTCGCGGGCCGGAACAAGATTGTCCCCGATCTGGAGAGCGCCATGGTCCGTATCAAGGCCATCGCGGCGCCGATCAACGCCATCCGGCACGGGATCGAGACACCCTGCGTGAAGTCGGCTGCGTGCCGCGAGTACCGCAGCCCGTTGCGGATCTGCAATACCTGGACGATTACCGAAAGGTCGCATCTGCCCGGGCGCATTAAAATTGTGCTGATAAACGCCGATCTGGGGTTCTAACGCGTGTTCAGCCGGGAAAACACAGGAGGAACGAAATGACCACCGTGGCGGTTGAAGCTCAGGGAATGGTCGCGCTGCTGCGACTGACAAATGGGGTGACCAATGCGATCGGCTCGACACTGGTGGCGGAGCTTTCGGGCGCCCTCACGCGTGTCGCCGCGGAATTCGACGGTTGCGTTCTGGCCGGCGGGAACAAGTTTTTCTGCATCGGGCTCGATCTTCCCGAACTGATCCGCTTCGACCGCAAAAAGATGAGCCGCTTCTGGGACGATTTCGACCAGGTCGTCCTGGACCTCTACTGCCTGCCGGTGCCGACCGCCGCGGCTATCGCCGGTCACGCCACGGCCGGCGGGACGATCCTGGCACTGGGCACGGATTACCGCTTCATCGCGGCCGGCCGCAAGCTGATGGGGTTAAACGAGATCACTATCGGGGTTCCGGTGCCGCACCTGGCGGCGTTGATGCTTGTCCGGACCGTCGGGGAGCGCGCGGCCAGAGACCTTCAATACAGGGGAGAGCTGATCGATCCCGACACGGCCCGCAACATCGGGCTGGTGGACGAGATCGGGGCCGAGGAAAAGATCGAGGCATTGGCGATAGAGGCCATCGGGGCCGTGGCCGACAAACCGCGCGGCGCCTTCGAACTGATCAAGCGCAATCGTACCGAAGCCGTGCGCCGTGAGTTTGAAAGCCGGCGGTTGGAAAAAAAAGAGGAAATGCTCGCCTGCTGGTTTCAACCGTCGGTGCAGAAACTGCTGGGAAAAGCAGCCGAGAAGTTTTAGAGTGGCCGTAAAGTCTGTTTTACAAAGCTCTCAAGGAATCATTTAATGGAAGGCTTTACCTTTTTCGATGGCGTTTCACCGGTGACGCAGGCCCTCATCGCAACGCTTTTTACATGGTTTTTAACGGCGCTTGGCGCGGGCCTGGTATTTTTTTTCAAGGTCATCAACCGCAAGCTGCTCGATGCCATGCTCGGTTTCGCCGCCGGGGTCATGATCGCGGCCAGTTACTGGTCCCTGCTGGCGCCGGCCATCGAAATGGCCGCGGAATCCGGGGGACCGTCATGGGTGCCGGCCACGGTCGGATTTCTGGCCGGCGGGGCTTTCTTGTGGGTGATCGATAAACTCCTGCCCCACCTGCACGTCGGCTTTCCGATGGAAGAGGCCGAGGGCATCAGCACCAGCTGGCGGCGCAGCGTACTGCTGGTGCTGGCGATAACCATTCATAACATTCCTGAGGGTCTGGCGGTCGGCGTGGCTTTCGGGGCCCTGGCGGCCGACATACCGTCGGCCTCCCTGGCCGGGGCGATTGTGCTGGCCATCGGTATCGGCATCCAGAACTTTCCGGAAGGGGCCGCGGTTTCCGTGCCGCTCAGGCGTGAGGGGTTCTCGCGGCTGAAAGCCTTCTGGTACGGCCAGCTCTCAGGGGCTGTCGAACCGGTGGCCGGCGTCCTGGGCGCGGTAGCCGTGATCGTCATGCGCCCGTTGCTGCCGTACGCACTGGCCTTTGCGGCCGGAGCGATGATTTTCGTCGTTGTCGAGGAACTGATTCCGGAATCGCAGCTCAACAAAAACACCGATGCCGCCACGATGGGCGCCATGCTCGGATTTGCCGTCATGATGACCCTCGATGTGGCCCTCGGGTAGTTGTTAGGGGGCTGCGAGCCGGTATCGAGCGGCCCGAGAAACCGGAACGAACGGAAATTCGGGCGGATGAGAGGAGCATAGTGATGGACCCCAAGCCGCCGGGCGCTGGAAAAAGCAGTTACGGTTCACACCTACGGGTGCCGTTTCGTTGCAACAAATCGGCCGGGAAGTAAATGGTAACCGGCACCTCGCTGATTTCCGGGATCTTTCTGGGATTGAGCGGCGGTCTGACGCCCGGGCCACTGCTGACGCTCGTCATTTCAGAAACGTTGAAGCACGGCTTTAAGGAAGGGGCCAAGGTCAGCCTGGCGCCGCTGCTCACGGACTGGCCGATTGTTGCGGCGGCGGTGATCCTGATACACTACCTGGCCGATATCCGCCCGCTGCTGGGAGTGTTGGCGTTTGGCGGCTCGGCTTTCCTGGCCTACCTGGCGTGGGAAAGCATTCGGTTCAAGGGAACCGGCGTCGCACTGGTGCCACGACGGCCCCGCGGCCTGCGCAAGGGTGTGATCGCCAATTTTTTAAATCCGAGCCCCTATCTCTTCTGGGTTTCGATCGGGGCGCCCATGGTTTTGAAGGCCTCCGATACCGGTTATGGGTCGGCGGCCTTGTTTATCGGCGGGTTCTACCTGTTTCTGGTCGGCTCCAAGCTGGCCGTTGCGGCGCTGGTGGGCCAAAGCCGCCGGTTCCTGCAAAGTTGCGTCTACATCATGGTCGTGCGTCTTTTGGGAGTGGTTCTGGTGCTGTTTGCCGGACTTTTTTTCAAAGACGGCCTTTCTTACTGGGGAATTCTCGGATAAACGGCGGCCTTAATCCCGGATCGTCTCACCGCTCGCTCTCGTTTTTCCCGGCCTCTGTGATACAATATCGAATTGGCCGGCAGTCGTGTGCCATCTTCGAAATGTCCCGACGACCTCGAGCGAGGCGAGGGGATAGGTAACGAGGTTCAGGGTATAAGGGTCAGGGTTCACGGTTCTGAGTTTTAAATGGCCAGTATCGGATCGGGTTCGTAATCCTGTTTGCGAGTTTCAAATTTCCATTTGTGCGTGAATAGCGCGCGGATGCAGCTGGTTTATAATTGTTACCGGAGCGATTACATGCGAAAACAAAAGATCTTGCGGGTCCTGATTCCGCTGCTGGTCGGGGCGGTTGTGTATGGGCGCCCGACGCCTTGTGCGGCGGAATTTTATCGGTATGTCACCCGGGATGGCGAGGTTCATTATGTGGGCGACCGCAGCCAGGTGCCCGAAGAATACCAGCAGGAAACCAAAGTCTATACCGAACGATACGACCATCTTTCCAACGACGAAAAAGCACTCATGCAACAAAAAGACCGTGACGCCGATGCCGACCGCCGGCGGGAGGAACAGCGGCTCAGCGCTCAGCGCGAGGAGGAAGATCGTCTGAAACGGCTGGAAACCGATGTTACCATCATCGCCGACCAGGTGCTGGTGCCGGTCACTATCGGCTATGGCCGCAAGGAAACCGAGGCCTTGTTTCTGCTCGACACCGGGGCTTCCCAACTGGTGCTTTTCGACGAACTGGCCCGGAGCCTGAACGTCATATCTCACCACAAGGGGCTTTCCATGGTGGCCGGCGGAAACCTCATCGAAACCGACCTGATCATCCTCGATTACCTCAAGCTCGGACCGCTCGATTTAAAAAATGTCGACGCAACGGTGATCAAGCACGACGCGCAGCCGGACAATGCGGTTCGCTTCAGCGGTCTGCTGGGAATGAACATTTTGCGCAATTCAGGCTACACCATCGACTTCGAGAACCAGAAGCTCCGCTGGCAGCCGCCGGATTAAGTCCGCGCCAAAAAATGAATTGGAGATTTCGGTCCTCTCGACATCTAAAATAGCGACCATATGTTATCGGAAACCATCGCTTCATCGCCGGCGCAGGAGGGCACCATGGAATTTCTAAAACGGCTGTTCGGTATTTGCGAAACCCGCCCGCCGCAAGACCCGGGAAGTTGGCGGGTTTTGGACGGCGACATTCTGGTCGAGTTGGCCCGCGTTCCGGAACTTGACATCCCCGGTGGCGCCATTCGCCTCGAAGACCGCCACCTGCCGGAAAGGGTCCTGGTGGTGCGGGGTGAAAACGGTCGATTTCATGCCTTCCGCAACCGCTGTACTCACATGGGGCGTCGCATCGACCCGTTGCCCGGCACCGATTGGATACGATGCTGCAGCGTTTCCAAATCGACTTTTGCCCCGGACGGGAAGGTTATTTCGGGGCCCGCCCCCAAACGGCTGGCAACATTCGAAACGCGGGTAGAGGGCGGGCAATTGGTAATAGTGGTGTGAGGAGGCATTTCGTCTGCGATCAGTATCGGGGTGCAGGGCCAGTCGGATCATTATTTTGCCTTGGAGGAGCAATGAACAAATTGATGAACAATTTAAAGTTGAATCTGGGAGTGATGTTTTTGGCGGGCCTCGCGGCTTCCATCGCCATGGCCGCCGAGAAGCCCAAAGAGATGGGGGGCTGGGAGCTCGGCAGCCTCTACAACAATTTTTACAAGGCCAGTGAACTGGATTCGTTCAGGGCCGAGGTGGTCAAGGTGATGGAAGTCGTGCCCATGGCGGGCATGGCGCCCGGCGTCGCGTTGCAGGTCAAGGAATCCGGCGAGGAAACCGTCGAAGTGCAGGTATGCCCGAGCTGGTACATCGAGCCCGGCAATATCGGCTTGAAACGGGGAGACCAGGTGAAGATTCGCGGCGTCTGGGCCGAAATCGGCGGCCGCGATGTTTTTCTGGCTTCCAAGATTAAAAAAGGCGATTATTTTTCCCTCAAGGTTCGATTGACCAAAGACGGCACGCCTTTCTGGACGATGACACCCGAACAGTTGGCCCGCGAAAAACAGAACACGGAAGATTAACGCAGAACGATTCGTTGGCCGCGCGGGTTTAAATAGACCTTGACAAAAATGGATAGAGCCTCTAGGTTGTGAGCATTATCTCATAAAGGAAAGGTCATGGTCAGGCCTCGCAAGGATCGTATTGTCGGGTTCAAACCGAACACCAGCTATTTCAAGCCCCGCGGAATCCCCATGCTGGATCTCGACGAGGTGCGGTTGACGGTGGATGAACGCGAGGCGATTCGACTCTCGGATCTGCTGGGATTGTCTCACGAGGACGCCGGACGCAGCATGGGCGTTTCGCGCGCCACTTTCGGCCGCATTATCCAGCGTGCCCGCAGAGCGGTGGCCGATGCCATCATCAACTGCAAGGCTATCAACATCGAGGGCGGGAACTTTAAGATGGTCGAAGTAGCCCGCCTGTTCAGCTGTCATCACTGCGACCACCACTGGGAGGAGCCGCGCGGAACGGGAAGGCCCCCGGAATGCCCGCAATGCGGGCACACGGAGTTTCATCGTGTCACCGGCATCGGCGAAACGCCGGTCCCGCCGCGCTGAGTCGTCCCGTTATCGAGCCGTTTTACCGGTGGGGCGTGTTGGTCACGGGTATCGACCACGAGCATTTCAACTGCTGGCAAAAGCACCGGCTGCCGATCCGAACCGTTTTTGATCAGATCCGGCAGCCCATCGGTGTCATCAATAAAACCACAGACAAACAAGGGCTAAGGAGGCAACTTTTTCATGGTAGAGATAATGAGCAAGGTCCCGGATCCTTCCAACAAAAAGGATCCGCATGCCGAGCAGGATGCAAAGATTAACAGCACCCTTGGCAAGATCAGACAGAAATTTCTGGTCATGAGCGGCAAGGGCGGCGTCGGCAAAACCAGCACCGCCGTCAATCTTTCGATCGCCTTGGCGAACAAAGGCTTCAAGGTCGGCATCATGGATGTCGACCTTCACGGACCAGATGTCCCGCGCATGCTCGGCCTGACGGCCATGCTGGAGGTGGGACCAAACGGTAAGCTGGCTCCCGCCAGCTATTCGGACAATCTAAAGGCCGTTTCGGTCGAATCCCTCATGCAGAGCAAGGACGAAGCCGTTATCTGGCGCGGGCCCATCAAGTATTCCGCCATTCAACAGTTTATCGGGGATGTGGAATGGGGCGATCTCGATTTTCTGGTGATCGACTCTCCGCCGGGAACCGGCGACGAGCCGCTGACCATCGCCCAGATCGTCAAGGACGCCAAGGCCATCATCGTGACGACCCCCCAGGAAGTGGCCCTGGCCGATGTGCGCAAGTCGATCAGCTTTTGCAAGCGGGTCAAGATGGAGGTCTTCGGGCTGATCGAAAACATGAGCGGGTTGAGTTGTCCGCACTGCGGTGAAACCATCGACCTGTTCGGTGCCGGCGGTGGCGAGAGAACGGCCGCGCAGTTCGGCCTGAACTTTCTGGGCCGAATTCCCATCGACCCGAATGTCGTGCAGTGTGGAGATTCGGGACGCTGCTACCGCGAGGCCCACACCGACTCGAATGTCACCCGCGCTTTCGACGACATCGCCGGCAAGATGGCCGAGTTGGCCCAAAAGAAATCATAACCATCGTGCCGGGTGCGCCGGTGTCGAAGGCGATCCGCCACCCGATGCTGCAACAAACGGCTTTTCTCCCGACGAAATTAACGGCCGGGTGAAAAGCCGTTTTTTTTGTCGTCACATCCCCTCGAGCCGGGGCGAAAAATTTTTCGCCCCTACGCTTTGTCGTCCACCCCTCCATTGTGCTTCTGCATGAACCAGATCAGGCAGGCCGAGCGATGCTTGCAGTAGATTTTGGGATCCCGGCACGCGAGGCACTCGTCACACAGATAGACCTCGTGCTTCAGGCACATGAAGCTGGTCTCTTTTTCCGGATGGCAAGCGCACTTTCCCATTGTATTGTTTTCGTTCTAAACGGTCATGGCTTTTTCAATTGCTTTTTTTAATTCCTGTATGTCGCCCTGATTCGGATGACCGGCTGCCTGGGGCGCGTCTTTGAGCCAGACCGGCGGTTCCGGTTTCTGAGATACTCTTTCCAATACGGATGGATCGACCTCGCCCTGGCAGCTGAATGTGCCTAGGACCCTCGCGTTGGGCACCAGGCTTCTGGCATGCTCCATGGCGGCCTGGGCATGGGTCGAGCCGGCCGCCGCGCCGTGCGTGGCAAAGAGAAAAAGCTGCTGGGCCTCGATCTTTGTCAGAAATTCGAGAGCCTGGGGATCGGGTTTGCCGGCTTTGAGCCAGAAGCCGACGGCGACCGGATCGAATCCGCTCGGATCCGGTGCTTGTTCTGCAGGATGGATTTCCTTCTCGCCGGCGATGGCTTCGAACACCGCATCCGCCAGCTTGCGCGTGTTTCCGGATTGACTGGAATAAACGACTAAGGTCTTCATGGATTTTCCTCCGACAGCTAAGGGTGTGGTATTGGCAGCAGGGCGCCTTTAGAGGCATCGACGAAGTCCATTTACACCATCTTCCCGGAAATATCGACCCCGCCATCCCGGCGGGGTCGATGCAAGGGAGGAGTGTACGATGGAGGTAATGCCAAGTCACCCCTTGAGACAAATTTTAGCAATTTACATGCCATTAAACCATAGGGGTAGTCACGCCGACAAAAGACGACGAGATCTATGGGCTTTAAGATAAAGATTTTGGCAAGGCCAGAGGGAGGCGGCGGATAGTGCGATACGCCAACGACCGATACCAGCAGCCACAAGCTTTATCTTAAAGCCTATCTTTGGCGTAACGGCCCTGTTTGGCGGTGATGCCGTATTTTCTCATCTGGTTCCAGACGGTCACGCGGGTGACACCCAGGATATCGGCGGCTTGCGATTGATTGCCGCCGGTGTGTTCCAAGGCCTCGATCAATCGGCGTTTTTTCATCTCGTCTCCGGTCCTGCCGGCAGGGGCCACAGATGGTATGGCTAACGGCGGCCCGATAATGTCCGGTGGAAGGTCACGGGGCTGAATCATGAGCCCCTGGCAGGTGACGAAGGCATATTCGAAGGTGCTCTTGAGTTCCCGGACATTGCCTGGCCAGGTGTGGGCCATCAGCAGGTGCATGGCGTCCTTGGCGATGCCGTTGATTTTCTTGTCGCTCTTTAGCTGGATGCGGCGGAAGAAATGCTCGGCCAGCAGCGGAATGTCGCTGACCCGCTCCCGCAACGGCGGAACGTGAATGGGAATGACATTGATGCGGTAAAAGAGGTCTTCCCGAAATTTTCCCTGCTCGACCAGGCGTTTCAAGTCGCGGTTGGTGGCCGAGATGATTCTGACGTCGATTGAAATCGGCCGCTGATCGCCGACCCGCTCGACCACTTTTTCCTCGAGCACCCGCAACAGCTTGACCTGGGTCGAAAAGGGCAGGTCGCCGATTTCATCCAGAAAAATATCGCCGCCGGTGGCCGCCTCGAACCGGCCCGTGCGATCCTTGTGGGCGCCGGTAAAAGCGCCCTTGACATGCCCGAAAAGCTCGCTCTCCAGCAACGATTCGTTCAAGGCGGCGCAGTTGACCTTGACGTAGGGCCGCTGCAGCCCGGATTTGGATTCGTGGATGGCGCGGGCGACCAGTTCCTTGCCGGTGCCGCTTTCACCGAAGATGATCACCGGTGCATCCGATTGGGCGGCATTGGCGATCAAGTCGTAGACACGCTGCATTGGCGCCGAGGAGCCCAGGATTCCGTGGAAACCGTCTTCGGCGCGCAGCTGCCGTCTGAAGGCCTCGATCTGGGTATCCTTTTCAATCAACTCCGTGACATCGGTCATGGTCTCCACGCCCCCGATCACCTCGCCGTGGGCGTCGTGGAGCAGCGCCGCGTTCTTGAGGATGTGCAGGTAGCGGCCGTCCTTGCGCATCATGACACAGCTCTGTTTGCGGACGTTTCCGATTCTGAACAACCGGCACCAGTGACAGTCCGTTTTTTCGCGGGTGGCCTCGCAGGTGTTGCAGTGCAGAATCGTGCACGAACGGCCGATGATCTCATCTCTGGAATAGCCCGTTATCGACTCGAAAGCGGTGTTGACCGACACGATCGTGCCACCGGTATCGACGATCATGATGCCGTCGTGGATCGTATCGACCACCGTTTTCCAGTAGGCGTTCAATTCATGGTCAGTCATGGTGTGTTGCCTGTTAAAAATTAAACACTCATTAAATTTAACACTTAACATTTTAACAGCTTATTTCAAGATTTTTTTTAAAATGGGTTTAATAATTTGGGGCGGCTGAATCCGGGGGCGGGACCATCGTGTGCCCAATTATCTGTCAACACTGTTAAATTCAAAAAAATATATCTTTCGTTAAACGGTGCCGGGATTTTTTCAATGCCGGTGGCATCCAACTTGCTCATAGAACGAATCAATGAAACCCGGAAATAACAATTCAAAAGGCTCGAACACCCATTGCCTCGATCTGCACGGGACCTTCATGCCCTTTTCTCTTTTAAAATTCAGCCAGGCCCTGAGGGGCATCGAACCGGGAGCTTTGCTCGAGGTGCTCTGGAGCGATCCGGACACGCCGGCGGATCTTTTCAAGGTGCTTCCGGACACGGCCTACATGTCATCGGAATGGAGCGCATCGGAGAAAAGGATTCTTATTTCAAGTTAATGCTGGTGAAGCTATCGGTCGGCGGCGGCTCAGCAATAGACGGTCGCCATGGTGACGATTGCCCAACCCGGCAGCTCTTCATACCAGCCGCTGAAGAGCGGCGAAACACATCGAAACCCAAGGAGGACATCATGACAGAAGTGAATCTAAGCGAAATTAAAGCCAGCAGCACCGTCGATGCGCGGGGCAGCGCCTGCCCGGGACCGCTGCTCGAAGCGAAAAAAGGAATCGGCAAAGTCAAGGTCGGTGAGATCCTGGAGATCTATTCGGCCGACTCGGGCACGCGCAAGGACATCCCGGCCTGGGCCAAGAAGGTCGGACACGATTATCTGGGAATTCTGGAAGTCGACGGCTACGACAAACACTTCGTCCGCAGAAACAAATAGGCAGGCGCGCTATGGCGACCAACGGCAGCGGAGCCAACACGGAAAAGATTTTAATTCTGGCCACGGAAAGCTGTGCCTATCCGGGTGCCGATTCCGTGGGGCAGGCCCATTCGACCTACCCCGCGAACACCTATATCCTGAGGGTCCGCGCGCCGGTGCTGTTCCCGGAACACTTTTACATCGATTGTTACAAAAAGGGGATCAGCGGGATTATCGTGATGTCATGCGGTGAGGAGTGCCCCTATGAGGGCGCCTACAAGGCCATGGCGAAGCGGCTCGACCGGGTCTACGCCAGGATGAAAGCGCTCGAGTTGGACATTCGCAGGCTGCGGCTCACGGCTATCTGTACCGTTTGCAACCGGGCCTTCCTGAACGAGGTCAACCAGATGAACGACCTGGTCAAGGAGCTGGGGCCGCCGGTGTTCTCACAGGGCTGATTTTCCGTTCAACGGGAACGAATTCGCGGCCCGGCACCAAAAAAAGATGCGAATGGCCACGGCCTGTCAAGGCGGTAGTATTCCACTTACGCCTGAATGAGGAGAAATGAATGGAAGCCACCCGGGTTTTAGACTTCGATGCCCTTGTCGTCGGCGGAGGGATTGCCGGCTTGCAGTCGGCCCTCGACCTGGCGGATCAAGGCTTTACCGTGGCGGTGGTGGAAAAGGATGCATCGATCGGCGGAAAGATGATCCGCCTATCCAAGGTATTTCCAACCCTGGACTGCGCCAGCTGCATCACGACCCCCAAAATGGCGGCCGCAGCCCATCACGACAACATTTCACTTTTTACCTACTGCGATTTGAACAAGCTCGACCGCGACGAGGATGGGTTGACGGCCGCCGTCACGCAGCGGCCGCGCTATGTCGATCCGGCCAAATGCATCGGCTGCCGGCAGTGCGAATACGCCTGCCCGGTGTATGTAACCGATGCAGAGCAGGGCGGGTTTTCCGCCAGCAAGGCCATATCCATTCCCTTCTCGAACGCCATTCCCCAGATCGCGGTGCTCGACGTGGAAAACTGTATGCTGTGCGGCAAATGCGCCAAGACCTGCCCCACCGATGCCGTCGATTACTTTCAACAGCCCGAAGACTTTGTCATCCGTTCCAGGTCGGCAGTGCTGGCCACCGGTTTCGAGCTGACACCCCTCGCGAGCAAACAGCAGTATGGCAACGGAAATATTCCAAATGTGATTACGGCGCTGCAAATGGAGCGGCTCCTGGCACCGCACGGCCCCTATAATCGAGTGTTGCGGCCATCGGACGGCATGGAGCCGGACTCGATCGCCTACGTCCAGTGCGCCGGTTCCCGGGATAAAAGCATGGGGATATCCTATTGCTCGCGGGTTTGCTGCATGTATGCCATCAAGCAGGCCATGCTGCTCTCCGGTTCCCTGCCGCTGGCGGATATTACCATTTACTACATGGATATCCGGGCTTTCGGCAAAGGCTATGAACAATTTTATCAGAATGCCAAAGCCATGGGAATCGAATTTGTCAAAGGCAAAGTCGCCTCCATCGGCGAAGGCCAAAACGGGGGCGTGGCCTTGCGTTATGAAGCCCAAAGCGGGGAGGGGGTGACAACGGCCGACCACGATCTGGTGGTCTTGTCGCTGGGGATGATTCCGGGCTGGAAGCCGCAGGGCGTCTGCCCGGTTTCCGAGGGGCCCGACCGGTTCATCCATACGATCCGGCCCAAGTTGTCTCCGACGATAACCGACATGGAAGGTGTTTTTGTGGCCGGTGCCGCGGCCGGACCCAAAGATATTGTCGATACGATCACCGAGTCCGGAGCGGCGGCGATGGAGGCGGCCAAATATTTGGGACGCGTTCGGCAGAGCCGCAAAGCGGTGGCGTGAACGGGTTACGGGTTGCGGGTTGCGAGTTACGGGTTGCGGAATGCGCGTTTCGGGTCAAAACCGCCAACTTTCGCCCGAAAGTAGAATTACCGGCCGCCAACGGGCTAAACCGGCCTAACGGGCTAAACGGGCTCAACCGGCCAAACCGGCTAAACGGACTCAACCGGCCAATCCGATTTTCATGGACCGTGGCGGCCCAAAATAGATCCATGAGCAGTTGTCCCGTAACCATGAAAACGCAGCATTCTCGATGGGGGATTCAGGTATGAGCGAGGAGAAGAAGAAAAGCGGCCAGAGTATGGAGCCGGCCAAGGTGGGCGTCTACATTTGCTATTGCGGCGGCAACATATCCGACCACGTGGATGTCGAAGCGGTGCGTGCGAAAGTGGCGAAGTTGCCCGGAGTTGCGGCGGCCCGAACGAACATGTTCATGTGCTCCGACCCCGGGCAGGAAATGATCATGGAGGATTTGAAAAGCGGCCAGGTCAACCGGGTCGTCGTGGCCTCCTGCGCGCCCAGCCTTCACGAAACCACCTTTCGCAACACCCTGATCAGGGCCGGCATGAATCCGTATATTTACGACCATGCCAACATCCGTGAGCACGTCAGTTGGGTGCATCACGGTCAGGCTGCCACCGACAAGGCGACCCGGCTGATTTCAGCGGCCGCCGCAAAGGCCGGGCAGCTTATTCCGCTCGAGCCAATTCGGGTTGACGCCAAGCCGCACGCCACCGTTATCGGCGGCGGCATCGCCGGCCTGCGAGCCGCCAAAGATCTGGCACAGCGGGGCATCCAGGTCGCACTGATCGAAAAATCACCCTTTCTGGGCGGCCGGCTGGCAGGCCTCGATCGGGTGGCCCCCACCGGGGAAAAAGCCCGGGATTTGATAGAAGACCTGGCCGGACAGGTGCTGGCGGATCCGTCGGTTTCTATTCACACCTGCACCACGGTTGTGAAGTTTGAAGGCTATGTCGGCAGTTTTAAACTCGGCCTGAAAAAAGTGCCGCTGGCACCGATCGCCGCGGATACCCGAGGCGTTCAGCCCGCCTTCGAAAAATTGGAACCCGGCGCGTATGTGCCCTTTGCCGGGATCTACCCGAATTCGCTGCCGATCGCTTTAGAAGAGCTGGCTATCGAAACCGGTGTGATCGTTATGGCCACCGGCTTTACGACGTACCGGCCGCGCCGGGGAGAATACGGGTTCGAGGAATTTGAGCAGGTCATCACCTTGCCGGAGTTGATTCGCTTGCTGGCCACGGCCGGAAAAGATGGCGACCGCCTGGTGGTCAACGGCCGGGCCATTCGCAGCGTGGCCATGATTCACTGCGTCGGCAGCCGGCAAATCCCCGGCATCCACCCCGAAGACGAATCGGGCCGGTTGAACGAGTATTGTTCGCGCACCTGCTGTTCGGCAACGCTCAACGCGGCCAACAACATCCGCGAGGCCTATCCCGGAACGAGCGTTTATGAGTTTTACCGGGACATCCGTACCTACGGCCGCGGGCAGGAGGAACTCTACGATCAGGCATCCCGAAACAGAGTGGTGTTTCTGCGGTTCGAAGCCGAAGACTCTCCGCAGGTTGTCGACGGCAGCGCCTCGGGCGACTTTCCATTGCGGGTCAAGGCCAAAGACACGTTGACCTTCGGCGAAGATATCGAAGTGCCGGCGGACCTGGTGGTCCTTGCCACCGGAATGGAGCCCGCGGGCATATCCGAACTGGTAGAGATGATGAAACTGCCGGTGGGAACCGATCGTTTCCTGCTGGAAGTCCATCCCAAGCTGCGGCCGGTCGAATTGCCCCAGAGCGGTATTTTGCTGGCCGGTACCTGTCAGGCGCCCATGGATGTCGGCGAAGCCTGCAGCGGAGCCGGCGCTGCGGCGGTAAAGGCCGCCGCGCTGCTCGGTCGCGGTTTCGTCGAACTCGATCCATTCGTGGCGGAAGTGGATTTCGAAAAGTGCGTGGGATCCGGGGCTTGCGTGGAAGCGTGTCTCGCAGATGGCGCCCTGAGGCTGGTGCAGGTGGAGGTCGACGGGTGCAAGGTTGAGCGCGCACGGGTCATCCCGGCTCTGTGCCTGGGGTGCGGTGCCTGTGTTGCGGTTTGCCCGGAAAACGCCATCGATGTCAACGGTTGGACCTTGAAACAATATGAGGCCATGGTCGATCGCATCGTTGCCGACGATGCGGCCGCCTGAAGACTATAGGTCGAGACCGAAGAGATCGGGAAAGACACAATGGACATGCTGCCGGTAAAGGAGAGTTCGATGGGCCAGAGCAGTGAAGACAAAAAGGGCGCGCAAGAAGCTCTGAAAAAACTCCGCGAAAGCCGCAGGCCATCTATCCAGGCGGCCACGAACCGAATGAAGGCCCGGAAGAAGGCCATCGAGGCCATCAAAGACCAGTTGCGGGAGGGTGCCCGGACGGTGCCGGAAATTGCGGCGGCCACAGGGGCGGCCACGGCCGAGACCCTCTGGGCCATTGCCGCTTTAAAAAAATACGGCCAGGTCGTCGAAGCGGAAAAAGAGGGGAGTTATTTCAAGTACGCGCTCTGCGGGAAGTACGCTACTGAAAATTCCGATGAAACGGGAGCGGAACAACCGGCGTGATCCAACCGTTTTGGAAAATCATCTGATTTTCCTCAGGAGGGAAAAATGGCAGTGGTAGATCCCAGCTTTGCGGAAGAAATTGCGCGTTATGGAAGCCAGACGGCGCTGGAGTGTTTCAACTGCGGCACCTGTGCAGCCATCTGTCCGCTCATACATGAACATTTTCCGCGCCGGATGATTCGTTATATCCAGATCGGCGCCAGGGACCGCATCCTGGAAAATGCTCCGGAACTTTGGCGCTGTTTGCACTGCGGCCTCTGCACCCAGACCTGCCCGCGGGAAGCGGACCCCGGAGAAGTCATTCTGGGGCTGAAACGCTATGTCGTTGCGAACTGGAGGAGGTCCTGAAATGTATCATCCCAAGGATATCATCGACCTGATTGCCGATAACGTCAGGAAAACGAAAAATCCTTTCGGCGTGCCCAAAACTCTTGTCAACAATTGGTGGAAAGGGGCGGATGTGCGCGGGCAAGGCGATAGCCTGCTGTTCACCGGTATGATGTACCAGTTCGTGCCTTACATCGAAAAATCGACCACCTACCTGTCCCGTTTCGAGGACACGAAGTGGGCTGGCTATGTCAGGTTCGGCAAGTACATACCGAAACTGCTGACCGGATTGGGACTGGCCGCGATGACGCCGGGGAAAGAAAAAAAGAAGTTTAACGGCATCCTGCAGGACATTGCGGGGATCCTGACCAGATCGAAGGTGGACTTTTTCTACACCCCCGAACTGGATGATTACAGCGGTGTTCTCCTTTATGACCTCGGTGACCAGGAGGGATTCGTGCGGCACGCAAAGACCGTCGCCGCCAAGTTAAAGCAAAATGGAATCCGGAAGTTGATTACGGTTGACCCCCACACCACCTACGCCCTGAAAACGCTCTATCCCAAATATACGGGTGAAAGTTTCGAAGTGCGGGCCTATTTCGAATTGATCAACCTCAAATCGAAAAACGGTCACCGGCGGGTCACCCTTCACGACCCCTGTTTTTACGGTCGTTATCTCGAGCTGTCCGACGTGCCGGCCAGGATCCTTTCAGACATGGATATCGAGTGCGTGCCGATTAGTAACGCCGGACTGTACACCAATTGCTGCGGAGGGCCGGCCGAGTCAATTTCTCCGAAACTTTCCAAACAGGTCGGGCAGCGGCGCATAGCAGAGCTTGAAGCACCCGATGAACCCATTGTGGCCATGTGTCCCATCTGTCTCGGCAACCTGAGAAAAGCCGGTGCCGATGTGCAGGACCTGTCCACCCTGATCGCCGAACAAACGCAGGTATAACAAGTTTCAAGGACCCCGAAGAAAGGGTAATCGTTCACGCGGTTGTAATGTCAGATCACCTCAAAACACCAATTCGTTTGCGTTCACAGGGTGCCGCAGATGCAAGGCGTCGGGCGCGCCGGCGTACTTGTGTACGTCAAGTGCCCGACAACGCGGCAGATGCGGTGCCCTGTGAACGCAAACAAGGAAAGGAGTCGAGCCATGGCAGACAAGGAAGAAAAAATTTTTTACATCGCGACGTGTGGCGGAGAGAATCCGGAAAAAGCGGCGATGCCGTTCGTGCTGGCCGGCGCGGCGCTGGCGATGGACGTAAAGGCCACCGTTTGCCTGCAGGGCCAAGGCGTTTATCTGGCTCAGAAAGGCTATGTGGAACACATGCTTCCCGCCGGCGGCTTTCCACCCATGAAAAAATTGATTCAGGATTTTGTCGAACTGGGCGGCAGACTGCTGGTCTGTGTGCCGTGCATCAAGGAAAGGAACATTGCGGAAACGGACCTGATCGGCGGCGCCGAAACCACCGCTGCCGGGGCCGTCAATATCGAGGCGATGGAATCCGATGCGGTTTTTGTCTACTAAGAGTTCACGGTAAATACGGTCGCCATTTACAGACAGAGGTCATATCATGGAAGAGAAAGTATCCACCGACCCACCGGGTCGGGTCACCGACCTGGTCGAATTGAAAAAAGGGGGCGCGGCTGTCAGCTGTCACGCGTCCTTTGAAATCCTGCCGGTGGATTTCTCCCACCGCCAACACCCTTTCCGTGCGCATATTTTCCTTTGCCGTTACAGCGGCGAGGTGGATGGCAAACATTACGAATTCAGAAAGTGCTACGCGCGCGGGTGTCCGCACAACCTGTGTCCGCACGTTTCCCAGGCGGTTATGATCGCCAACCGTTATCTGCAAAGGGACTATCGCAGACTGGAAAAGACCGGGATTCAGATGGAGAAACGCCTGTTTCGATTGCAGGACATGATCGTCAAATACGACGAGATCGAGGAAGAATACGGCAACGTGATGACCATCCACGATTACCTCACCCTTGCGGGAGAGGGCAACGACGTGGCCGTAGCGGTGCGCCTGGAATATGTTCCGGCCGTCGAACATTTTGCCCATACCAGAAATGCGCAGACCTTTATGATGGCTGATTTTACGGTGGAATGCCTGGGCAGGACCAGTCGTATCGAGCGCTGTCTGGCCTGCTATCCGGAAGAAAGGGAAGCGCAGGAGCGGCCGCAAAAAATCCAAATTGCCAACGAACGGCTAAAACTGCTGTATGCAGAATTCAACCAGGCCGGCATTACGTGCGAGGCGTGTTTTTTTTCTTAGGGCTCATCCACGATCTGGTTAAGGCAATTTAGAAGGGACATTCTTAACGACCAACCCGTTATAGCGAGGAGGGATTAACGTGCACGCTACCATCCAAAAACCGATTGAAGAGATTGTCAACATCATGCCGCTGGGCTGGAGCGACATCGTGCCGGATATCCTGGAGCAGGCCGAGATACGCATCAACTCGAATTAGTTATTGCCGTGCATGGTTTGATTGAGAGCACGGGTGGGTGGTTTCCGTTTAAAAAAGGACTGTTTCCGCAGCTTCGGATTCGATAACATACGTTTTGTGAGGCTAACATGTTGGATGAAATTGAAACGTCCGTGGAAGAAAGAGTGGCAACGCTCGAACAACGTCTAACGCACCTGGAAGGCGAACTGCTGGCCGTCAAGGAGAACCTGCCGGAGGATCAGCTCTCGATGGTCGTCTTCAGCGGAGATCTCGACCGGATCCTGGCGGCCTTTATCATTGCCACCGGAGCGGCGGCGATGTACGAGAAGGTCGTCATGTTTTTTACCTTCTGGGGGACATCGGTCTTGCGGGACCTGAAAAAGACCGTGACTAAAAAAGATCTCGTGGCCCGGATGTTTGGTCAGATGCTGCCGAAAGGTGCCGGCCAACTGAAGCTGTCGCAACTGCACATGGCCGGGGTCGGCACCCGTATGCTCAAGGGCCTGATGAAAAAAAAAGGCGTGATGTCACTGGAAGATCTCATGAAAACGGCGGCTGAATTCGGGGTCGAGATCATCATCTGCGAAATGTCGATGGACCTGATGGGTTTCGGCATGGAGGAGTTTATCGATTATCCTAATGTATCGCTGGCCGGAGTGGCCAATTTCCTGGGGGAAGC
>JBAPWQ010000114.1:0-33049 GCA_049283795.1 Desulfobacterales bacterium | reverse complement strand
GAGAAGCTGGGCTACACCATTCGCAGCGGACAGCTCTATGCCGATTTCCACTTGCAGGTCAAAAACAGTCAGTCGGAGTCGCTTGTCAAACTCTTTATCAGCGATCTGACCATGCGCCGGGTCAGTGTGGATGAACTGGAAGAGTTGCGCGCCCAACTCGGAATGCCTCTCAATACCGCCCTGGATCTCCTGCGCGACGGCGATGGGAACATCCGCCTGGCACTGCCGATAACCGGCCGGGTGAACAGACCGAGCGTCGAGTTTGGCAGTGTGATTGCCAAAGCACTAAGAAATGCCACCTTCAAGGCGATCAAAACGGCCGCCCTGGGGTACTTCGCGCCATTGGGGGCGGTCTATGTCGCGCCCCTGGGTGCGGCGTATTTAGCCGGCAAGCTGATCGGAAAAGCCATGGCCGTGCGGTTCACCCCCATCAGTTTCGAAGCCGGCAAGGCGGAATTGGATGCCGACGCTCGACAATACCTCGAACAGGTCGCCGAAAAAATCAGCGCGCGCCCGGAGGTCAATCTGCTCTTGTGCGGAAAGGCCGTGCCGGTCGACCGCCGCGCACTCGCGCAGGGTGCGGGTGAAAAGCAAGAACCGGCGGCCGGCGGCCAGGAGGCGTCTGCGGGAGATCTTGGGGACGCCAGGCTGTTGAGCCTGGCGGAAAAAAGAGCCGAGGCTGCGCGCAGTTTTTTGGTGTCAAAGGGTATCGCTTCAAAACGCCTGGTCGTGTGCGCCCCGGAGATCGATCAAAAAGACGAGGCCCGCCCGCAGGTTGCGCTGGGAATCGGGTAGGGGCACGCAAGGGCGGAAAATTTTTCGTCCTTACCACAGTGCCCAGACCCGGCCACAGCCGCATAGGCTCCAAGATTGAGATTTTGGAAAGGCGAGAGGGAGGAGGCTGTACAAGTGATACGCCGACGACCGATACCAGCAGCCAAATTCAGACCGGCCGCGTAGGCTTGGAGATTGAGATTTTGGCAAGGCGAGAGGGAGGAGGTTGTATAAGTTCATACGCCGACGACCGATAACGCAGCCAAAATCTCAATCTCCAAGCCTACGGGACGAAGATGGGGAGGGCGGCTGCTTTCACCCGAAAAACCGCAGGCGTGCGGGCCACCAGTTCGCCGTCGGTATCCACCTGCATCACCCTGCTGGTTGCGACCTTTATCTCCTTTCCATCCATCAGCCGGACCGGGTCACCGCGTCTGAAGGTCCCTCTGGCGATCGCCGGGGCGGCTGCCAACAGGTGCAAGAGATTTTTAGGCTCAAGACTGTAGAAATTCAACCGGTGGTCGTCGATATGCGCGTCGTGACGCACGGACATGCCGCCGCCATAGTGCCGCCCGTTGCCGATCGCGATCTGAATGGATTTTAGAGTCTGCGCCCGGCCGTCACAGGTCACCCTGGCCCTGAAAGGCCGGTTTGTCCGATAGGCCTCGAACAGGGCCAGCGGGTAAGCCAGCACGCTCCAGCGTTTTTTCATTTCCGTGGTCAGGATGTGGCTGACTCTGGCCGCCAGGCCGATGTGGGCCACATTGACATAGTGCTTGCCGTTAACCCAGCCCAAATCGATGCGGGTCAACCGACCGCGGACGATGATGCCGGCGGCTTCTTCGGGAACCGACGGAATCTGAAGCGTTCGGGCCAGGTCGTTGGCGGTTCCCATTGGAAGCACGCCCAGGGGAAGACCGCTGGCGAGAACGGCTTCAAGGGCCGCGTTCAGCGTCCCGTCGCCGCCGCCGACCACAATCCGGTCCGCGGCGGCCTGATGGCTTTTCACGGCGGCCTCTATTTCGGCAACATCCTTGAAGGCATGCACGACGGAGGTGATGCCGCCCGCGGCCAGTATCTCCCGCGTCGCCCTCAGGTCCGCTTCTCCCTCGCGGGCTTTTTTATTGATCAGGATAAGCGCGCGTTTTGTTTTCATAGCGGGTATGCTGCTCCGGTTAGCCTTCTACCGCCGAATCGTTGATGCGGCGGTAGAAAGATTCTACGATGCTGTAGATGCCGAAGGCAAACAGGCCAAGGGCCACCACGGCCAGAAGCCAGGGGCCGTAAGGCTGCTGCCTCAAGGCATCCAACGCACCCTGGAATCCCCGCGCCGCACCGGAATTGAATTCTACCGCGGCCACGATGAAAAAGCCGCCGACAATCGCAAACACCACGCCGCGGGACGCCAGACCGAAGCGGCAGACGGGCGAAATCCATTTCAATTTTCGCCGATCCACCTTGAACCGTTTTTCGAATCCGGCCCGATAGGCCTTGACCATGTGCGTCAGGCCGACCCCGATGACGATGAGACCTATGATCGCGACGGCCCAGCGGCCGAACGGCAGGGAGAGCAGCCAGGCGGTCCAGCCTTGAGAGTTCTTGCCGTCGCCGGTGCTCCAGCCGAAGATGAGACTGACCGCCAGGAACGCGAGGAAAACATGCGTGACCGAACTGACCAGCAAGCCGGCGCGAACGGCCAGTCCTTTGGCATCGCGTCCGTGGCCGTCGGCGTCCCAGACCGCCTGCACGAAGCGCCAGATGGCATAGCCGACCAGACCGACGGCGATAACGGCCAAAAGTACCTGGCCGAAGGGCTGTGCCAACACCACCCGCAAGGCGCCTTTGCTTCCGGTGGTTTGGCCTCCGGGGCCTACCGCAGCCGTCACAGCCAAACCGCCGATAATAAGGTAGATCACCCCCCGGGCAACGTAGCCGAAACGGGCCAGCCACTACAGTTTGTTTGCGATTTTTTCACCTGCCATTGCGATGTCCTTTCTTTCATTTTCTATGCGGATGGGAAGAATTGTTTAAAAGATGTGCTAAATAGTAGGTCCGGCACGCTTCCCGAATAAATACTTTCTTCGGCTTATTTTTAAATCGAAAACAAGTCATTTAAGTGCACGCAGCCCCGTATCCGACCCTACCGCGGCAGCTGCGAAGATATGAGTTTTCAGCGAGCACCCATTATCGATGTCTTTTAAGGGTGCTTATTCGGAAGCAACGACCCCGAATCGGGCATCGTTTATGAGGCATCAGCCGCCACGGGTCAACGAATGCCCTTGTGGCCTGTGCAGATGGAGCCTGCCGGAAACCCGATATACTGCACCATTGCCCCGCGACTACCTGATCGACTGTATTGAAGGAGAACGGCCGGCCCGGCTACCCTTCTAAAGGTTTCACTGTCGGCTTTGTGGATGTGAAATGGGGCCCGGTCCAATTCTTTATCGTAAAGCCGCACCCCCGGAAGCTTCGCTGGTCGAAGCCTTGAAGCGCAGCCAGTGTGTCTGCGCCCCTTATCGGTGGAGATTTCATGACACCCGAGCCACAAATCGAAGATGCTTCCTACCACGATAAAGCCGTCGAAGAAGTTCTCGACACCCTGGCGGTCGATCCCGTTGCGGGTCTGACGGCAAACGAGGCGCAGCGACGGCTTGAAACATACGGGCCCAACGAGCTGCGAAAGGCGGCCACGCGCAGTGCCTGGCTTATCCTGTTCGATCAGTTCAAGAGCGTGGTGATCATCGTGCTGGTTATCGCCGGAACCGTGGCCCTCGCCTTCCGGCACTGGGCCGAAGCCATCGCCATTGCGGCCGTGCTGGTGGTCAACGCCGCCATCGGGTTTGTCACGGAATGGAAAGCGGTACGCTCGATGGAGGCCTTGCGCGCCATGGGAAGGGATACGGCCCGCGTGCGGCGCGACGGGCAGGAGATGAACGTCGGCGTCGAGGAACTGGTGCCCGGAGACGTTGTCATCGTCGAAAGCGGCGACATTGCGGCGGCTGATTCGCGACTGTTCGAAGCCAACACCCTGCGGGTCAACGAATCTGCGCTCACCGGCGAATCGGTCCCCGTCCGCAAGAACAGGGCGGCGGTCGCCAAAGATGCGCCGCTCGCGAAGCGCTCCGGCCTGCTCTTCAAAGGGACGACGGTGACCGGAGGATCCGGCGCCGCCGTGGTGGTGGCCACGGGCATGGCGACCGAACTGGGCCGCATCGCCGAAATGGCGGCCGGCGCGGAATCCGACAGCACGCCGCTGCAGAAACGCCTGGATCAGCTCGGTCGGCGCCTGGCGTGGGTTACGCTGACCATCGCGGTTTTTGTGGCCGCCGGCGGGCTGCTTGCCGGCCAGGAAGCGCGCAAGATGATCGAAACCGCCATTGCCCTGGGCGTGGCGGCCATTCCCGAGGGCCTGCCCATCGTGGCGACCATCGCGTTGGCACGCGGCATGGTCTTGATGGCGCGGCGCAATGTTTTAATCAAGAAGCTGCCGGCCGTGGAAACCCTGGGCGCCACGCAGGTCATTTTCACCGACAAGACGGGCACCCTGACCGAAAACCGCATGACCCTGCGCAAAATCGTGACCCCGGCCGGTGATGTCGTCCTGAACGAAGACACCGATGCCACACAGGGTGAAACGAAGACAGATGACCCTTTCGTGCGACGCGCGCTGGAAGTGGGCATTCTTTGCAACAATGCGTCTCTGCGCGACGTGGACGGCGATGACGTGCCCGATGAGGATCAGGGCGACCCCACCGAAACGGCCCTGTTGTGGGCCGGCATTACGTTCGGCCTGACGCGGCCGGAACTGCTCGAACGCAAGCCGGAAGAAAAAGAGGTGCCTTTCGATGACCGGCTGATGATGATGGCGACCTTTCATCGGGGCGAGGCCGGCATCGAAGTGGCCGTGAAAGGGGCTCCGCGCAGCGTGCTCGATGCCTGTGCGGAAATTGCCGGTCGAAACGGTTCGGACGGTGGGCGGTCAATGGGCGAGGAGGAGCGCCGCACCTGGGGCGAACGGGCCGAGGCGCTGGCCGCCCAAGGGCTGCGGGTATTGGCGGTGGCCGACAAGATCGTCACCGATACCGAGGCGGATCCCTACCGCGGGTTACGGTTTCTCGGTTTGTTGGGACTCCAGGACCCGGCGCGGGACGAGGTGCGCCAATCGATACGGGAGTGCCGGAACGCCGGCATCCGGGTCGTCATGGTGACCGGCGACCAGCCCGCCACGGCGTCGGCCATCGGCCGCCAGACCGGAGTGGTGGATGAAGAATCGTCGGAAGCCACTCACGGAAGCGACCTGACGGACCCCGAAAAGATGGGAGGGCGGGAGCGCCAAAACACCCTCGACACGACGATTTTTGCGCGCGTGAGCCCCGAACAGAAACTGCACCTGGTCAAGCTGATGCAGGCCGAAGGCCTGACCGTCGCCATGACCGGCGACGGCGTCAACGATGCGCCGGCCCTGAAAAAAGCCGACATCGGCATCGCCATGGGCCGGCGCGGCACGGATGCGGCCCGCGAAGTGGCCGACATGGTGCTGCAGGACGACGCCTTTTCTTCAATCGTCGCCGCCGTCCGGCAGGGCCGCATCATTTTCGGAAATATCCGCAAGTCGGTCATGTTCATGCTGTGCACCAATGTCGCCGAAGTCATGGCAGTAGCCGCGGCAGCCGTTGCCGGCGGCTTCACGAACCTGCCGATTCCGCTGCTGCCGCTGCAGATACTCTATTTAAATGTCATCACCGATGTTTTTCCCGCCCTGGCGCTGTCGATGGGAGAAGGCGAACCGGGGATCATGAAACAAAAACCCCGGCCGCGCGGTGAAGCCGTGCTGACGCGGGGGCACTGGAAGGCGATCGGCGGCTGGGCGCTGCTGGTGTCCGCCACCGTCATGGCCGCATTGATCATTGCTTTTTACCTGCTGGGCTTCGATCAACCGCGGGCCGTGACCATATCCTTTCTCACGCTCGCTTTCGGAAAGCTCTGGTTCGTTTACAACCTGCGCTCCCCAGGCACCCGGCTGTTTCACAACGACATCGTCAAAAACCCTTACGTGGGCGGATCGATACTGCTGTGCACCGGTCTCCTGGCGGCGGCGGTTTACCTGCCGGGTCTCTCCGACGTGTTGGCCACCCGGGACCCGGGGCCTGTCGGGTGGGTGCTCATTTTAGGCCTGAGCCTCGTGCCGTTCATCTGGGGGCAAGTGCTGCGGAGCCTTCAGACGCGGAAAAACAGCCCTGAAATGGCGCCCGGGTCCGCGCCGGTTCGCCATGATTCTCAAAAAAAGAAAGTTTATGCCATGCGCCCTAAAGCCGCCGCTGTTTCCGATGATCACCGCTATGCCTGGAAACTGGGACTGACGCTGCTCACCATTGTCGCCCTACTGTTGATCTGGCACACGCTGCACATGTTTCTGCTGATCTTTCTGAGCACTATCTTCGGCATATTCCTTCGCAAAACAGGCGCCGCGATTTCCGCCAAAATCGGCACCGGCGAGCGCTGGGGAATCGGGATCCTTATCCTGGTGTTGCTGGCTGCCGCTCTTTCGGCGGGGTTTCTGCTGGCACCGCGCATCAACGACCAAGTCGAAGAGTTGATCGATCAACTTCCCGACTCCTGGCAACAACTCAGGGAAACGATGACCTCCACCCGGTTCGGCGAGCGATTGGTCTCGAGTCTGCCGTCGCCGCAGCAACTCGCCGGCAAGCTCGGCGGTCTGATGAATCAGGCCACGGCCTGGCTTTATTCCATGTTCGGAGCGCTGACCGGCGTGCTGATCCTGATCGTTCTGGGACTCTACTTCGCCTTCGACACCCATCTTTACGTCGAGGGCGCCATAAAACTGTTCCCGCAAGAAAAGCAGCGGCACGCCGCACGAACCCTGCACGCCATAGGCGCGACCCTCTACTGGTGGGTGATCGGGCGTCTGGCTTCCATGGCGATCATCGGTGTTCTGACCTTCATCGGGCTCTGGCTGCTGGGTATGCCCCTGGCGTTGGCCCTCTGCTTTTTTGCGGCTATCATGAGCTTCATTCCGAACCTGGGGCCGATCATTTCATTTCTGCCCGCGTTACTGCTGGCGCTGCAGGACGGCTGGGCTCAGGCGGCTTATGTGACGGCGCTGTATGCCGTCATCCAGACGATCGAAAGCTACCTGCTCACCCCCATGATTCAGCGCCGGGCAATCGCCATGCCGCCGGCTCTCATCATTTCGGCGCAAATCATCATGGGCGTCATTCAGGGGCTGCTCGGCATACTGGTGGCGACACCGCTGGTGGCCGTGATCATCGTGCTGGTAAAACTGCTTTATATGAAAGATGTATTGGGAGTTGACGTCGACATCCAGGCTGAAAAGCGCCCGGTGGTGGGCGCTACATAACCAGCCCGCTTGTGACAGGTGTCGAGAGTGAGATTCAGGCAGTGGGACGGTCGTCGGCCTGTCACCTCTACAGCCTCTGGCCTCTATCCTTGCCGGAATCTTGGTCTCACAGCCTCCGGCAGGCGCCGGGAAAGGAAGCTTCAGACATGGTAAAGACAATATACGACGTTACCGTCCAGAGCGTTAAACAATGGTGGCGTGACGATGTCTTCCTCTATGCGGCGGCCATCGCCTTTTATACGATTTTTTCTCTCGCTCCGATTCTGTTGATCTCGGCGGGCATCGCCAGCCTGGTGTTCAGCGAACAGCAGGCCGAAGATCAGATCGTCAAGGAATTAGAGAACCTCACCGGATCGGAAGGGGCGAAAGTGGCCCGGCAGGTGCTGCAGAACGTGAATCTCCTCAAAGGCAGTCCGATGGCGGTGGTGATCGGCCTCCTGACGGCCCTGATCGGCTCGACGGCGGTGTTTGCCAATTTGCAGTCTTCCCTGAATCATATCTGGCGGGTGCGCTCGAAAAAGGACCTGAGCATGATAAAAGTCTTGATCCGCGTGCGGATGCGATCGTTCGGCATCGTGCTGGCGGTCGGATTTCTGCTTCTGGTGTCGATGGTCTTCAGTGCACTTTTAAACGGCGTGCAGACGCTGATGGCCGATCAGATGAAACAAATTTCATGGGTCTGGCAGCTGATGAACACGCTGATATCGATCGGCGTCATCACTCTTCTTTTTGCCATGATCTACAAATACCTGCCGGATGTGAAAATCGCCTGGCAGGATGTCATTATCGGTGCCGCGCTGACGTCGGTTCTGTTTACGATCGGGAAAACCCTGATCGGATTATACCTGGGCCAAGTGGCGATCGGCAGCACTTACGGTGCTGCCGGATCGTTCGTGGTCCTGTTGATCTGGATTTATTATTCTTCTCTCATATTTTTCTTCGGAGCCGAATTTACCCATGTCTACGCCCACCGCTTCGGAAGGCGCATCCGACCGGAAAAACATGCCGAGAAGATGGAAGATGATCTGGCGCCGGGGTAACCTATGCTGATGATCCGCGCGGCGACGGTGCCTGTAACCCGGCGGCACGTTCATCCTTCCGGAAAAATCGCCACTTTGACCCATCCCGGTTGACGGGTGTCGAAAGCTTTGTAGGCGAATGTCGCCACGTGGAGGTCAGCGGCGCGACGATTCAGATCGACTTCACGGGTAAAAGCGGCAAGCACCACCAAATCGACATTTACAACCGGCGGCTCGCGCGCCAGGTGCTGCGGTGCCAGGAACTTCCGGGACAGGAGCTGTTTCAGTACCTGGACGAGGAAGGCAGCCGCCGTCCGCTGAATTCGGAAGATATCAATGCCTACCTGCAACGGTCTGCGGGAAAGACGTTCACCGCCAAAGACCTGCGGACGTGGTGGGGTACCGTGCTGATGGCCGAAGCCCTCACCGCCGCCACCGGGGACGGGAACGCGGGCGGTGCCGCCAAGAGACGGATAACCGCCGCCGTCCGCAAGGTGGCCGCGGCGCTGGGGAACACGATCACGGTCTGCCGTCAGTACTACATTCATCCGGGCGTCATGGACGCATTCGAAAACGGCCGGCTGGCGGCCTCCTTCAAATCGACCCACCGGGCTGAGCCCCGTTCGGGGGCAATTGGACTGAGCCAGGCCGAAAGTGCCGTGCTGCGGATATTAAAGGACGAAAGGAAAACGAAAGCGAACGTCAATTGATTCGATTTCAGGAATCTTCCTGAAACAATCCTCCGGGGAACCATAAAAGGTTATTCATCTCTTTTTTAATATCCACCTTCTATAATTGGAGAAATCCCCTCCCTCTAAGCGAAAGTTTTAACGGGGTTCGAAGGCCCGCGACCGGTGATGTTCTTTATGAATGTTCGCCGTGTCGTTTTCATTCAACCAGGCGTTAGAACCGGCCTAAGTTTATCGTTTCCAGATAAATAGCCTTTACTGATGACGTCTGCACGTTGCACTTAAATCTCGTTCCTCGCCTGAACAATACCATTTTTACGAGCCCCTTATACCGTATCGCTCTCATTTTCCGCAGTAGCCGATAAGACTATGTTTCGGATTACTTTGACGAGGACATCGAGTACTTGGCTGCAACGTTTTTTAATCAACTTGAAATGTGAAAGGAGGAGTACAATGGCAAGAAACTCATTTATGACGATCGTGGCACTGATGGCTGCGGCCCTGATGCTGTTCACCGGCGGCGTGTCCCAGGCGGCCCAGAAAGGCGACGGAACGCCGGCTGTGACGCAGCAGAAAAACGCTCCGGCCATGAATCAGCACCAAGCCCAGCCGACGACCGGAACTGACGCTTCGATGACGGCCGGCAAAAAGAACATGGTTTCGACCGAAGACCGGCAGGAAGCCGTCGACACCGTTCAGGCGGCCACAAGGGTCTTCAAGGACTTTGCGCAAAAACAAGATAAAAACATACCGGCTTCCGTCCTGCAGGATGCTGCCGGCATCGTCGTCATCCCAGGCGTTATCAAGGCCGGTTTGATAGCCGGAGGCCGCCATGGCACAGGCGTGCTGGTCGCTAAAAACAACAATGAGTGGTCTCTGCCGGTTTTCGTTTCCATTACCGGCGGCAGCTTGGGAGCGCAGATCGGTGTGGAATCTTCGGATCTGGTGTTCGTCTTCAATAAACGGGAAAATCTTCAGGACATTCTGCAAGGCGCCGATTTCACCCTTGGGGTCGATGCATCCGTCGCTGCTGGATACACGGGCGCGATGGCCAAAGCCTCCACCAAGGATGCCGAAATTCTGTCCTATGCCAACACCAAGGGTTTATTCGCCGGTGCGTCTGTGACAGGCTCTGTCATTACGCTGAACGAAGATTCGACCCGGGCGTACTACAATCTGCACGAAGATGCCGTGCGGGGGTACTACGATCAAGAGGAAAAATTGTTTCAGGGGATCGTCAATAACGGCACCCAGATGGAAGGCGGTAAGAAGCTGATCCAAAAGGTCCCGCCGAGTGCCGAAGATTTGCGGTCTGCCTTGAAGAAATACGCTGATAGCCAGAAAAAAATGCAGTAATCTCACGCATCGTAAAACAAGTCTGACATAACAAAAAGGGGCAGCGGAGAGGAGATCTTCGCCGCCCCTTTTTATCTTATGCTCCTCGTGGCAGCCTCGGTTCAATCGCCCCTCGCCTATCATGAAAATTATGAGGTTTAATAAAAGGACTTGATAGATGGGCGGGAACTGGCCGGTTGGGGGTCAGCGCTTCAGCAAGTTTTTTATTTCCCTGGTAGCGGAAGGATAGGTGTAGATCGCATCGAGCAGATCATCAGCGGTCAAATCGAACCGGATCGCCAAAGAAAAAATGTTGATGACCTCCTCCACATGCCGGCCCAGCAAATGTGCTCCCAAAATCCTGCGGCTCTCCTTTTCTATGACGATTTTAACGGCCGAATGACGCAAACCGCTGCTTTTGGAGATGAACGATGAGGAAGTGTCTTCAAGCCGCGCGTCAACATTCATGTCTTTTTTTTCGGCCTCGGCGGCCGTCAAGCCCACGGCGGCCAGCGGCGGAATCGTGAACATGATGCTCGGAATACCCCGGTTGTCGTATCGCCGGGAACCCGGCTCGAGGATGTTTGCTACGGCCACCTCGGCTTCCCGCGCGGCCGTGGGCGTCAGCATGAAGGGGGTATCCGCGGCATCTCCGGCAGCATAGATGTTCGGGTTGCCGGTACTTTGCAGAAATTCATTAACCTCGATCCCTTTATCACTGTAATTGACCTCCGCTGTTTCCAGACCGAGTTCCTGGATATCCGGTATACGTCCGGCGCCATTTACAATGGCGGCCGCCTCGAACTTTTTTTCTCCGTGCCGAACCCTGTAGCCTGTGGCCGTTTTCTCCACCGATTCGGCGGTAACCTCGGTGTGCACCTCGATGCCGATTTCGGCGCCGGCTTCGAGCAGAACGTCCACCAGCTCGCGATCGAATTGCGACAGGGGCCGATCACCCACTTCGAGGATCGTCACCTTGCGGCCCAAACGCGCGCTCACATGCGCCAGTTCAAACGCAATGAAGCCGCCGCCTAAAAACAGCAACGATTCCGGCAATGATTCCAGCTCCAGGAATCGATCGCTGGTGATGACATGGTCGCTGCCGGGAAACTCGAGTGGCCGGGGTATGGCGCCCGCTCCGACAAGGATTTTGTCGGCCCGCAACCTGCTGCCCGCCACGGTCACGCTGTCTGGGCCGTCGAACACGGCTCGGCCGTGAAAAACACGGATGCCTTTTTCGCGAAAACCCTTCTCGGTTTTTTCCGGGACGGGCTCGGTAAACGAGCGCTTGAACCGCATCAGTTCCTGCCAATCGATCCGGGCATCGGAGCGGATGCCCCGACCCTTCATGTCCGCGGCGCGCGCCACGACTTCGGCGGCGTTGTGGAGGACCTTCTTGGGGTTGCAGCCCCGGAGAGGACACGTTCCACCGAATCCGCGATACTCGATAACGGCTGTCTTCAGGCCGGCATCGGCGCATATGTTGGCTGCGGTGCCGCCGGCAGGTCCGGATCCAATCACGATGAGATCAAATTTTTCCGACATGGAATCCTCCCTTCGGGATATGGGGAAGCCCTGACTTTTTATACGTCATGTTAAAGGTTTTGGCTGCCGGCATCGGTCGGCGGTGTAAGACCTACGGCCGCCTTCCTTCTCCGACCTTGCCAATAACCTTATCTTGAAGCCTCAAACCAGTGAGACCCGGTTCCATATGACGATAATCGTTTCCGACGGAAAAGCGACATAGGGTGTGAGCGGTATTGTGGAAGCGTTGGACCCTTATTTTTATAAAGGTTCAAGATAAAATTTTTGGCTGCGTTATCGCGGTCGTTGGTGTATTACCGGTTTTGTGGTCGGGGATCCTTGGCGGGGAAACCAGGAACAAGGGGGGACGCGCCGATTATTGCAATGATCGGCCCCCATTTCAGACATACTGATGAGGAGGATAAGGGGGGTTCGCTAACCTTCAAACATCTCGACCCACTGCATGAACCTCGTCACCTTATCCTGGCCGTAAGGGGCGAGTTTTTGCAGGATCTCGGGCACCGATTTTTCCTTGTCTTTTCCGGTGCCGTTCTTTGAAAAAAACTTGTCGGCATAGCAGATGATCTGCTCTTCGATCGAGACCGGGCGCATGTCGCGCAGCGGCAGCGGCAGGTGCTGACGGCGAATGTCGGCGGGGGTGATGCCGACGCCGACATGGCGCTCGCAGACAAGGGCGTGTTGTTTCAGCCCCTCGGCTTCCAGCAGGACGCGGCCTAGAATGCCGTGGCAGACATAGGGGTGGCTGCCGTAGCAGCCCAGCTGGGGCGTATCGGTATGCAGCATGCCGATATCGTGCAGCAGGGCGGCCTGGCGGATGAAGACGAGGTCCGGTTCGCGGTCGGTAACATTTTCGGCCGCTGCCAGGGCCTTGCGCGCCACGTTCTCGCCATGTGCCAGCAGGATTTTTCTGGCTTGCGAGTGGCCCCGGTAATGCCGGGCGATGAGAGCGGCCGGGTCCACTTACGCGTGCCGCCCCAGCAGCAATCCCTCGATGAACGGGTCTATGGCGCCGTCCAGCACGCTGTTCACGTTGCCGCTCTCTATTTTGGTACGGTGGTCCTTGACAAGCTGATAGGGGTGCAGGACATAGGACCGGATCTGGCTGCCCCAGGCGATGTCGTCCTTGCTGTCGTGGATTTCGCGCAGTTTTTCGTTCTGCTTTTCCTTTTCGGCCTGGTAGAGCCGGGCGCGCAGGACCTTCATGGCCATGTCCTTGTTGCGGTGCTGGGACTTCTCCTGCTGGCACTGGACCACGATACCGGTGGGAAGGTGGGTGATCCGGATGGCACTGCTGGTTTTGTTGACATGCTGGCCGCCGGCCCCGCTGGCCCGGAAAGTGTCGATCCGCAGGTCCTTGTCCTCGATGTCGATCACGATTTCATTGTCGAGTTCGGGGTAGACGAAAACCGAGGCGAACGAGGTGTGGCGTTTGCCGCTGGCGTTGAAGGGCGATATGCGGACGAGGCGGTGGACGCCGATTTCGCTCTTCAGATAGCCGTAAGCGTAAGCGCCGTCGGCGGTAAAGGTGACGCTCTTTATGCCGGCTTCCTCACCCGGCTGGTAGTCGATGACCTCGGCGCTGTAGCCCTTGCGTTCGACCCAGCGCAGGTACATCCGAAACAGCATCTCGGCCCAGTCCTGGGCTTCGGTTCCGCCGGCACCGGCATTGATGGACACGATCGCATTGTTGCCGTCATCCTCGCCGTCGAGCATCAGGTCGAGGGAAAATTTGTGCAGGCGCGCGGCGATCGACTCGAGCTGCCGCCCCACCTCCGCGAGCGTCTTGTCGTCGGATTCCTCGACGGCCAAATCGAGCAGAATATCGCTTTCTTCCAAGTCGTGTGAGAGTTGTCGAAATCGTTCGATCTGATCGGAGAGCCGCGTCCGTTCCCGCAAGATACCCTTGGTGTCTTCCGGATTGTCCCAGAAGCCCGGCCGGGCGATCTGGGCCTCGATTTCCCCGAAACGGTTTTCTTTGGTTTCCAGGTCAAAGATAACCTCGAAGCTGTTGGAGTTTCGCCCCGAGTTCCTTGACGGTGTGTTTCATTTCGGCTGACATGGGTGTTTACCTCCTTGCAAGTGGATAGAGATCATCGCCTTTTACCGGCGCGTAACCACGACACCAGCAGGCCGCCCAATAGAAGTACGGCCACGGCCAGGCAGACGGCGGCAAAGGCATCCCCGATACGGGTGTATACCGACAGTTTCGAGATTAACGGTACCGGGCGGACCTCGGCCGCATCCGTAAACAGGGCCGTTTTAAAAACGATGCGGCCGACCGGGTCGACAAATCCGCTGATGCCGGTGTTGGCCGATCGAACCAGCATCCGCCGGTTTTCTATCGCCCTGAACACGGTCATCGAAAAATGCTGATAGGGGGCACTGCTGCGGCCATACCATGCGTCATTGGTGATATTGACCAGTAGCTGCGCACCGTTGCGGACCATGGCCCGGGCTATCTCGGGGAAAATGCCTTCGTAGCAGATCAGGACCCCCAGCCGGCCGTGGTGCCAGGCGATGGTTTCGCCGATGCCGCCGCGGCTGAAGTCTCCGACCTGCTCCACCAGTTTGCCCAGAAAAGGCAGCCAGCGCTTCAACGGAACGTATTCACCGAAAGGTACCAGGTGCGCCTTGTCGTACTTTCCCACGGTGGTGCCGCGCGGGTCGAGCAGGTAGGCGCTGTTGTAAAAATCGATCCGGTCTGCACCCTTTTCAAATGAAGGGCTGCCGACCAGAAAATACGTTCCCGCCCGGCGCACGCCGTCGCGGATTTTTCCCGTCAAGGGCGCATCGTGGCCGAAATGAAAGGGCAGGGCCGTTTCGGGCCAGACCACCAGGTCCGGTCGGCGGTCGAGTATCGTGTGCGTGAGACCGAGATACTTGTCGATCGTGGCATGCTGGAAAGCGGGGTCCCATTTGAGCGCCTGTTCGATGTTGCCCTGGACGACGGCGACCCGGATGGTCGGCGCTGCGGCGCTCAGCCGGTCGATTTCCGGCAGGCGGTAAACGCCGTAGAGCCAGTTGCCGCCGTTTAACGCCACCGCGAACGCCAGAGCCGCCGCAGCGGTCCCGCGGGTGATCCCAACGCCGTTCCAGTCGCGCTGCATCAGGCTGAGCAGGAGTATAAACAGCGCGGCATTGGCCGCCACGATCAGAAAACTCACGCCGTATACGCCAAATATATCCGAAACCTGGATCAGATGCAATTGCCGGTACTGGGAGTATCCGAGCAGTTCCCACGGAAAGCCGCTCAAAAAAAAAGACCGCAGGTATTCAAGGCCCACCCATAGGGTTGGCGCCAGAAGAAGAGCGGCCAGGGGGTGCGGCCGCTGGCGGCCGAGGAGCGCTGTGAAGGCGGCCGGGAAAAGGGCCAGGCAGGCAGCCAGCAATATCAGGATCGAGATGCCCACCGGCCAGGGCAGGTGGCCGTAGGTGCGCATGGTGTAGGCGACCCAGTAGACCAGGGAAAGGAAGTGAATCATCCCGGCCAGGAAGCCGAGGCCGAACGCCGGGCGCCAGGAGAGGTTGCGGACGGCGAGAAAAAGCGGGACGAGCCCAATCCACGCCAGCCAGCTCAAGCCGACATCGGGAAAAGCGCCCGTGAGCAGCAGGCCGCTGCCGGCGGCCAAGGCCTGGCGGACACGGTTGGGGGTCGGTTTCAGCATGTCGGGCTGATGAGTTATTTATGCCGGAAGCCGGGTCGCCCATCATTGCAGACGACGCGCCGCCGACAAAAAAACCCCCTTTCGGGGGGCTTTGGGCACGGGTTAATGTGATCTTGCAAGTGATGCCGCAGTGTATCAATTTCTGAAGGAGTGTCAACACAATTCTGGGGCGAACCTTCCTTGCCCCCGGCGGCGGGAACGCCAACCGTCATAAGCAACGGACCAATCATCCAGGCGCGGGTAACGATTTCGAACATCGAACATTTAACGCTGAACGTGAAATAAGGAGGTCGCTTTGTTCCATCAGCTGATTTTTGAATGACCCGTTTCCTCATTCACCATTCGATGTTGGGCGTTCGACGTTCGAAATCTGTCTTTGTGGTAACGGCGCCGGGCGTTCGATGATCGGTATTCATCCGTTCAGGATTTTCATTCATCGTGAGGCCTGCAGAGCCATGGATTGGCTTGACCCTGCCCCTGCGTCCCTGATATCTTCAGCATCATGAACCCGACCGGCCGGCCCGAGACATTGAGAATCGCCTGTTTCATTTCACCGCACGGGTTCGGCCACGCCGCCCGCGCCGCGGCGACCATGGAGGCGACCGGCCGCCGCCTCGCGCCCTGCCGGTTCGAAATCTTCACGACCGTTCCCGCCTGGTTTTTCGAAGATTCGCTGTCGGTACCCTTCACCTGGCATCCGGTTGCCGGCGACATCGGACTGGTTCAAAAAAATGCCTTTTCGGAAGACATCGGGCGCACCGTGACGCTTTTGAACGCGTTTTTGCCCTTTTCTCCCGCCCTGGTCGAAGATCTGGCGCAAAAAATCCGCCGCATGGCCTGTCACCTGATCCTGTGCGACATCGCGCCGCTCGGCATCGCCGTCGGCCGCACCTGTCACGTGCCCTCGGTCCTGATTGAAAACTTCACCTGGGACCGGATTTATGACGGCTACCGATCGGTTGCCGGTGAGTTGGCCCCTCACATTTCCTACCTGCGGCAGATGTTCGCTGCCGCCGATTACCACATCCAGACCGAACCGGTCTGCTTCCGGGATGCGGTCGATCTGACCGTCGGACCGGTCAGCCGCAGCTTCAGAACGAGCGGCGCCGAAACACGGCGCCGGCTGGGAGTGCCCCGCACGTCGAAAGTCGTGCTGGTCACCACCGGCGGGATACCGGAGCGGCACGGGTTCCTGGATCAACTGAAAAAAATCGTCGACACCACCTTCATCCTTCCCGGCGGCAGCAGTGCTCCCGAAACGCACGCCAATCTCGTTTTGCTGCCCCACCGCTCCGTTTTCTTTCATCCCGACCTGGTCAATGCCAGTGACGCGGTCGTCGGCAAGGTCGGCTACAGCACCATTGCCGAAGTCTACGCGGCCGGCGTGCCGTTTGGCCACGTGGCCCGCGACCCCTACCCCGAATCCCCGGGGCTCATCGATTTCATCACCCGGTATATGCCGGGCATCGCCGTTTCGGAAGCGGATTTCAGCAGCGGCCGCTGGCTGACGGCCCTGCCGAAACTGCTCGAGCTGCCCCGCGAGCCGCGCGCGGAAACCAACGGGTCCGAGCAGATTGCCGCCTATTTAGGCCGGATTCTCGCATTGCGGGGCTCGGCGCCGGCGGCCATTCTTAAAAAGCCGGGCGCCGCTGCCGGAACCGGAGGGGAGAAACGGTGAAAATCATTTTGACCAACGACGACGGGATCGACATGCCCGGACTCGAGGCGCTGAACCGGATCGCCCGAGCCCATGGCGATCCGATGATCGTGGCCCCGGATGCGGCTCAATCCGGGGTCGGCCACCGGGTGACGACCCGCATCCCGATCCCGGTCGCACGTTTGGGTAAAAACCGCTATCGCGTCGGCGGCACGCCCGTGGATTGCGTGCGGCTGGCCCTGAAGGTTTTTGCCCCGGATGCCGGCTGGCTCATCGCCGGCATCAACCCCGGCGCCAATCTTGGGTCCGACGTCTACCAGTCGGGCACGATTGCGGCGGCCCGTGAAGCCGCCATATTGGGCTGCCGGTCCATGGCGGTCTCGCAGTACATCGCGCGCGACTGTCCAATCGACTGGGAGCTGACCGGCCGGCTGGCGGCGCGGATCATTCAACTGCTCTTGCAGGAAGATCTTCCCGGCGGCTGCTACTGGAACGTCAATCTCCCGCACCCCCTGGCGGCGAACGTCGCCGTGCCCCACCGCTTCTGTCCACCGGACACCAACCCGCACCGGTACGTTTTCCGGCGTGAAAATGGGGAATATCTTTACGAGGGCACGATCCATGAACGTCCGCGCGACCCGGGCCGGGATGTGGCGGTGTGCTTCGGGGGCGAGGTATCGATTACGCGCCTGTCGTTGTAATCAATAGGCGTTGAAAGGCCGAACGACCGAGGCCCTCTTTTCGCGGGCCGCAAACTCGTCGGCCTGTTTCTGGGCCAGCTCGATCGAGGCGAAATCTCCAATGCGCACGGTGTACCAGACCCGTTCCCGGGGGTCCTTCACGGCGGTGATGCTGGGCCTATAGCCTTTGCGGGCCAGTTGATCGACCCGTCGCTGCGCGTTTTCTTCCACCAGGAAAGCCCCCACCTGAACCGAATAGGTCAAGGCGGTGGACGGTCCGGAATCGGAGGCAGTGGCGGGCGCGGCCTGGTCCAGATTATGCTGGAGGCGCATGGAATCGAGCACGGCCAGCAATTGTCCCTGGTCCGGCGCCGCTTCTTTTTTTTCACCCGCCGCTCCGGATGGCGCCTCGTTCGGGCCGGCGGTTTCGGCCGCGACCGGCGCCGGCTGCGGCGGAGATTGTTGCGGGACCGCCCGGGCAGCTTCCATTGGCCCTGAAACCGCCTTCGGCTCTGAAACCGCTTTCGGCTCTGAAACCGCCGTTGGTTCTGATGCAGCCTTTGGCTCTGACATCACCTTCGGCTCTGACACCGCGGTCGGGATTTCGCTCACAGCGCTCCGGGTGCGGACTGCGGGTCGATTCAACCAGTAGGCTGCCGCCGCCAGCGCCAACAGCATCAGAAGCGCCATGCCGCAAAAAAGCGGCACGTAGCGGCTCGGCACTGCCGGCCACCACTTGCGCGGTTCCTTCTGCCGGGGCGCCAACGCGGCCCTGGCCGTCTTGTCGCCGATGGTTCTTTCCCTGCTCTTGGCGGCCAGGGTCAGGGTGCGGTCGCAGGCGATGTTGATTTGGCGTGGAATTCCCTGCGCGTGCCTGTGAACCGTCCGCAGGGCCGCCTGGTCGAATCTGACGGGCGGACCCGCCGAGGAAATCGAAATGCGGTGCTGGACATAGGCGGCGGTTTCTTCCTCATCGAGCGGGTTGATAAAGTAATTGACCGAGACCCGCTGGCCGATTTGCCGCAAGGAAGGTGTGGCCAGCATCTCGGAGAGCGTCGGCCGGCCGATCAGAATGATTTGAAGGAGTTTGTCACGGGTGGTTTCCAGATTCGACAGCAGGCGAACCTGTTCCAGGGCTTCGTCCGAGAGCAAATGGGCATCATCGATAAACAAGGCCACCTGTTTATCGGTGCGCTTTTGGGCGATTAAAAACTCATTGAGGCCGTCCGTCAGGTCCTTGATCGTTATGGGGTCCGACCGGATTTTATAGGCCGCGATGATGTTTTTCAGCAGCTGCAGAGGGGTAAGATTAGAGCTTGCCGTAATGTAGACTGCGATGGCATCCTGATGCAGGTGTTTGACGAAAGACCGGCACACCGCGGTTTTTCCGACTCCGCTGTCGCCGGTAATCACGGTGAATCCCTCGCCCTCCATGACGGCATAGGTCAGGTGGGCCAAGGCTTCCTCGTGGTGACGGCCCAGAAAAAGCCGCTCGGGGTCGGTGGGGTGCCGGAAGGGATGTTTAGTAAAGCCGTAGAGTTGTCTGTACATTCGGTGCTTATTCTGATAGCTGGGCGTTGAATTTTTCGCGACGTATCAAGCGCTCGCTCAATACCATCGCATGCATCCCGTCCGGCTGCCGGTGAAAAACCCTGGGATATCCAGATTTTTCTGCGATGATAGGCTTTGCCGGCCGGGGCTTTCAATATCCGAAAACGCCAACCTGTTTTCTTACGAGTCCCAGCTTCCGGGCGGCAGTTTAAAATTTTTCGACTGTCTTTGCAAGCACCCTGGGCCGGAGCGGCGTGGTGGCCAATACCCAGCCGCCGCCATTACGGGGATCGATCCAAACGGTCGAGAAATTCCCTGAACCACGGCGGGTTGAAGATGATGACATAGGCAAGAAAAACGGCCGTCAGCGGCAGGAAAAAAACCACCAGGTCGAGCAGCAGGATGGCGGCGGCGATAAGAATACGAGTGGTCAGATGCATGAGTGTCCAATTCATAAACAAACCCGACAAACTCGCGAAAGGATGGTGTCTATGGGGAAAAAAATAATGATCGCGGTCGACGATTCCCGTCATTCAAAAAATGCGGTTCACTACGTTGCCCGATTGGCGGGCCGGATAGAGGACCTGGCCTATGTCCTCTACACCGCCCAGCCGATGATATCGCAGTTTCTGGTCGATGAGGCCCGCAAAAAAGTCGCCAGCCAGAAGGAACTGAAAGCGGTCATGGAGCGAAACGCCGCGACGGCGCTGGATCTGCTCGAAAGTTACCGGGAACTCATGGTTGGGCAGGGGGTCGACAACGCCCGCATTCAACTGGTGACCCAGCCCCGTAAGTTCGATATCGCCAAAGATACCATCGAATACGCCCAGCAGGGCCGCTTCGATGCACTGGTTATCGGACGGCGCGGAATCTCGGGTCTGCAGGAGCTTTTCATGGGCAGTGTTTCTTCCAATATCGCCCAGAATTCAAAAGTGATACCAGTCTGGATCGTGGGCGGCGATATCACCCCGTCCAGGTTCCTGGTGGCGGTCGACGGATCCGAATATAGCCTGCGGGCGATCGACCACCTGGCGTTCACGTTGAGCGTCGGCGCCGACATCACCCTGACATTTCTGCACGTCAGGCCCAAGCTCAAGGATTACTGCGCGATCGATTTCGAGGCCACCGAAGCCGAAGCGCTCGAGGACTTGATTCGAAACGGTGACAAGGTCTGCATCGACAACTTCTATGCCCACGCCCTGTCCAAGCTCAAGGAATTCGGTATCGGGGAAGATCGCATTCAGACCAAGACGGTCGCCGGATCCAACAACATCGGCGGCGCCATTCTGAAAGAGGTCAAAGAAGGAAACTTCGATACGGTCGTTATGGGACGCAGCGGCGCCAATAAAAGTTTTTTTACGGGCAGCGTCACCAACACGGTACTGAACAAAATCTCGAAGGGCGCCGTCTGGCTGGTTCCTTAGCACCGGCCATATCTACGGCACGGATTTCTGCCATTCCCCGGCAAAAATCCCGGCTATCCGGTCGACCTGGCCGGCATCGATGTTCAGTGCCTTGGCCACTTCCAGATACAGACTCTTGCGGTCACTGTTCTCGGCGGCCACCAGATTGCGAAGCATGCCTTTGTCCCGCACGCTCAGGGTGTCGGAGGGGGCGATGGCCACGTAGCCGTCGTCGCCTTCCTTGAGGACCCCGGCGGCAAACCAGGGCTTGAGTTGGGCATAACGGTCTTTCATCCGGGTTTTCAGCTCCCGAATGGCGGGGTTCGAAACCGTCGTGATGTCTTCGGCCCAGGCGGTCGACACCATAAAGGCGAAAACGGATCGATCCCGCTTGAACCCTTGCTGTTTCTGTTCGGGTGCCGGAGATCCCTCGGGTTGCGGCCCACGAATGTCTTCCACGATTTTACCGGCCACCGATTCGACTTTTTCGGCTGGAAAATAGATGTTGATCGTCACGCAGGCGCCGATCAATAGAATGGTGACAAAAAACACCGCCCGATATACCCGGAAGGCTGACCTCATTACCACCTCCTCGTGTCAGCGGATCACCGGGCCGCCGCCCGTTTTCGATAAGCGTTTGATCCGTTTGACCATGTCTTTGAAACTGATGTGATTGTCGGGATTCAAATTTACTACATCGACTCCGGAAAAACCACTCTTTTTCACCAGGTATTCCCGACCGTCCTGCTTGACGGTCCCGTTGATCCGAAAAACGTCGTTCTCCAGCGATGCGGCAATTCCGATTTTATCGTAGGAGAATTCCCGGAAGAACTCGGCAAAGGACCCGGCCAGGCCCGCGAAGGGACTGCCCCCGCCGCCGAGGCTGGCGATGCTTTCCACGGCGCGGATGTTGATTTTCTGCTCGACGCCTTTCCTCGGGACTGTTTCCAGCCGCAGGTTAAATTGTTGGGGTTGCCCGCTGACGATTTCAACGTTTTCAACGTTTCCCCGCAGGATGCCCTGGATTTTTCCGAAGGCGGTTCCCGATGTCAGTTTACCCAGATCAAGATCATCGATGCGGCTGTCAAAAAAAAGCACGGGCACGGCGGTCAAGGGATTTAGAATTCCCGGATCGCTGATTTCGATGCGGCCGCCGAAGATATCGATGGTCATCGTTCCGCGGCTGGTGAGGCGGCTGTCTTTCAGCCGGACGGCGGTGAGCCGGCCCGACAGGATGCCTCCGGTGGGCTGGGGCCAGATGCCGCTTAACCAGTCATCGATCCGGACTCCGGTTAGGGACAGACGGGTATCGACCCTGGGACGTCCGTGAAACAAATCGGTGAGGATCACCGGGCCGACTTCGACCCGGCCGGAGAAAAGCTCGAAGGCCGGGGGCTGCCGCAGCACCAGGCGGTTGGGGCCGACCTCGAAATCAAGCGCCAGCGACTGTTCGTCGAGGTGGGGAATCCGCATTTGGTCGATTTTCAGATGTCCGGAGAGAAGCGAAGAAGCGGCGGCCTGCGGCGGCGACTGGTACCAGAACGGCAGGTCAAGGTCGATGCCCGCCAGGGAAATGGCGCCGTCATTTGTGCCGGCGTGGCCTAGCCGCCAGTAGGCGCGCCCCTTGACGCGCATCGATCGCCGGCTGCCGGTTAATGCGGCCGCACCCCCGATCCGGCCCTCGATTCGGGCATCAGTCAAGGCCGGCTGCTCGTAGCGGAAAGGTTCGGCGACCAGCAGCCGGTAAAGCGGCCGCGCCTCGGTGGCGGGCACATCGACCTGCAGGTCGATTTCCGGACCCCCGGGCGCCGATTTCAAAGAGCCGGAGAGGATCGCGGCCACGACGTTCGTCAGGGAGGCTTCCAGTCGCTCGACGGTCAAAAGACCTTCGTCGGCCTTTATTTTAAACCGCCCGGTGGCATCGATCGGCGTGGCGGCCAGATCGAGATACTGTTTGCCCCACAGGACTTCGCCGGCGCTCGCAGCCAGCCGTGCATCCGCCTGGACGACATCCGCGGTGCCCCCCAAGCGGGCACTGATGTCGACTGCGGCGTCTATTTTTTCGGCGAACCGGCGCTGCTTTGGATCGCTGAAATGAAGATCCGTCAATGCCAGGCGGCAGGTCAGCGTACCGCCGCCGGCGTGCCACACGAGATCCAAGTCTATCGCATCCCGCGCTTCGAAGCGCCAGCCGGCCGGCAAAAGGCCCCAGACCGCGGCCGTTTGCAGCAGGGCGCTGTCGCGGCCGCGAAGGCTCAGTAGCATCTGCTCTGCGGTGCGGTTCAAGGAGCCTGTCAGGTTGGTCAGGGAAGAGCTGGAAAAAGCGATGCGGGGCAAAGACAGGTCCCCGCTGTGCAGGTCGATCTGCCCGCGATCCAGTTCGAGCCGGACTCCTGTCAACTGTCGCGGGCCGGCGGCGAGCCGGGCACCCGAACCACGGGTCTGAAGGCTGACATCCAGCATGGGATAACTGCCGGAAGCCGTCAGGAGCGGCTGGAACCCCGTCAGGGACGTGTTTCCGGAGGAGAGCGCCATATCGTCGGCCGTCAGATCAATCTGCAGCAACGGATCGTGAAGAGGACCGTTGAGCTGCACGCTACCGGATACGTCCGCCTGCAGGCGGGCACCGGGCGCTGAATAGGAGACCGGAACGTTCTGAAGCATCAACTGCAGCTCGCCGTGCCATTCCGCGCCTCTACCGGACAGCGGACCCTCGATATTGCCGGCCAGGCCGACGGATCCGGAGACGGTAAAGGGCGACTTTCCGCCGGTCACGGCGGCATACCAGGTGCCGATCCGGTCGGCGTCGAGGCGGCCGCCGGCGAGGGTGAGCTGCAACCGGTGAGGGGCGGCGGTTTCGAGGCGGGCGGTGCCGGCAGCTTCCATCGAATCGGCGGCCCCGAGCGACCACTCGTGCAGTTCGAGCACCGTCTCCGCCATCCGATACGCGCCCCGGCCCGAAAACGTCAGCGGCGTCGCGGGCTGCGCAGCGGCCTGCGGCATCTTGGGGAAGGTGATGTTGCCGGTCAGATTTATTTCAGGCAGGCCGATGTCATTGCGTTCCGGCCGGTACACCAGTCGAACCGCGGCCGCGACGTCTTCGGCGCCAAACGATGCGCCGGAAA
This sequence comes from Desulfobacterales bacterium, assembly GCA_049283795.1. Classification (GTDB taxonomy): domain Bacteria; phylum Desulfobacterota; class Desulfobacteria; order Desulfobacterales; family SG8-13; genus JARFQH01. The sequence continues at coordinate 9,227 of JBAPWQ010000114.1, read as the reverse complement.
TCCGGCCGCCGGAAAGCACCAGCTCGCCTGACGTTTGAGCGTTTCGGGCGGCTGGGTCGAAATGGATGCGGCCCTCGGTCACCGCAATAGTCGTGTCGGCACCGATCCGCGATTCCAGCAGCTGTCCGCGGGCGTCGATGCCGCCGGTCGGGCTCGATGTCACGTGAAGTCCGGCGAACGCCAGTTCCATGGCCTCGCCGCTGACGGTCACCCGGCCGTTTTCGACTTCAATCGCGGACCACTTGATGTCGGATGCCAGCAGATAGCCGGCCAGCTTACGGACCAGGCGGGATGCGAGTGAAGGGGGTGCGGAATCCGGGAGGGCGATCGGCAGCCGGGCTTCTGTTTTCACCCTTGCAGAAAAATCCTCTATTCGCAGGGAATCGACGACAAGCGTGCGCCGGCCGAAAGGGCCGGTCAGATGGGCATCGACCGCAAGGGATCCGAGGTGCAGGTCCAACCCGTTTTTACCTTCCGCCGGGCGCGCATCGATGTCGCGCACCCGCAGGTGCAGGGGGTCGACACCGTAGGACAGCTCCCCGATGGTGACCGCCACGCCAGCCAGGTTCCCAAGCTGCACGGCCGCGAAGGTCTTGAGGCTGGAAGGGTGGCGGTAATAATAGCCAACCGTCAGCGTCAGGGCGATCAGGCCGGCGCCGAAAAGGCCGAAAATCGGAATCAGCAGCCGCCGAAATACGCTACGGCGGGGAGATCGGATCTTGATAGAGGTCACGGGTATCTCCGGCATCTCGCGTCCCGGCCAAATGGTGGGAAGGACTAACGGAAACCCTTCGCCGTTGGAGTTTACCAAGCCATTGGATTATTTGAAATACGAAAAACAGAATAAACGCTATGGGTCGATTGCCGGCCAGTGCCTCCGGCGAATTTTTCCAGCGCCTGGTGGTTCTTTGGCCGGGATGGCGCCATCTTCCTGTCCATCTGCGGCTTGACAAAAATTGCGGGAGCTGTGTAAGTGAAAGCCATAAATTTCAAGGAATTCGCCTTCGAAAGATTATGCGGGGCGGTACTTTTAATCAAGGTGCGGGCATGTCGGATCGATTGAAGGGTCAAACGGCGGTTGTCACCGGGGCCGGGCAGGGGATCGGCCGCGCCATTGTCAAAAGCTTTGCGCGCGAGGGCTGCCGGGTGTGGGCCACCAGCCGGAGTCTCGAACCGCTGACGTCCATCGAACAGATCCCGTCGGTGCGAATAGAACAACTCGATGTCACCCGGCCGGAGGCCGTTGCCGCGGCGGCCGGGAAAATCGGGGCGGTCGACATTGTGGTCAACTGTGCCGGACACGTGGCGTCCGGCACGATTCTCGATTGCACCCTCGACGAGTTGGAGCGTTCCCTGGACGTCAATTTGAAGGGTGCCTATTACATGATCCGCGCCTTTTTACCGGGGATGTGCGATCGCGGTGCCGGCGCGATCATCAACATCGCCTCGGTTCTCTCGAGTGTCACCAGCGCCCCCGGCCGCTTTGCCTATACCACTTCCAAGGCCGCCCTCGTCGGCCTGACCAAGTCGGTCGCCGTCGATTTCGCCGGGCGGGGGATCCGGGCCAACGCCCTTTGCCCCGGAACCATCAGGACGCCGGGGCTGGAATCGCGGATCGCCGCCAGCGAAGATCCCGATGCCACGCGGTCGGCTTTTATCGCGCGACATAAACTGGGGCGCCTGGGAACGGTTTCCGAGGTTGCCGAGGCCTGTGTGTTTCTGGCCGCCGCCGATGGCGGCTTCATGACGGGGCAGACGCTGATCGTTGACGGCGGGATGACCCTTTGACAAGCCGATGGCCCGTTCGGGATCGATCTGCGGTAAGTTCAGTCGCCCGGATGTCGAATTCGAGGTCATACGGCCCCTTCTGGATCGATGCGACGGAGCATCCATGCCAACGAGCATTCTGGCCCAGCGCGGAACCGACATCGATTCACGTTTTCGATCGCTGCTTCAAAAAGCGGTGCGGCGCGGTAATGTCGAACTGGTCTACACCACCAGCGCTCTGATTCAGAGCCTGAGCTTTCGAGAAAAAAACTGGTTTCGAAACCGGGCCGCGATCATCACCTTTGAAGAATGCTGGCCGTTGGGCGCCGAGCTGCGGTTCAACAAGAATTTTCACAGCAAGGCGGCCGCCCTGATCAAGGGAGCCCGGTCGGTCAAGGCTCGGGATGCCACCGGCCTCGGGTATCTGGCCTATCGCCTCTTCGAGGGTGACCGGTCGGTACTCGATGGGACCCCCGACGATCGTCACATTAAAATCGTTGCCGACGCCATCCGCCGCCCGGACGATTTCTGGCAGTGGCTGGGGCATGAGCCGGTCGATGGTGATCGAGGTCATCTGGTGGCCAACGCCATGACTTTCAAGAGTGCGGGCCGCCCCCGCGACCGGGCCGTGATCCAGGCGGCTGCCTACCTGGCGGCTTCCGGAGAGCTTCCCGAAATCGGGGCGGCGGCGGACGAGGAAAAACCATTTCCGTACTGGATTGCCTTCGATCGGCACACGCCGCAGGGTCAACGCGTCCTCAACGATTTGGCCAGAGACCTGCACGTCGGCCTGAAACAGCTCGAATGGACATTGTTTTACTTCGAGGGCAGCCTGGCCAATGCCGCTGCCCCCTCCCGCTGGTGGGACCGCAACTGCTCATGGCGGTTTTTTCGCCTCGGCCTGCCGGTCGAGGAAGCGCACCTCCTGTGGGCGCCGATCAGGCCCCAAATGATTCAAGCCCTGGCGGAAGACAGCCGCCGGCTGCACCACGAAATCTACACCTGGAAGCTCGCCAACCGGGAGTCGGTCGAAACATTGAAGAAACAGATCGAGCTGTTCACCACGCATTTCGAAACCGGTCAGATCGATCAACTGGAACTGTTTTGACCCCTCACAAGCGGAACGCCGGGGCCCGCGGTGACGGATATGAGCCGGCGACTCCCATCATTACCTTTTTCCGCCGCTTCGACCGGTGACGGCCGTGATGATCCCGGCTGCTGGGTCCGCACCGCGGTATGCGGTCCCGCTGCAAGGCGGCCGGGCTCGGCGAAAAAAACGGGTGATACCCGGACACCCGGTCGCCTGAAAAAAAATCGCGGCCGATCCTGTCCCGCGGCGCCGCGGACGCGGGCTTTCACTGCGGAGAAATACCTGATAAACTGTGCCCGATAAATCCAAGGGCTTTCATCGTCATCCGTCGATCGTATCGGCGGACACGACCAAACTGTCGGTAAGTTTCAGAAGCAGCTCGAAAAATCGATCCGTTGCGCCGGCCAGCGCCCGCACGGATCCGGTGCCGGTTAGACACGCGATGTATAGCAAATTCTTTTCGTTTCGCGAAAAACCCTTCAAGCTCGTTCCCAATCCCGAGTATTACTACGTGAGCCGCAGCCACGAGGAGGCGATGGCCCATTTGAAATACGCTATTTCCGAGGGGGAGGGATTTGTCGAGATTACCGGCGAGGTCGGCACCGGAAAAACCACGCTTTGCCGCGTCTTTCTCGATACCCTCGACGAGGATACCGAGGTGGCCTACATTTTCAACCCCCGCCTGGGCCCCGCCCAGCTGCTCAGAACGATTGCCGATGAATTGGGGGTCAAGTGCCGCGCGGACGATACCAAGGAGCTGATCGATGCTCTGAACCGCTACCTGATCGAGATGAAAACCGCGGGCAAAAAGGTAGTGCTGCTGGTGGATGAAGCCCAGAACCTGACCCGCAACGTCATGGAACAGCTGCGGCTTCTCTCCAATCTGGAGACCAACCGTTCCAAAATGCTGCAGATCATCCTGGTCGGCCAGCCGGAACTCGGTGAACTGCTCGATTCCTACGACCTGCGGCAGCTGGCACAGCGGATTACGCTCAGCTGCCACCTGTCGCCGCTGAGTTTCAGGGAAATCCAGGAATACATCGAGCACCGTCTCCAAGTTGCATCGAAGAAGGCGCCGGTCGTCTTTACCTATTCGGCTTACCGGCTCATCGCCCGCTATTCGGCGGGGATTCCGCGCCTGATCAACATCGTCTGCGATCGGGCCCTGCTGACCGCTTACGGCCGCAACCAGAAGAAGGTTACCGGCGCTGTCGTCCGGGCCGCGATCCGCGAACTGTCGGAGCGCGGCAAAAGGCGCCGCCGGTGGCGCGGCGTCAATAAAACGGCGGTCATCCTGGCGGTTGTGCTGTGCGTGGCGGCGCTCCTGCTCTGGTGGGGATTTCGGACGTATTTTGCCGGTTCCGCCAAAACGGCCGATATGGGCCGCGCGGACCTCGGAGCGCAGGCCCCGCCACTGTCGGTTCCTCTTGCGGTGCCGCCGTCCCCTGCTTCGCCGGCAGCGGTCGATACGTTAAACACTGCCGGTGCCGAGTTTTCGAAATTCATTCAAGACATGGATGTCCGTTCGGCGCGGCACCTGGCCCTTCAAAATGTTCTGGATCGTTGGAAGGTCCCCTCCGGGATCGATCCGGCGCTCGACGGGAAAACCGACTCCGCGGCTTTCTTTGAAACGGCCGCCCGGCAAAGCGGACTGGAAACGCTGCCAATCGATTGCCGTCTGGATACGCTCAAGAAGTTGAATCTGCCGGCCATCGTTCCCCTGAAACCGCCCGGCGGATCGATAGCCGGTTTTTTGACCGTCCTCGGGATAGAGGGTGATCGGATAATCCTTGGTCGGGCGCGACTCGGTGCGACAATCACGGTGCCCGAAAGTGTCCTTCAGGCCTACTGCGCCGAAGGCGCCTTTATTTTCTGGAAGGATTTCCTGTCTTCCGCCGGCCGGCCATCGAACCCGTCGCCGGACGATGCGGTTGTCACCCTGAAGGAGCTGTTGAACGAGATCGGATACGCCCAGCCCGCTAACGGGCCACCTTACGATGCGCCGGCCAAAGCGGCGGTCGAAAGAATTCAACGAAAATACGGCCTGGAGCCCGACGGCATCGTCGGTCCGCTGACAAAAATAGTGCTGTTCAACGAAAACCCGCGACTGAATATCCCGCACATCCGGCGCGATTGAGTGGCACAAGGGGCTGTCGCTTTCCACTTTGAAGCCCCTTGACCGCCGAAGTCTCTTCTCAGCGCGTGATGTGAACCCGTTTTTGCGAGGAAATGTGAGATCGTGAGTTCCATTCTGAAAGCCCTCAAGAAACTTGAAGATGAAAACCCTCCCAAGGGTCGATCGGTCATCTGGCCTTCCGGCCCCGGGCCGCGCAGACCAGTCCGCCGATTAGACGTCTCCTCCGGCTGGTCGGCCGTTCTGGGCTGGGGTCTCATGGCGGTTGTGCTGCTGCTGGCGGCCGGCGGCCTCTATATTTTCCTGTCGCCGACGCCGGCAGGTGACAACCGGCCGACCGATACGGCGACCCGGCCGGTCGTCAAATCGATCCAAGAACAACCGCCCCCCGAAATGGCAGTCCTGCCACCATCGCAACCCCCGCCGGCAAGATTGGAAGACACCCCGCCGAGCGCTCCGCCGGTGGCAAAGGCGGCGCCCTTGCCCCAAGGTGCCCCGCCGGCGGTTCAGAAAGCGGTGCCATCACCCAAGGCATCGGCGCCGGCCGCCAAGCGGGTCCCCGCCGAACCAAGCAAGTCACCACCACCGCGCCCACCGGCATCCGAAGCAGATCGCGCCGTGCCGGCCGACCTGCCGGTTTTGACAACCGACCTGAAGCTTCAGGCGGTATCGTGGGCATCTACCCCCGGTGACCGACTGGCGGTCATCAATGGCAGCATCATGCGCGAAGGCACGACGCTCGACGGCTATCTCATCGTGCGGATCGACCGCGACGAGGTGGTTGTCCGCAAGGCCGGCGAAGAATGGAAGCTGGTCTTCAAGCTGAAGTAAAGTGCACGAGGAATAATTCATGAAGTTTTGAACCGGTCAAAGACCGGTGACGGTGGGGGGGACATGGCCGAGGGTCCTTCCAAATATGTTTTCTGGTTGGCGGACGAAACGGGACAGCTGCAGCATGAAAGTCATTTTATTGATGGCATTGACGGTGGACGGCATGATCGCCCGCGATTCAGCTCATTTTCCGGATTGGACGGGACGCGAAGACAAGCGGCTTTTCAAGGAAATCACACTGAAGGCCGGGGTTTTGATCATGGGCTCGAAGACCTACGATACGATTGGAAAACCGCTGCCGGGGCGTAAAAATATCGTCCTGAGCCGCAACAAGGCCCGGATTTCGCAACATGAGGACCTGGTCTTCACCGATAAACCTCCCCGGCAAGTGCTGGCCGATCTCGAAGAGCAGGGTTTCACGGCAGCCGTTCTGGCGGGCGGGTCTCAAGTCAACACGCTTTTTGCGCGGGCGGACCTCATCGACGAGCTTTACCTGACCTACGTGCCGCAGGTTTTCGGCACGGGCCTTTCGCTGTTTTGCGATTCGATGTCCCTGCCGCTCGAGCTGATCGACTTCAAACCGTTGGGGACCGGTCAGATTTTTGCCAGGTACCGTGTGGTCCGGGACGCCCTGGCCTGACACCGCCCGGACGTTTGATCCCGGTTTCTCCGCTGCCGTTCGACAAGGCTCTGGAAGCGGCTTCGAAGGAAATAAAATCCGAAGCCATTCAAATCTCGACCCCAGGATTTCACGCTTCAGCAGCCGAACCCAATACACCAAACACAAAACACCAAACACAAAACACCAAACATAAAATACTAAACACTGACTGAAAGGAGATCAGACATGCCGACAACCACCGTCCGATGGGTCACAGGTCAACAATTCGTGGGGATGGATTCGAACCACCATGCGGTGGTGTTATCCGGTGAGGACGATCCCAATGGTATCAGGCCCTCCCAAATGCTGCTGGTAGCGCTGTCTTCCTGCACGGCCGTGGATGTGGTCGATATTCTGGCCAAGAAACGCAAACCGCTCAGTCGGCTGGAGATCATTGCCACCGGTGAGCAGGATGCCGATCCCCCCTGGGCCTACCGTAAAATTCGCCTCAAATATCGACTCGCCGGCCGGGACCTGACGGAAAAAGCCGTGCAGCAGGCGATACAGCTTTCGGAAGAAAAATATTGTTCGGTGGCGGCCACCGTCCGTGGCGTGGCCGACATCACTACCGAATATGAGATTCTGCCCTTTGAAGGGCAATAACCGGCCGTTTTCGCCTCCTCGGCCGGCAAATCGACGGCCGGCGGGTAGGTCCTATGGCATGCAGCCAGGTCCTTTCGCTCCACCAGATCGCACGGGGACGACAACGGCCGGCAATGCGGCCGTACCGGGCGGGATTTACCTGTGCCAGGTCAACCGACGGGTTTCCTGTGGGGCCTGCTGCGGGGTGTACAATGTGGCCGATGCCGCGTACGCGCCTCTGTTGGCGCTGCTGACGGAAAGAACCGCGGATTTTGCCGGTGTTCCGCGCCAGGCCGACGCCATCGCGGACTTCGGCCGACTGGCCCTGGTCCGAAGCGGCGCGGGCCCCTATCCCGATTTCCATCACTGCCCGTTCGTGGGGCTGATCGGCGCTGAGGGCCGTCGCGTCGGCTGCCTGCTTCATCCCCTGTCCGCCGGAAACCAGGGAGTAGACTATCGCGGGTTGAGTTTCTACGGCGGCATGGCCTGCCGGGTCTATTTCTGTGCGGCGCACTCCGGGTTGTCACCGGTTATCAAGTCAATCGTGCGGAAATCCGCCGCGAACTGGTACGAATACGGACTGGTCATCACCGAGACCACGCTGCTGAATGAGTTTTTCACCATCCTGGAAAATAGACTGGGCTCAGCGCTGCGGGAGGCGGACATACTGGGCAGCCGGCAGTGCCGGCAGATGATGGCACGTGTGCTGCAACTTAAAATCGACTGGCCGTTTCGTGGCTACCCGGACCCCGGTCCCTGCCATTACCTGTTCGAGGATCGCCTGTATGCCAAGCCAGCGGTGGGTTATCCGGCGATGGTTGCTTCGCCGTCGGCCTACGACTCCCTGTTGAAGGAGCTGCGATCCGTCTTTAAAACCCCGGCCGACCTTGAACTGGCCGAGAAGACGCTGACGGACCTGATCGACGCCCTGGCGGAAGCCATCCGGCGGGGCCGCCACGACCGGGCGTCTCACGCTTGAGTGCTGTTCAAAAGTTCCGCCAGTCGCCGGTATTCGTCATCCGTGCCGTCATAGTCATAACTCGATTCCGCCGCGGCGACCGGGATGATTTTCAAGCGTCCGCCAAAGAAGGCCGAGGTGATGTTTTCGACTTCCTTCACACTCAGATCTTTTTTGATGAAATGCTTTGAATAGACATTCTCATAGCCCAGATGACGCGTTATCCTGAACAACTTCAGCTGTACGTTGGGATGAAGGCACTTGCGCAGGTTATAGGCCGTATTGGCGGTGTTGATGTCGAACCCATGCGGATTGGCATACACCAGGGAGGACAGCCGGAAACCATGGCGGCCATAGGCGTCGGTGTGGGAAGGCAGCTGAAAATCGGAATCGTTTATCAGCCTCAAAGGGTAGCGGCCGAACCGGTCGACAGCGCCTTCCACCACGACCGCCGGCAGAATGATCGCGGACTCGGCGGCGTAAGTCTGCGCCAGATCGAGGAAGGAATTGATGAAGCCCCGGGAAGTCAGCGGCGAATCCGACGCGACGAAAAGGGCGTGGCGACGCATTTCACAGGCGGCGCTGGCGGCGTAGCCCTTGATCATGTTACCGGCGATCGAACTGTATTTGACCTTGCGGGTCCGGAGGCGAAACCGCTTGACGACCTCGGTCGCAATCCGGCTGTTTTGATTGACGATGGAAAAAGGGGTCGTCTGCCGGCTGAGATAATCGCCGAGGCGCTGCTCCAGCAGCATCTGGTGGCCGACGATGACGATGTCGCCGATGCGCTCGTTGGTAAACAGTTTCTCGAGTGAAAACTGTATCAACGGCTTGCTGACCGGCTGGCCGTCTGCAAGCGTCCGGAACTCCCGCAGGGGTTTGTAGCCGGTCTCGATAAACTTTTCGCCGTAATGTTCGGCAACGATTTTTGCATATTTCTTGACGGCCCACTTGTTGTTGTAGCCGGCCATGACAATCGCACTGATCTTGTCCATCGGCAAGTGCATCTTTCGCTACGGGTTGTGGGGAAGCATCCGGGTGGTGTGGGTGATCCTTTTGTCGCAATTCGGCCTTTTTGCCATAATTCAATCGATAAGAAAAGAAAGAATGGAAAAGGGGCTTGATTATCGTGTGCCCAGCCGGTAGTAAACAAGCCTATGAGGTTCAGGGTTCAGCCCAGCCGCTGGCCTGAAAAGAGGCCAGT
>JBAPWQ010000113.1:0-2372 GCA_049283795.1 Desulfobacterales bacterium | reverse complement strand
ATCCGATCAAGCGGTCTACCCGGCGCACCTGGACATTTTACTCGACCCGCACGACCCGGCAGTTCAAAGCGCCGCCGCGGCCGCCGGCCTTTCCGCCACTTTCATCGATGCCGCCGGGCGCTCGCCGGTCTACCAGCTGATCAAGGCCTGGAAACTGGCGCTGCCCCTGCACCCCGAGTTCCGGACGCTGCCCATGGTGTGGTATATTCCGCCGCTCAGCCCCGTGAGCGGCCAGGTCGAGTCTTCACAAGAACAGGAGGCCATCGACGCCATGCGGATTCCGATCACCTATCTGGCCAACCTGCTCACGGCCGGCGACGAAGCCCCGGTCCGGCTGGCGCTCAAGCGGCTCTCGGCCGTGCGCCAGTACATGCGCGCCCAAAGGGTCGAGGGCCATGTCGACGAGCAGATTCCCGCCGCGGTCGGAATCTCCGCGGACACCATCGAGAAAATGTACCGGTTGCTGGCCCTGGCGCGCCTCGAGGAGCGTTTCGTTCTGCCGACCGCGCCGGTCAAAGAGGCCGATATCTTCATCCACCAGGGCACCTGCGGCTTCGGTGAAGCGCTGTAGCGGTCAACCCTATGGGTCCGTCGGCCGCCCCGGGGGAAAAATTTGTTGTTCAACGATGTAATACCCATGAACGATGATAGCACAACCCCCCTGCGACTGTTGTCCGTGCTGCTGATGTATCCGGACGAAGAGTGGCTGCGGCAGGTGAAAGACATCGAAACCGCCCTGGAAGACCTGCCCCCAGGAGAAGTGAAGCAGGCTGCGCGTGAGTTCCTGGACCACGTAACGGCGTGTTCGCCGATCGGCCTTCAAGAGGCCTACACGGCCGCTTTTGACATGAACCCCTCAACCACGATGAACCTGACCTACCACATCTACGGCGACACCGAAAAAAGGGCGGAGGCGCTGGCGCGCCTGCAGCAGCGCTACCAGGAAGCCGGCTACGAGCGCACCGGCGGCGAACTGCCGGATTATCTTCCGCTGATGCTCGAATTTCTATCGATCCGCCCGGATGACGAGGGTGCCGGATCGGTATGGGAGTGCTTCCAGGGATTCGGAGACTACCTCGTCCGCTTGCGGAAAACGGCACCGGCTTACGCGGCCCTGCTTCATCCGCTGATTAGACTGGCGGCGAGTAACCCGTTTTATGAGACTTAACGGCGCCATACCCGTTAGAAAGGTAATCCTCAGAGATACTGTTCCGGGTATAGAGGTAAACACTTTCCTCACTCCCCCTTGACGGGGAAGGGTCGGGGTGGGGGTGTATGATATTAAGCAGTAATATCTCCCTCCCCCAGCCTCTCCTGCCAGGGGAGGGGAGTTCTCGGTCAGACTACTGATACGCTGAACAGGAGGCCGTCATGGAACTCGGCTACACGCTGGTTTTCACCGTCTTTCCGTATGTGTGCCTCACCGTTTTCGTGGTCGGCCACGGGTACCGTTACGTTACCGACCGGTATAAATGGAATGCCCGCTCCAGTGAGTTTCTGGAGAAAAAATCCCTGCTTTACGGCTCGGTTTTGTTTCACTGGGGCATGGTGGGCACTTTCCTGGGCCACGCCGGGGGGCTCCTGATTCCACAGCGGTATTTCGACCTGGCCGGCATCGACGCCCACACCCATGTGGCGATCGCTTACGGGGCCGGACTGGCGGTGGGGATGGCCGCCTTCGTCGGGGCCGGGCTGCTGCTGTGGCGGCGCCTGGCGACGGCACGCGTTCACGCCGCCGGCACCCTGAACGATACGGTTACCATCGGCGGCCTGGTGGTGGTCATCGGGCTGGGGCTCTACAATGTTGTTTTCGGTCACTACAACGTGCTCGACACCCTTGCGCCCTGGATACGAGGGGTCGTGACGTTTACGCCCGATGCGGCGCTCATGCGCGAGGTTCCGCTCAGCTACAAGCTCCATGTCCTCAGCGCCCTGGCGCTGCTCGGTTTTTCGCCGTTCAGCCGCCTGGTGCACATCTGGAGCCTGCCGGCTACCTATTTTGTCCGCCGTTCGATCGTCTTCCGGCGTCAGCCGGGCAATCCCTACGGCATCCTGAGCACCCCGTACCTGAAACCCGGCCGCAAGGAGGGCTGACATGTCCGAAGAAGCTGTCTGCTACGCGCAATCGAGCCGGGGCGCGGCTCTTTTCTGGACCACGCTGGCCTTTTTCGGTGGGTTCGCCGGCGTTTCCGCCTTCGGACCGATCGTCTCCAAACTGAAGGGCAGTCTGGCCTTGAGCCCGCTTTTGATGGGCCTTTTGGCGGCCAGCCCGGCCCTAACCGGCTCCCTGCTCAGGATCCCCTTTGGCGCCATGGTCGATCGGACGGGCGGCAAAAAGCCGATTCTGGTCCTGCTGGCTTTGGCGGCCGCGG
>JBAPWQ010000112.1:0-4797 GCA_049283795.1 Desulfobacterales bacterium | reverse complement strand
CCGTGGTTCCGCTGAGAAGCCCCGGGGCGATGACCAGCTTGTTGTCGGCCCCCAGCGGGTGACACAGCGGCGGCACCTCTTTGGCGATCATGGCCGAGGTCAGGGCCCGTCCGCCCAGGCCGGCGTATCCGCCCAAGGGCTCTTCTTTGACCTGAGGGCCTGCGTCGGCCCCCATTTTGATTCTTAAAATCTTGTCCATGCTACGCCTCCTTTATCTGTGTGAATGTCGCTACCTCAAAACATCACCCGTTTATTCGTTCGGCCCTATGATACCTATCCCTAAGTTCTTCCGATAATTATATAAGCCTCGCATGGTCGCGAAACTGAAACCGACACTTCCCCGGTCTACTGACCCCATCCGTTCACTCGTCCATCGCACGGAACTGTTCCAGGGCCGCCGACCGCACATCATCCAATATATTTTTCAGCGGTATGTTTTGCGCCAGTGCTACCCGCTTGCAATCCTCATACTCGGGGGTCAGGTTGATGATCTTGCCGTTGGTTTTGGCCAGCTTGATGTGAATGGGACCGTAAGTGGTATCAATCTCCTTAATCACCCGTCGGGCTTTGATGCGATTTTCCACCCGCCAGCGCAACCCGATAGTGGTTGTCTCCTGCATGAGAATATCCGAAAATTTACCCACCGCATCGGGCAGGCAGATCACCGACAGCAGGGTACCGGGACGATTTTTCTTCATCTGCACGGGTGTGAGAAAGACATCCAAGGCCCCTTCATTCAGCAGCAGCCCGATCAGGTAATCATATAGTTGGGGGTTCATGTCGTCGATGTTGGTCTCGATCAATACGGTTTGTTCGACATCGTAATCCCCCGTATCATCCCTGGCTTCTCCAATGGTAACCCGCAGCAGATTGGGGATGCCGGGGTCGGCGGTGCCGGCCCCGTACCCGATGTGTCCCACGGTCATGGCCGGCATGGGACCGAACCCCGACGACAGGGTGGTCAGTATGGCGGCGCCGGTGGGGGTGAGCAACTCACCCTTGACGCCTGTGGAATAGACGGGTTTGCCCTTGATCAACTCCGCCGTGGCCGGGGCCGGAACCGGCAGGGTACCGTGGGCACATTCGATGGTGCCGCTGCCCACGTGCAGCGGCGAGCAGAAAACCTTGTCGATCCCAAGGGCCGTCAACCCGGTAACACCGCCCACCACATCGATGATGGCGTCCATGGCCCCCACTTCGTGGAAATGGACCGATTCCACACTCGATCGGTGAACCCGGGCTTCAGCTTCAGCCAGTCGGACAAAGATTTCCGTACTCTTCTCTTTGATCGGTGCATCGAGGTCACTGTTCTCGATGATAGCCCTGATGTGGGAAAGGTGGCGATGATGATGGTGGTGGTGGTCCTGGTCGATGATGACATGGGCCTGACTGCCACCGATCCCTTTTTTGACCACCTTTTCGACATCCAGTTCGTAGTGAGATAAGTGCAGCTTGGAGATCTGCTCCCGGAGGTGCTCAATGGCCAATCCCGCGTCCAGCAACGCGCCAAGGATCATATCCCCGCTGGCGCCGGCAAAGCAATCAAAGTAAGCGATTTTCAATGGCTCCTCCGAATCGTGGCCATAACTTCTCAGCTTTCGGCAACGCCCGTGGTTCGCTTTTTTCAAAGTGGTGTCCGCGGCGATTCGACTGTGGCCGTTTTGCACGAAAGCCTCAGGATGACTTCACCAGCGAGATTTTAGCGTCGGCCTGGCCATCTTTTCTTTCCGGTTGGCCGACGGCGTCCGTTGCGGTGGTCCGGTTTTCTCCGGACCTCGTGCCGAGTTTGTTGATCAGACTGGCCTGGTAGCCCGCACCGAACCCATTGTCGATATTGACCACCGACACACCGGATGCGCAACTGTTGAGCATGCAGAGCAGTGCGGCCACGCCACCGAAACTGGCCCCGTAACCGACACTGGTGGGCACGCCGATCACCGGGCAGGATACCAATCCTCCCACGACGCTGGTCAGCGCGCCTTCCATACCCGCCACCACCACCGCGACATTGGCCTGGAACAGGTCTTCCCGGACGTTTAAAATCCGGTGAATGCCGGCCACCCCGGCATCATAGATGCGATTGACCCGGTTGCCGAGAGTTTCCGCGGTGACGGCCGCCTCTTCGGCCACGGGGATGTCCGAGGTGCCGGCGGTGACGACGGCGACATTGCCCACCCGGTCGATCTCCCGGGGATTGACCACCACAATGCGGGCCATGGGGTGGTATTCGCAATCCTCTATCACCTCCCGGATGCCCTCATATACCTCGCGGCTCGCCCGGGTCGCCAGAATATTGTCGTGATGACGCGCCAACCGTTGAACGATGCCCTGGGTCTGTTCGATGGTCTTGCCTTCACAATAGATCACCTCAGACACCCCCGTGCGCACACAGCGGTGATTGTCGATCCTGGCGTATCCGAGATTTTCAAACGGAAGCTTTTTGAGCTGGTTCATGGCGGCGTCCAGATCCGTCTGTCCGCTTTGGACCCGTTTCAGTAAGTCCATGAGGTGTTGGTTATCCATTGGTGGCTCCTTGTTTCAGGGTTCAGAGGCTCAGAGGTTCCGGGTTTAAAAAAACAATGCCGAACCGTTGAACCCGTCAACGGTTTCACTTCTATTTGTGCGTCTGCAGGCTTTCATACTTGGATCGGCGCAGAGCCGAAATTCCAGGCATCTCATTCATCTATATTCTGACTCATCAGGAGTCTCACTCATCCGGCATTCACCGTGGCCTGCACCTTTACTCGGACGCAATTTTCCAGGCACCCGGGATCCGCCACGCCCAGCTTCCGCTGGGTATGGTAGGCAATGGCCGGGCATCCGCCGTGGCAGAGGTCAAATCGATGGCAGGATTCACACGATTTGATCTCCAGCTCCCGGAAGGATTGAAAAACCGGGGAGCGACGCCAGATATCGCCGAATGACTCACCGGGTACCGTGCCGGCTCTAAAGTCGCCTTCCTGCAGAAAGGCACAAGGATAGACGCCGCCCTCGGGAGAGATACAACAGGTCAATTTGCAGGCCCCGCACATATTCAGCCCCAGCGACCGGCGCTCTTCAGTGGAGACGGAAAAAAAGGAATCGCCGGTGGATACCCCCAGGTGGCGGCTCAGCCAGTCGGAAAACGCCAGCATCTGACCCGCCGACACATTGAGCTGCAACCAAGACCGCTTGCCCCTGCCCGACGGCCTGAACCGGGATACCCGCAACTTGGCACCGTAGTCGGCCGCCAGCGAGGACATCCGGTCCAGTTCGGGAAAGCTCAACCGTGTCAGCACGGTATTGATGCTCACCTCGATATTCCGCTCCCTGAGACATTCCAGGGCCTGCAACACTTTTTGGAAACTGCCCCTGCCCCGAATGGGATCATTGGATTCGGGGGTGGCTCCATCAAGGCTGACCTGGATGTATACCAGCCGGTGGTCGAGTCTTCGTGCGATATTCCGGTCGATCAAAGTGCCGTTGGTACTGATGCAGGTGACCATGCCCTTGTCGTGGGCGTAATCCATGAGGTCCGGAAAATCCGGTCGCATGAACGGCTCGCCACCGCCGATATTGAACTGGAAGACTTTCATGGCGGACAGATCATCGATGACGCGGCGGCATTCGGCGGTAGACAGTTCCCCCGCCCGCTTTTTTCCCGAATCCGACAAGCAATGGATGCAAGAGAGATTGCAGGCGTATGTCACCTCCCAGGTGACGTTGACAGGCGCGGAAAGGCCCATCTCAACATATTGATTGCCCACAGATGAGCCCCTTTCTTTCGAGTTTTTCCAATATTTGCCCCAATTGATCGTGTACCCATTTCCGGGGCCGCGGCATTTCCGCGCAGAGACGGTCCAACAGGTCCGCCACCCGCTGTTGGCCCTCGAAAAACTCGTTGCTGATCATATTCTTTGACGGCAAAAAGTAGAGCCGGGGCCCCCTGACATCGTAAAACAAAAGCCCAAAGACCTCATTTCGAACCTGAACCCCCTCCGCCAGACGGTATACCGAATCCAAGCGCACTGTTTTCACCCAATTTATTATGTGTCTGACCGCAAACTCCCCCCCTGGCGGGAGGGCCCCCTCACCCCGGCCCTCTCCCGTCAAGGGGGAAGAAGGAAAGCGTTTCCGTTCGGCAACTGACTTGATTAGTAAATCCCGCAAATCCCGTCCACGGCCAGCTCCTCGATGGTGATTTCTTCGAGGATGGGATGGACGATGGACTGCTGCTCTACGGTATCTGTCTCTTGTTTCTGCTCCAGGGTCTCTTTGACGTCTTTCTCTTTCATTTGCATTATCATTTACTCCTTATGGTGCGAACCGGTTAAAATGTGTCTGCCAGGCAGTGCTCATTCGTATCAACAGCCAGTTTACTGGTCGCATCACTGCCCGGATTGGGGGGGTTCCGCGAGCAGATGATTAAGGGGCCTGGGCCGTCCATCCCTGATCGACGGTAACCATGTTGCCGGTGATGTTCGCCGCGTCATCGGTGCACAACCACAGTACGGCCCTACCGATATCCTCGGAGGTGAGTTCGCGTTCTTTCAGCAAGTGACCGGCGAAAAACTGTTCCTTGCCCTCTTCATCATCCATGCCGAAGCTTTCAGCGATGCCTTTCATCATGGGGGTCCACACGGTACCCGGGCAGACCACATTGGCGTTGATATTGTGATCGGCCACTTCCATGGCGATGGATTTGTTCAGCCCGATGATGCCGTGTTTCGCGGCACAATAGTGGCCGCCCATGCCGAACCCGCGCTGACCGCCCACGGACGATATACTGACCACTTTCCCGCTGTGCTGGCCGATCAT
>JBAPWQ010000111.1:0-7539 GCA_049283795.1 Desulfobacterales bacterium | reverse complement strand
TGAGAAGATTCGCCGCGCTCAGGTTCGCCCTGACTGTTCTCCTGCTGATTGCTCTGTATCCTCTTTCCGCTTTTTCCGCGCTTCACATCATGCCGCTCGGTGATTCGATCACCTACGGCTCCTACGGGACCTATGGCGGCTATCGGGGGTATTTGTACGATCAGCTGATTTCAGCGCACTATGATTTTCTGTTCGTCGGAAGCCGAAGCGACAACAGCCCCGGCACGATCGATCCCTACCACGAGGGGCACCCGGGATGGCGGGCCGAAGAAGTCCGCGACAATGTCCTGCGATGGCTGCTCGACAATCCGGCGGAGGTTGTCCTTCTTCACATCGGCACCAATGATTTGGCGCGAATGTATGATGGTCTCAGCGAATCGGTCTGGAAAAGCCAGGTTCAGGTGCAGGTCAACGAAGTCGGTCAGATTCTCGACCGAATCGATGATTTCAGTGAAAACACCGTCGTCATCCTGGCGCAGATCATTTCAACGACAAATGCGGACCACCAGCTTTACACCACCTATTTCAACCAACGCCTCAAGCTGATGGCCCAGGCCAGAACAAACGACACGATCATCATCACGGACATGGAAAATGGTGCGGGGCTCGTTTATTCGACCGCTTCCGGCGGGGACCTGGCGGATTACCTCCATCCGAATGACCGCGGGTATGAAAAAATGGCCAATCGCTGGTTCGCGGCCATCAACTCGTATGATTTCAATTCCAATTGCCGGTTGGACTCACGCTTTCAAACAGACGTGCTCGAGCTTTCCTTAAAATATTACACGGACCGTGATTATACGCTTACCAACGTCCCGGCCCACTACCGCGGCATGGACACCATCAAAACCCCCAACGACGACCGCAACCGCATCGACGCGAGTGGATATCTGAAATTCAAGATGCCCTATGACGCGACCGTTTACGTGGCGTACGACAGCCGGGCGAGCCGGCTGCCCGACTGGATGAACGGCTTCGTTTACACCGGCGAGACCCTTCAGACGTCGCTCTCGACCCAACCTTACCTGAAAATTTACGGCAAGCCGTTCAGGGCCGGGGCCTGTGTCAACCTGGGCGGCAACAAGGGCGACGGTTTTTCGGGCGACACCGTCAGCAATTACCTTGTCTTTTACGGGGTCGCCGGAGCGCCGCCGGCCTGCATCCTCGATCCTAAATTCGACCAGGCCGCTCTGTCCTCCGGCACGCGGTATTATACGGACCGGGATTACGTGCTGACCGGCGTTCCGCCGCCTTACCAAGGCATGGAGATGATCGCCACGCCCAATGACGAGCGCAGCCGCACCGATGCGAGCAATTACCTGAAATTCGAAATGCCCTTCGACGGCAAGGTGTACGTGGCCTACGACAGCCGTGCCACCAGCCTGCCCTACTGGCTGCGAAGCTTCACCTACACCGGTTACAACGTCTCCACCTCCCTTTCCTCGCAGCCTTACCTGAAGGTTTACAGCAAGTCGTATGCCTTCGGCGACTGCGTCAATCTCGGCGCCAACAAGGCCGACGGCTATGCGGGCGATTACAGCAACTTCATCGTTTTTTACGGCGTCGACGTGGCCCCGCCGGCCTGCATGCTCGCCCCGAAATTCGACCAGGTCGCACTGGCGACCGGCATGACGTATTATACGGACAGGGATTACACGTTAACCAGTATCCCGGCCCCCTTCAGCGGAATGGAAGCAATCAAGGCCCCCAACAACGACGCCAACCGCACCGAGGTCAGCAACTACCTGACCTTCGAGATGCCCTTCGACGGCACGGTGTATGTGGCCTACGACAGCCGCGCCACCAGCCTGCCCCTGTGGCTGCGGACCTTTACCGACACCGGCTTCAAAATCTACACCTCACTTGCGACGCAGCCGTACCTGAAGGTTTACGCCAAGTCGGTTTTCGCCGATACCTGCGTCAACCTGGGCGCCAACAAGGCCAGCGGTTTTGCCGGCAGTACGGTCAGCAACTACCTCGTTTTTTATGGGCTCGGCGGCATGCCGTCGACCTGCGTCCTCGATCCGAAGTTCAAACAGACCGTGCTGGTCACCGGTACGCGGTATTATACGGACCGGGATTACGTGTTGACCGGCGTCCCAGCGTCCTACCAGGGCATGAAAACCATCACGACCCCCAACGACGAGCGCAGCCGCACCGATGCCAGCGACTATCTGAAATTCACGATGCCCGCCGACGGATCGGTGTACGTCGCCTACGACAGTCGCGCCACCAGCCTGCCCTACTGGCTGCGGAGCTTTACCGATACCGGCGCGATGCTGGACACGTCCCTTGCGACCCAGCCTGGCCTGAAGATATACCGTAAAGCATATAATGCCGGTGACTGCGTCAATCTGGGTGCCAACAAGGCCGATGGCTATGGCGGCGATTACAGCACCTACATCGTATTTTACGATTAGGCACCGGCCAACACCGCCGGAACCACTCTTTTTCAACCAAAAACAGCGCATCGGACAGGCCATAAAAAACCTGTCCGATGCGCTGTTTTAATCTTCTGCAGAGTCGCCACCGTCTAAACAAAGCTTTACGGCGGATTTTACAGGAGCATGTCCATTCGGCTTTATCGTTCTGACGTGAAAAAGACCGAATTCAAATTTCCAACCGCGTCATCACAAGAGTTTTTGAATCAGGGCGCAAGCCAACTCGGCAACTTTCTCGATCTTCTCGGCACTCATTTCGGAGGGCACGTCGAGCGGAGTGTGGTAGCGTTGATCGGTACCGCAATTCGCCAGCCAAACGGCCGGGACGCCTTTTTCGACAAAAGAATGCTGATCGCTGGCGGCCCGCGGCGGGATATTCCAGCAGTCGACGGCGATATGCCGCTCTTCAGCGACGGCGCGACACAACTCGCTCAAATCAGGCGTTGCACCGATTTCGATCTGGCTGCGATTCGAACCGAAGGTGTCCAGGTTGACGATGGCCCTGATCGTATCCAGCGACGCGTCAGAGGCTTGCACATAACTGGATGACCCCCAGAATCCCAATTCTTCGCCGCCAAAAACAACGAATTCGATGCCATGGAAGTCCGTCAAGTATCGGCTCAAGGCGATGACCGTTGCGGTTCCGACGGCGTTGTCCATGGCATGCACGCCGTTCCAGAAGCTGTCGTAGTGGGCCGTGACGAGGACTCTCTGGTCGAGGGTATTCGATTTGCGGCCGATGACGTTGAAGCCTTCTTTTTCTACCACCCTTCCCGCTACCTCGATGCCGGCCTCCAGGCTGCGTCCGCCTTCAAGCTCTTTGACCATCGTCCTTCCGTCATCACCGCCAATGGCTATGGCGGGTATCTGTGCCGGTCGACGATCGAGACGCGCACAGCCGCACCGGATGCTGTTTCCCGGCAGGGTGGTCAGGGAGACGAATCCTGCCGCCCCCGCCGCCTGAGCGTGGGGGTAAGCGACAAACGAGCGCAGATTTTCAGAAAGAACAATCGATCCGCCGACCTCGATGCCTCTGGCCTTGATGGCGTCGAGATCCTCGCGGAGGC
This sequence comes from Desulfobacterales bacterium, assembly GCA_049283795.1. Classification (GTDB taxonomy): domain Bacteria; phylum Desulfobacterota; class Desulfobacteria; order Desulfobacterales; family SG8-13; genus JARFQH01. The sequence goes on along the minus strand of JBAPWQ010000111.1, from coordinate 4,031 downwards.
ATTGTCCGCCGTAAACGAGCGGCGCCGTCAGCATCCCTGTCGTTGAGCGTGACAACGCAATCGGTTCACAGGTCACCTGGCGGCCGTTGACGAGGAAAGAGGCTTTCTTGGGACTGTAGGAAGAGTAACCGAAGGCTTGGTGCGCGACGCTCAGCCCGGAGTTCTGAAATTGCCTGGTGATGAATTCCACGGCTAGCTCCGCGCCCTTCGTGCCCATCCAACGCGGGCCGATGCCACAGATTTCCTGAATAATCGATAAAATTTCCCCGCCATTCGGTGCCTTCATTGTTTTCTCCTATATCAACCAGTTTCGGACGACCTCCCCGAGCTGCCCTTCAAATTCGGTTTTCGTTCCGTGGGTCTTCACCCGCCCCAGGTCCAGGACGTATACCTCATCGGCGATGGCCATGGCGGATCTCACATCCTGATCGACCAGAAGAATAGTTCGTCCTTCACTTTTCAACGCCAGCAGCTCGGCATAAATGCTTTGGGCCACGAGCGGTGAAAGTCCGACTGACGGTTCGTCTATGAGCAGCAGGGCCGGATTGCTCAGAAGTGATTTGGCAACGTCCAGAATGCGCTGCAATCCGCCGGAAAGCGAACCGGCCTGTTGGCGTCTGCGCTCCTGCAGCACGGGAAACCTCTCGTACGCCCATTCGATGCGCCGGCGAACTTTCAGACGATCGCCCTTGAACACCCAGCAGCCCAGTTCCAGATTTTCTGCGACCGTCATCTGGGGAAACACCGCCCGTTCCTGCGGTATGTAGCAAATTCCTTTTCGAATGATCCGGTCGAGTTCGATTCCGGTAATCTCCGTTCCATCCAGCCACACCGACCCTTTTTGGGGTTTGAGGATGCCGCAGATCGCTTTGAGCATGGTCGATTTGCCGGAGCCGTTGGGACCGATGACAATAGCGATGTTGCCCTCCGCGACACGAAGATCCAATCCTTTGAGGATGTAGAGATCTCTCTGGTAGGCGGCATGCACATCGCGGACTTCAAGCTTCATAATTGCCACCCAAATAGGCAGTGACCACCCGTTCGTCGGCCCGAACCGCCTCGGGTGATCCGTGCGTGACCAGTATTCCGTGATCCAGCACCACCAACCGCTCGCAGATGCGAAAAACAGAGGGCATCTCGTGGCTGACCAATATGATCGTCTTGCCCGAACGATGGAGTCGGATCAGATAGTCCTCCAGCTGCGACTTGAGTTCGGGATGGACCCCGCCGAAAGGTTCGTCCAGAAGCAGAAACCGGGGGTCGATCATCATGATCATGCCGATTTCCAGCAGTTTCTTCTGCCCGCCGGAAAGGCTCGCCGCCGGCTCATGCATCAGTTGAACGAGCCTGATGGCCGTCAGGATTTCTTCGGCCCGTTCGTCTATAGCCTTGAGATCCGTGCGGCCTTCCGCAAGGCTTGGTATCCTCAGGTTCTTCAGGAGACTCAGGCGGTTGAAAACCTTTGACAGCTGAAACGTGCGCCCGATGCCGAACCGGAAGATCAGGTGCGGTTTAAGGTTTGAAATGACGTTGTCTTGAAACCTGATGGTTCCCTTGTCGGGGGTGTAAATCCCCGAGATGCAGTTCAGGAGGGTCGTCTTGCCGGATCCGTTGGGGCCGATGAGTCCCACGAACTGGCCCTGTTCGAAGGCGACGGTCACATTAGACAGGGCCTGCACGCCGCCGAAGTTCTTAGAGATTCCTTCGAGCTGCAGCATCAGCGCGACCCCGCTTTCACGGTCCGCGACCGACGCTGAAAGACCGTATTGGCTATGTCATATAGTTTCGGCAGAATACCTTCGGGGCTGAACCGCAGGGTAAAGAGCACCAGCGCACCAAATACGGCCAGGCGCCATTCTTCCAGGGTCCGCAGGTATTCCGTCAGCCCCTGAAGTGCTAGTGCGCCGAGAGCTGCTCCCAATAGAGACTCCAACCCGCCGAACACGCTCATGGCTAATATCAGGCCCATTTCACTGATCAGGGACATCCGCGGGCTGACCAGGCCGACCACGTGGGCATAGTACCCCCCCGCCAACCCGGCGAAACCACTGGTCAGCACGAAAGCATACAGGCGGTAGTAAACCGTGTTGACGCCGCGGGCGGCGGCTCCGTCCTCGTCTTCACGCATGGCTTGAAGAAAGAGCCCTATTTTTGAATCGAGAATGCGGCGAAGTGTCCACAGCATCATCACCAGCAGACCGAGCCCGGCATAGTAGAAAAGCACCTTGTTGCCGCCAAACATCAGGGGGACTTTCAACCCGTATGAACCGCGGGTCAACTCGTATTCCGCGGTCAGAAAAATACGGAAAATTTCAGAAAATGCCAAGGTTGTCAGGGCCAGGTACGGGCCGCGCATGCGGAGCGTCAAGACGCCGATCAGAAGACCGAATCCGGCGGCGACACAACCACCGGAGAGGATGCCGATGGGAATCGGGATGTGCAGGTGAATGACCAGAATGGCGGACGTGTAGGCCCCGACGGCCGCAAAAGCCGCATGGGCAAAGGATATGATGCCGACCTGGCCGGCAAGCATCGACCAGGAACTCGACAGCATGGCGTAGTAAAGACCGATGACGGCGACGTAAAGCCAATAGTCGCTGTAGAACATAGGAAACAAAGCAGCACAGACGATCACCCCCGCAATCGGCAGGCGTTTCATGCGCGCCGCACCTTCTCGCCGAAAAGACCCTGGGGGCGAAACAGCAGGGTTACAACCAGCAGAAGCAAGCCGTAGGCGTCTTTGTAAGCAAGGGCGCGGGTCGGGTCGGGCAGCAAAATCGACCCGAAACTTTCCACAATGGCGAGAATGAAGGCGCCAACGATGGTGCCCTTGATGGAGCCCATGCCGCCTAAGACCACGATGACGAAAGCCTTTACGGCAAAGGGCACGCCCATGACCGGATTGACGAGAAATATCGGTCCGAGCAGGGCCCCGGCAATGCCGGTCAGGGAAATGCCGATGCCGAACGCCATACTGCGCATCCGCGGTACATTTATGCCAAGGCTCGCCGCGGCATCCGGGTTCTGAGAAACCGCTCGCAGGCCTTTACCCCAATAGGTCCGATACAGAAAGAAAAACAGCAGTCCCATCACGGCGAAGGCGATGACGGCCCCGGTCAGGCGGTCACCGGCGATGATCAGGTCCCCGATGCGGATGCGCCCCTTAAATATCGGTGGCGCCTGGCGGTTGTATGGGCCGAACAGCGGCAGGGCCAGGTTTTGAAGAAAAATGCCGAGCGTGAACGTGACCAGGATTACGTATTCGTCATAGCGGGCCGTCCGCCGATTGTAGGCCGGACGCAGAAAGGTGTGCTCCAGGATGACGCCGAAGAAAAACAGCACCGGCACTGTCGCCGCCAGGGCCACAACGAGCGGCAGCCCGAGCAGGTGCACGATAAATGAAGTCGCCAGAAAGTAATAGAGGTATCCGCCCACCATCATCGATTCGCCGTGGGCGAAGTTCACCAGTTTCAACACGCCGAAAATCAATGACAGCCCAAGCGCCATGAGGGCATAGAGGGTCCCGATGACCAGTGCATTGGAAAATTGAGATAAGAACATCATCCGGCGCTCCACAAATTACCCCCTCCGAAGAGGGGGCATTTGAAGCAATGCGAAATGGCAACTTATTTCGAAGGCTTGAGAAGACCTTTGACGGTTGCGAATTCAGCCGGCCACAGAATGGCGGCTTTGGAAGGTTCCTGGTTCAGCTCGGTATACTGGATGATAAAGACCGGTACGTCCATCCACATGTGATAGGCCCAAGCCGGACTCTTCTCCGTGGTAAAATTAATCGTTCCGCGGGTGCCCACCCAATTGACCTTGTTTTCAAGAGCATCGATCAGAGCCTTGCCCTCGGTCGACTTGGCCGATTTCACAGCCTCGGCTATCACCATGACCGAATCGTAGCCTTCCATAGCAACCGCATCCGGTTCCCGATTGTATTGGGCCTGGAAAACCTTTTTGAATTTTTCCGAAGTAGCGGTTTTTGGCAGGCCGGGCAAACCGGCCGGATTGCTGAGCACGTATAC
>JBAPWQ010000110.1:0-20560 GCA_049283795.1 Desulfobacterales bacterium | reverse complement strand
TTATCGTTCAGCTTTCCGACGGCAGCCTTCAAAAACACATGTATGCCAGCTTCATGCGCGTTCTGGTCAGTTTCACCGTCGGGATATTACTGGCCGTCGTCTTCGGCTTTCTCATCGGTTGGTTTCGTACCGTACGACTGCTCTTGGATCCTGTCATTAACTTTTTCAGATCCCTGCCGCCGATTGCTCTCATTCCTCTGATGATCATCTTCTTCGGGATCGGTGAAACGTCCAAGATCATCGTTTTGAGCTATGCGGCCTTCTTCCCTGCTCTAGTGGTCATCTACCAGGCCCTGGTGTCGCTCGACCCGATTTACATCCGCGCCGGAAAAGCGCTGGGAGCAACCAACCTTGAAATATTCCGCAGGATTGTCCTGCCGCAGCTCGTCCCGCACATCATCACGGCCTGCCGGGTCTCTTTGGGCGTTTGCTGGGCCACGCTCGTGGCCGCGGAACTTATCGCCGCCCAGCGCGGCATCGGCGCCATGATGGTCGAGGCCCAGAATTTCTTCCAGATGCCGCCGCTGGTGCTGGGCATCATTTTAATCGGGCTCATTTCTCTCTTAATGGACGCCTTCGTGCGGTTTGTGGAGAAAAAAGCCACCGCCTGGCAGGAGAAGATGTCGTAAGGAAAGCTGCGCGGGATCATTTCAGCAGTTTTGGGGACCCTCATGGAAAAAGGCATCGTCATCGATCACGTCGGCATGACTTACAGCAGCCTGACCGGAAATGTCGAGGCCCTGCGCGACATCACCCTGTCGATCGCGCCCGGCGAATTCATCTGCCTCGTCGGTCCATCGGGGTGCGGGAAAACGACCCTTCTCAACACCATAGCCGGGTTTCTGGAACCCACCACCGGCAGCATCATGATGGAAGGGGTCAAGATCACCGCGCCGGGCCCGGACCGGGGCGTCGTTTTTCAGCAGTATGCCGTCTTTCCCTGGCTCACCGTCCGCCAGAACGTCGCTTTCGGACTCACGTTGAGGTCCAACAAAACCTCTCCGCAGGAGATCGAAAAGATCGTCGATCGCTTCATCGACCTGGTCGATCTGAAAGACTTTGCAGATTCCTACCCCAAGGAACTCTCCGGCGGAATGAAACAGCGCGTCGCCATCGCCCGGTCCTATGCCGTCAATCCGAAAGTACTGTTGATGGACGAACCCTTCGGGGCCCTGGATGCGCAAACCCGGCAATTCATGCAGGAGTCGTTGCTGCAGATTTTGGAAAAAGAGCGCAAGACCGTTATTTTCGTCACTCACGGCGTCGAAGAAGCCACATTTCTGTCAACCCGGGTGGTCGTCATGGCCGCCCGGCCGGGACGGATCCGCGAAATAATTCCGATCGAGCTTGCCTATCCGCGCGATGCGGCGACCAAGACCTCGCCCGAGTTCATCAAGATCCGGGCCCGGATCGATCGGGTGGTGCGCGAAGAATTTCAGAAACTGCGCCAGAACAGCGTCGCAACGTCATAATGCCCGAGGCGGCGCAAACGGAAAGGAAATCCTATGCGGATTCTGGTCACCGGCGGGGCCGGGTTTATCGGCTCGTACCTCATACCGGCTCTTCTGGAGGACGGCCATGCGATCACCGTTTTCGATCTGGTGGCGAAACCGCCGGCACTGGCCGGATACCACGATCGCGTCGACTACATTCGCGGCGACCTGGGATCGTCGGCCGACCTGTATCGGGCCATGATGTCCTGTCGGCCCGCGGGGGTGTTCCACCTCGGTGCCATCCTGGCCGGCCCGTGCGAAGGAAATCCGGTGCGGGGGTTCCAGGTCAATTTCGGTTCGACGCAAACTTTGCTGGATGCCTGCGTCGCTTCAGGGGTACGCCGATTTTTCATGATCAGCTCGATATCCGTGTTCGGGCGCGATGCGGTCGAACCCGTTTCCGACCACGCGGTCAAAAACCCGGAAACCATTTATGGTCAGACCAAACTGGCCTCCGAGCACCTGCTGCAATGGTATGCCAGAAAACACGGCCTCGACACCAGGGCGCTGCGTTTCACCTGGGTTTTCGGGCCGGGCCGAACCACCGGCATTACGGCGTTGTATTCCTCGCTCATCCTGGATGCGATCGCCCGGGGCGAAGCCATCACGGTTCCCAATCCCGAGGAACGCGGCGACTGGCTCTATGTAAAAGATGCCGTCAAGGCGATCCTGACGCTGTGGAATGCACGGGAAGTCAGCCAGCGGATCTTCAATATCGCCGGGGGCGTCCACTCCATTCGCGAGGTCATCGAAATGGCCTTGAAAATCATGCCCGCCGCCCGCGTCAGCCTCGGAAAAGACGGCCCCGGCCTGTCGCCCTACCCGGTGGCCTATGACGATGCCGCGGCGCGCAGCGAACTCGGCTGGCAACCCGACTACACGATAGAAACGGCCGTGGCCGAACATCTGCGGATCGTCTCATCCGCTTGACGGACAATCAAAACGCAAAAGGAGTCAACATGCAGGAAGTACTATTGGATTACGGGGACGGCCACATGCGGGTGGAACTTCCGGATTCCGCCGTCGTGGTGCGGTATGGCCAAACATACACGGATCCGCCGGCGGTGGATGCGCGCGAGGTGACTCGCAAGGCCCTGGCGACGCCGCTGGGAACACCGCCGCTGAAGGAACTCGCGGGTCCGGGCAAAAAAGTGGTCATCGGTTTTCCCGACCGCGTCAAGGGCGGGGCTAACCCCCAGAGTCACCGCCGGGTGGCCATTCCCCTGATTGTCGAAGAACTTCTGGCGGGGGGGACCCAGTTGGAGAACATCACGTTGGTCTGCGCCATGGGGCTCCACCGCAAGAATACGCTCGAAGAGTGGTACTGGTATCTGGGTCGCGAGATCGTCGACCGCTTCTGGCCCGACCGCCTCGTCAACCACGATGCCGAGGCGCCCGATCTTTGCGACTTCGGCACCGATGACATGGGCAACCGGGTGCAGTGCAACCGCCTGATGGCCGAGGCCGACCTGCCCATCGTTATCGGTCACGTAACCGGCAATCCTTACGGCGGTTACAGCGGTGGCTACAAAATGATCGTCACCGGCATCTCCGGCTGGCAATCGATCGCCTCGCACCACACGCCGGCGACCATGCACCGCCGCGACTGGCTGGGTGCGGGCACGGCTTCCCACATGCGCAAGCAGTTCCGTTCCATCGGTCAGGCCATGGAAAACGGCATCGGCAAGCGGATCTTTGCCGTAGATGCGGTGCTGGGACAGCATGCCCAGGTGCTGGATGTCAAGGCCGGGCTTCTGGACATGGTGGAAGAGGCCACCTGGCCGCTGGCCGACAAGCGCACCAACATCGCGCTCGACATGTCCGAGCCGGCCGATGTCCTGGTGATCGGATTGCCGCGCAATTTCCATTACGGGCCCGGCATGGGCACCAATCCCATCCTGATGAGCCTGGCCATCGGCGGGCAGCTCTCCCGCTGCTGGAACGCATTGCGGGAGGGCGGGGTCATCGTCGCCGCCTCGGTGTGTGACGGCTGGTTTAACCGTCACTGGTTCCCGTCCTATGAAGAGACCTACGCGGCGCTGGAGACGTATTGCGATGCGGCCGGCTTTTTACATTCCAGCGATGCGACGGCGATCACCAACAATTACGACTATCGCTGGCAGTATTCCAACCGCCACACATATCACCCCTTTCACGCCATGAGCATGATCAGCGGCGGCAGCGCGGCCCTGCTGTGGACCTCGGCGGTCTTCATCGCCGGCCCGCACGCGCCGCAATATGCCCGCGGCATGGGGTACGTGCCGGTCGGCGACTTTGGTGAAGCCCTGCGCCGCGCCGAGAAAATCGTCGGCCGCAGTCCGCGCATTTTATGCACCCCGGAGTGCTTTTCCGGCGGCGCCGCCGTTCACCTGCACCGCAAAAGCAGCTGACAGAAATAGGTTAAAGGCAGGCAAATGAAAAAAATCGGCATCATCGGAACTGGCGTCATGGGATTGACCGTGGCATTGAAGGCGATTGCCAATGGCTATAAAGTTATCGCCTTCGACAATAGCCTAAAAACGTCGGAAAAATGCCGGCATTTGGGGCTGGAGATGGTCCGAAATCCGGCGGAAGTGGGGTGTAAGGCCACGATCGTCCTGTTGTTTTTGCCGGGTCCGCAGCAAGTGGTTGAGTGCGTGACCTCCGAAGAAGGCTTGCTGGCATCTTTAACATCGAGGGCCGTTATCGCCGATATGAGTACGATCGATCCGGACACGACCACGCGGATAGCGGCGATGGCACGTGAAAAAGGTGTCGGTTATCTGGACGCACCCGTTCTGGGACGTCCGGCGACAGTTGGAAAGTGGGCGATTCCCGTGGGTGGTCGCGCAGAAGATCTCACGGTCTGCCGGCCGGTATTCGACCTTGTGGCGGCCAATGTTTACCACATGGGCCCGTCTGGGACCGGACACAAGGTAAAGTTGCTCAACCAGTTGATGTTCGGCGCCATCAATGCCATGACGGCGGAAATGATGGCCATTTCCGAAAAGGTCGGCATCGCTCCTGGGCTGTTATATGAAACCATCACCGCCAGCCAGGCCGGCACGGTCAGCAACCTGTTCAAGGAATTGGGCGCCCGGATCGCCGCGGATGACTACGGAAATCCAACCTTTTCGATCGATTTGCTGATAAAAGATGTGCATCTGGCGGTAGAAATGGCCAAGGGGCACGCTGCCCCGCCCATTCTGGCGCGCAGTGTGGAATTTTTGAACGAGACCGCCCGGGCGCAGGGTCTCGGAAGCCTCGACACCGCCGTGATGTGGAAGTGCTACCGCAAATTTTGGGAAACGAGCGTACCGGAGATAGAACATAAGGACCAGAAATAAAAATGATGACACTTGCGGCGCTGCGGCAAAGGTTCGCCGAACTCGAACGGGAGATCGCCGAAACCAAGAAACGACTCCCGGCGCATTCGGTCAAGCCGCCGGTAATGATGGATCTGCTGGCCCTGGAAGACGAGTACGATGCCGTTCTGAAACAAATCGACCGGCTGAAAAAAGAGACCCCGAACGCGTGAAAATTAGTAAACAGCGTGGAGCGTAAACAATGATCATCGAACAGCTTGAAATCGGAAACATGGACAATTTCAGCTACATCGTCGGCTGCGAGGAAACCCGCAAGGCCCTGGTCATCGATCCCGGCCGCGACGCCAGGAGAATTGTGTCCGCGGCTGAAAAACGGGGCCTTGCCATCGACACCATCGTCAACACCCATGGCCACGGCGATCACACCGGCGGCAACGCCGCCTTGAAATCCCTGACCGGCGCGACAATCATCATCCATGCCCTGGATGCCGCCGGATACCCCGCCGCCGATATGCTCTTAAAAGACGAAAAATCCCTGCAGCTGGGCACCATCACCTTCGATGTCTTTCACACGCCCGGCCACACACCCGGCGGAATTTGCCTTTATGCGCAGGGGAACCTGTTCACCGGTGACACCCTTTTCGTCGGCGACAGCGGCCGCACCGATCTTGACGGCGGCAACCGATCGACCCTTGGCAACTCCATCCGCCGCCTGATGCAGCTGCCGGACGACACCGTCATCTGGCCGGGCCACAACTACGGCCCCACACCGACCTCGACCATCGCCTGGGAAAAACGACACAATGTCAATGCCCGGGAATACGGCTATTACAAGGAGGACTGAGGCCTTTCCGCTCCTGAAAACATCCACTGTTCTTGACAATTGTGGATTGAGGTTCTAAAGTTAGACCCAAATATAGGAACCTGATTCAGGGTCGGAAGTGAGGGCATATGTTACAGGCAAAATTCAGTATAAAAGAACCACAAGCGCGATTTTTGAGCAAATATAAAGACTACGGATTCAAGGACAAGAGTACCATGCTCAGAGTTGCAATCGATCATTTCCGGAAAACCATCGAAATCGAGCAACTAAAGCAGTCGGCGAACGTATACGCTGAGGTTTACGCGGAAGACGACGAGCTAAAATCGCTTACGGATAATGCCTTGGACGGATGGCCGGAATGACGATGCTCGAAAGGGGCATGATAATAGATGTCAATCTCGCCCCGACACTTGGTTCCGAAACCGGGAAGGTAAGGCCCTGCATCATCGTAACCAACGACGTATACAATCAGAGAGTTCCGGTCATTCAAGTTGTTCCGGTCACAGCTTGGAGTGCCAAAAAAGCGAAAATTGCAACCAACGTGGAAATCGATCCCGATCGCAGCAACGGTCTTACAAAAAGATCACTGGCTGATTGTCTTCAAACCCGCCCCGTTGATCACCGTCACCGTCTTGTCCGAATTCGAGGAAAACTGGCTCAATCAAAAATGAACGAAATCGATCACGCTTTAAAAATTGTTTTCGAGTTTTGAGATTTAATTGTCATACTATGGTGCGCGTAGTATATTGCCCGTATGATCAAAACCTGGGCCAACAGTCGCTCTCGCCAGTTTTATGAAAAGGGAAAAAATTCAAAGTTTCGAAGTCTAACTGTTGCTGTGGCCGACGACTTACTCGCGATTCTCGATTCAGCGACAGCTTCAGCCGACCTGAGTCCTTTAAAAAAATCCCTGATTATCATAAAGGATGATAGCCATGAAGCCAATCCACCCTGGGCGTATTTTAAAACTTGAAATGTCGGCACGTGGTCTATCGGCAAATAAACTTGCTCTATCCCTGCGTGTGCCATCGGGCCGCATAACACAAATCCTTAATGGCAAGCGCGGTATCTCGGCCGAAACAGCTTTTAGGCTTGGCCGATATTTCGGCAACAGCGCCCAATTCTGGATTAACCTGCACTCAAGATATGACCTGGCGGTTGTTGAGCGAGACATGGGGGATATTGTTGTCGCCGAGGTCGAACAGGCGCATGAATCCTTGGCATAATCCGTGAAACATACATGCTTGAAAAAAACCCGTTTTACAGAAATGCTCACCGCCGAAAACGGCCTGGACCAAGGCGGGTTCGACCGCTGGGTATTTTGCCCCGGCATGCTGTTCAATTCACCCGAAAAATGGTGGGGCGATCATGGGCGGCGGGATTTTCCCCACGAGGGCGTGGATTTTTGCCTGTACCGCGACCGCGCGGGGCAAACGCGCCGTCTCGATAAAACCAGCCGGATCCCGGCGATGCACGACGGCGTGCTGAAGGCTGTTTTCACGGACTACCTCGGCAAGGCCCTGATCATCGCGCACGACCCCGCCGCGGGCGGCAATCACCGCCTCCTGTCGATTTATGCCCACACGCGGCCGCTGGCCGGGATCGACATCGGATCGACAATAAAGGAAGGCGAGGTCATCGCCACCCTGGCCGACACCGCTGGGTCTAAATCAGGAATCCTGCCGCACCTGCACTTTTCGCTCGGCGTCCCCGCCCCGTCCTTTTCCTATGACCCGTTTACCTGGCGGACCATTCAAACCCCGGAGATGATCACCCTGCTGGATCCCATGCAGATCATAGACCGGCCCTGCCAGGTGCTTGATTCCGAAGATCTTTGCTGCCGTGAGCTTTAACCGCGCCGGATCCTTTCCTTCATTATAATTTACTTATCCGATCCCAATGCTTTTCACCCACCTCTGTTTCCATTCAAACGCCACACCCCATCATCAGGGCGTAAACGAAGGACTGGGGCAGATTGCCCGCATTTCCCAAACCGGACCATACGCCATGGTATAAAACCCGGGCTGGCCGCAGCCGCTCTTGTGCATTCGAACCAGCCGGCGGTATCGATTTTTTCACCGCGCGGCAGATAATCCAGCGCAATCCGGTTACCGCAGACAGTAAAAGCGCCCGCGGCATCATCGAGCAGCAGGAAGGACCGAAAGCTATGACAATGGTATGATTCGTGCTCGACAAGTGGTGCAACCTACCTTACATTCATTACGACTGCCGGAAGCGGCATCTCGCCTTGGACCTCGATAATCAGAATTTGAAAACATTGGACTTTTCGGAGGTTTGACCTTCACGGCAATCGGGATTGACTCGATTTGAGCAACCGTCAACGTGCTGACGTTTTATTCATTTTTTAGAAACGATTGCAGGACGGCGATATGAGAGTAATTGGGCGGATTTTTATATCCTTGGATTAAAAGACAAAGGAGGACAGATGAAACTCGTCACACGTCTGGTCGGGATCATAATTTTTCTTATCCTATTCACAAACGCTGAAATCGGTAAGAGTTTGGACATCGGCGGCGTTCTTGACAGCGCCAAGAAAATCACCGGCAGTGGCGCAGGCGGCGGCATCGGAAATAGCGATGTCGTGAACGGGCTCAAAGAGGCGCTCCAGAAGGGAACGGATTACGCCGTGGCCACCGTTTCGAAACCCAACGGCTATTACAACAACCCCTCCATCAAGATCCCGCTTCCGGGGGAAGTCCAAAAGATGGATAAGCTCCTGCGCACCGTCGGCTACGGCCAGAAGGTCGATGAATTCGAAATGAGCATGAACCGGGCCGCCGAGAAGGCGGCACCGGAGGCCAAGTCGATTTTCCTGGATGCTTTGAGACAGATGAATTTCGACGATGCACAGAAGATCCTTAAGGGTCCGGACAACGCCGCCACCGAATATTTCAAGGAAAAAACCTCCGGCCATCTCACCGAGGCCTTCAAACCGATTGTAAAAGATTCGATGAACTCGGTCGGTGCGACCCGGCAGTACGAGGATCTCCATAGTAAATTGTCCAGCATTCCGATGGGCAGCAAGCTGGGCTTCGATCTCAACCAATACGTCACCGACAAAAGCCTCAAGGGCCTTTTTTTCATGGTGGCGGAAGAAGAGAAAAAAATCCGTCGGGACCCGGCTGCAAGGACGACGGACCTGCTCGAGAAAGTCTTCGGAAGCCATTGAAAGCGGCAACGTTTTTGTCTCTCTTTGAAAAAGGATGTGACAATAAACGGCTTTTAAGATGATTGCGAAAAGGACAAGAATCTTTCACCCGAGGGCTGAGTGCAACGGTCGTTTTTCTTGCGCCGCCGCTGCATACTGCTGATTTGATGGCGGGAGTCACCCGGCTTAGGCAACAACGAAGCAACGGACCTCCGGCACCTGCAATCAAGGTGCGGATTAGCGGTAGTCGAGCGAGGCTGATTATTATTTATTCGATGATAATAATTCCAGATCGGCCAGGTCTTGAGCGCGATTCGATATTTTTTTTGCCTGTATCAGGTTTTGTCGATCGATATAATTGACTGTCTGTTTCCCGTAAGGACCTTCTATTCGACTCCGCCATATATCGTCAAATTCCAATCCTTTTATCGAAGTTAGAACATCGATTCTAACCGGTTCGTAGCCAAATTGGATGATATTTCCCCTAGTTGCAAAGTCTTCAATCGCAAGATTCAAGGACCCGAAGCCAAACTCACTCAGAGCAGCCAATAGTTTCTCGGCATTACCGGTGGTCGCGTCAACTAAAATGTCCATATCTTTTGTGAAGCGAGGTCGTGCGTGAAACGCTACGGCAAAAGCACCGATAATACAGTAACGGACATCATGCCTGTTTAATAACTCTAAAAACTCTTCGTAATCTTTTTCCGTCTTCACGAAACTTCAGACCCCTCGATTTAAAATATTCCTCGCGCAATAGTTGCACGACGTCAAGCCTTTCTTCACCTGATAGACCCTGATAATATGCGGCATCAAAATCACGAGCCGCTTCAAATGATCCGCTTTTGTTGACCCAAATCTTTTCCATGTAATGAGAATACCATTCAGAAATGGCAAACGCAATAGCACCTGGCATAGACCGGCCCTGCAAGGTGCTTGGCTCCGAAGATCTTTGCTGCCGCGCGCTTTAGCATGTGATGTATGATAGAGGGTGTTATTCATTTTAGACAACAAAGAAACAACGTCCCTTTGAATATTCATTTGAATATTCTTTGAACCTTGCCGACGGCTCGCGGCCCGGAAGGCGCCGATCAGGTTTCCTCGCCGTTCAGGACGGAGGGCACGGGGGGTGAGGGCACCGGTTGGGCGGCGGCCTCATCCAGACTGTGCCAATGAACTGCGCCGTCCACATCGCCCACGGCATTCTTGCCCTTGTTTTTAACGTTGAACATGGCCTGGTCCGCCTGGGCGAGAATGGCGGTAATGTTTTCGGCGTCGTCGGGATAGGTCGATACGCCGAAGCTGGCCTGCAGCCGGACGCCTTTTTGAACATCGACCAGGAAAATCGTCCGCAGCAGCCTGGCGCGGATCTCCTGGGCTTTTTGAACGGCCTGGGACTTGCCGTGGCCGGGAAGCACGGTCACGAATTCGTCGCCGCCGTAGGCCACCCCGTAAGAGGGGTCGGCGATGCAGCTTTTCAGCACCGCGGCCACTTCCGCCAAGGCCCTGCTGCCGTTGAGATGGCCGTGGCTGTCGACCACGCGCTTGAAGTTGTCGATGTCGAAAAAGATCAGGGAAAAGATGGTGCCCCGGCGGCGGCCCTCCTCGATCAACTCTTCCAGGGAGCGGTAGAGATAGCGCGTATTGAACAGGCCGGTCAAATTGTCGTGCAGCGACAGATAACGGTATCTTTCCTTGCTCAGCTTGAGTTCTTCCTCGGCCCTGAGGCGCTCGGCCATTTCCAGGCGCAGCCGCCGGTTGACCTCCTCAATTACTTTTCTCGATCGGTAGAGTTCCAGGTGGGTTGTGACCCTGGCCTTCAATTCGGGGCCGTTGAACGGCTTGCACAGATAATCCATGGCCCCCAGGGCGAATCCTTTGACCACGCTGTCGGTATCGTTCTTGGCCGTCAGGAAAATAATGGGAGTATCCTGGCTCTCGGGCCGTTCACGAATGCTTCGGCAGACTTCGAACCCGTCCATCTGGGGCATCATGATGTCCAGCAGGATCAAATCGAAGCGGTTGCTCTCGACCTGCGCCAGGGCCGTCGGGCCATCCTGGGCAAATGCCATCTGGTAATTATCGTCCTGCAGGATGCTGGCGGCGACCTGGATGTTTTTGGGCACATCATCGACGATGAGTATCTTGAAGCGGTCGGGTTGGTTCGGGTCCATTGCTCTATTCCTTCACTTTCTGCAGGTAAAAGGACTTCAGTTGGGCGACGATCTGCGGATACAGGCTCAGCGCCTGGTTGACCTGCTCTACGTCGAAGGCCTTGACATGGGCACTCAGCTCCGCACCGTACCGACTCAGGATCGCCAGGGCATGGAGATCGCCCAGGGCGTTCACCCGCCGGGCAAAATCATCGATCTCGTCGAAGAACAGGTTTTGCCGGGTGGCCGTCCAGCGCTGCATGCACTCGTTTTCGAGAAGCTCCAGAACCTGAGGAAAAAGCTCGAAGCGGGCGGGCGTCAGATCGGAGGCCGGCGTCTCCGGGGGTTCGTGCCGGCGAACGGTGTGGCCGATGAAGCGCTTCAGCTCCCTGAACAAAGCGGCTTCGGTGACCGGTTTGTCCAGAAAGCCGGCAAACCCCATCGCCAGCAGGGAATCTCTTTCTTCCCGCATGCCCGCAGCGGTGAGGGCCACCACCGCAATGTTGCGGGTAGCCTCGTCGCGGCCGATCTGTTTCATCGCTTCGGTGCCGTAGAGGACCGGCATGCGGATATCCATCAGGATCAGGTCCGGTTTGTGCTGCCTGGCCAGGCGCACGGCATCTTCGCCGTTTTCGGCTTCTATCAGGGTCAATGGCGTGTGGGCCAGATACTCCTTTATCAGCAAACGGTTGACGGTCAGGTCATCCACGACGAGGACGCAGGCCGGCTCGAAGACGATATCGTCGGGCACCGTGACGGGCAAGGCTTCGGGCTCGGCCGCCTCCAGGGCTACCGGCACGCGCGGAATGACAAGCTGGAATCGGCTGCCTTTATTTTCTGCGCTTTGAACGGTGATGGTGCCGCCCATCATCTCCACCAGCCGCTTGGTGATCGACAGGCCCAGGCCGGTGCCGCCGAAGCGCTTCGTGCTTTGGCCGTCCTTCTGCCTGAAAGCCTCGAAGATGTCGGCGTGATGCTGCGCCGGTATGCCGATGCCCGTATCTTCGACCGCGATCGACAGGTCGATGCCGTCGCCGTCCACGCAGTCCTGTTTTTGAACCTCGATACGAATGAATCCCCGTTCGGTGAATTTGACGGCGTTGCCGACCAGGTTGAACAGGATTTGCTTCAGGCGCACCTCATCCAGAATCAGGCAGTCGGGGATGTCCCTGGAAAAGTCGATCACCATGTCGATGTTCTTCACGGCGGCTTGCGCGGCGAACATCTTCTTAACCTCGTCGAACAAGGTGCGCGGCCTGACAGGTTCGCACTCGAGTTCCATTTTGCCCGCTTCGATTTTGGACAAATCCAGAATGCCGTTTATCAGGCTCAACAAATTCCGGCCGCTGGAACTGATGGATTCCAGGTAGTTCTTCTGTTTGGGATCGGTGATCAACGGCTTGAGAAGATCGGCGAAACCGAGGACGGCGTTCATCGGCGTGCGAATTTCATGGGAGATGTTGGCCAGGAATTCGCTTTTGGCCCGACTGGCCGATTCGGCCGCCTCCTTGGCGGCTTGAAGCATCTGGTTGGTTTCGCTTAACGCCATCGTGCGCGCGGACACCTGTTCCTCCAGGTGTCCGCGGTACTCCTGGAGTTTTTGATCGCGGGACTGGAGCGCGGCCAGCATCCCGTTGAAGGCGTCGATCAGTACGCCGATTTCATCCTGGGAGTTTTTCTGAACCCGGACCGAAAAATCCTTTTGTTCGGACACCGAACCGACCACCTGGGTCAGACCCAGGATCGGCTCGGAGATCACCTTCTGGAGCGAAGCGGACAACAGCCAGGCAATCAGGAATGCGGCCGAAACGATGATTCCGAATATGGCCACCGCGGCGTAAATCTCTCTTCTGGTACCGCTCAGATCGTATTGGATGCCGATCGTGCCGATGAGTTTTTCTTCCTGAAAGATGGGGGTGAACACGAACAAATAGTTGCCCTCGAAGTATTGGCCGGACTCCCGCAGGTCGGGAATGGAAAGGTGCTCCTTCTGGTCCGGGCGGATGAACACGGCGAACGGTTGCCCCTGCCGATCGTAGATGCAGGACAGGACGACATACGGCTTGGCGCTGAGGGCCGCCAGGTTGGTTTCCGCCGTGCCTCGGTCGTTGAAGACGATCGCCCCGACGCTGTTGGCTCCGATCACCTGGGCCAGGCTGGCAAGATCGCTGCGCAGGTTTGATCGGGTTTTGGTGATGTCCCTGAACATCAGGGCCGCAGAAGCAAACAGCAGGGCGATGCCGCTGGTGAACATGATGATCAACTTCAGCTTCCATCGGATCGAAACGTTCCGCAAGGCGCCCATTTTACTTCTGCTCCTCCCTGTAAATCTGCGCGGAACCCAGCAGTTGCGAACTCATCGTCAATCCGGCCCTCTTGGCGGCATCGACATTGATCTTGAAGCGCAGGCGGTTTCCTTCTTCGAAGAAATTGATGATGCCGCCCATCTGGCTGAAGCCCTCGGTCTCTCCTATGGTCAATATGCTGCGTTCACGCGCCAGGTCGATAAGCTTTTGAATCAGGTTTTTGTCCTGGGTGGCGAAATAGAGGATGTGGCTGGCATCGAGACAGCTCTCCTGGGTGTAGGAAACGACCTTGATTTTTCTGCCCCGGATGCTCTGACCGTTTAGTTTGAACAGGGCGTCTGCGGCCGGCGAGTCGGATACGAAGCACAACACCAGCTCATCGCTTTTGTCGCCGAAAGCCGCCGGGGGCCAGGAGACGAAATTCGCGAAATTGTAAATAAAGCCGGTCTTGACGTCATATTCGGTTCCGATGAGAGGGGCGGCCCGAACCGCCGCCGCCTGGAAGATCGACAAGCAGAACAGCAGAGACACGACGACCCATGCGGCGCCGATTTTTCCGGTGTGCCATTTCCCGAACACTGCTGCCATCGGACGGGTCATTAAAAATTCCAGTCGATCTTGCCGTAGACGCTGCGCTGGACCTCCAGCGTGGTGAACTCCGCATGCCCCTCTTCCAGGAGATTCTGCCCGACCAGCGACAGTTCCAGATTCGGCAAGGGCCGCCAGGCCAGCCGGGCATCCAGGACCGTGTAGCTTTTGATGTTTCTTTCCGGCAGGCTGTCGACAAAGCGCAGCGCCGCATCGAAATCGATCTGCGGGGTGACGTTCAGATAGGACCGGATGGAGAACACATTGCGCGGATTGACTCCCTTGAAGAGAAGTTCGGCGATGTTCGGGTCGGCGACCAGGTTTTTATCGATTTGCGTGTTCAGGTAGGTGTAGGCCCCCCCCAAACGCCACGTGGGCACGACCTGCCAGTCGGCGGCAACCTCCGCACCATAGGCCCGGCCGGTGGCGTTGTTGGCGTAAGCCAGGAAGTACGGACCGGTCGGCGGGGTGCCGGAGACCTGCTCCAGGCCGATCAGGTCATCGTAGTCATTGTAAAACAGGGCGACATCGAACCACAGCGTGGGCGTCGGCATCAGGCGCAGGCCGAATTCGTAGGCCGTGAGTTTTTCGCTGTCGAGATCCGTGTTGCCCCGGGTGTTGACGACCACCGGAACGGTTGGATCGATCACCGACAGCAGGAGTTGGTCACTGGTTCCACCGTGCAGTTCGAGCCGTGAAGGAACGCGCACGGCCCTCGAGACGGCCGTCCAGAGGGACAGTTGCCGGTAGGGTGTGAACATCAGCCGCAGGCTCGGCTGGATTTCAAGCCCGGTGAACTCGTTGTGTTCGAACTTCGACCCCAGGGTCAGAGTGAGCAGGTCGGGCGCCAGGTGGATCTGATCCTGGACGAAGGCGCTCCACAGGCTTTGATTCAGGTCCTGCGGGTCCATCGTGAAATTGGGACTGTTGCGGAATTCATCGGAGATGAACCGATATTGCAGGCCCCACACGATGTCGTGGATTTGCGCGAGGGTCAGATTGTGCTGAAAATCCAGATCGGCCGTGCTCACCTTGCCGCTGGCCGGATCATAGTCTTTTTCGGCATGGTCGACATAGAACTGCAGTGATGTTTCCGAATCCTTGGAAAGGGCGTGCTGCCATCGCCCCAACAGGTGCAACCCACTGGCCTCGGAGTCGTCGCTTTGTGGCGCCTGCCCCACCGGGGCGGTGGGAAAGAGTATCGAGCGCCGCTCGAACTCCTTGTTGTACCTGTTTCTGTAAGCTTCCCCCTGCAGGCTGAAGGTGTTGTCTCCGGCGGCCGGGACCCCTCCGGCGGGCGCCGTGTCGAGGCGGAAGCCTGCCCGGCCGGAACGCCAGTTATCGCTCGACTGCGGATTGCCGGCGGCATCCGCCAGGCCTCCGGTGACGCTGTTCAAATCCCCGCGGTTGAAAAACTTGCCATAGGCCCGGTAATACGTTCGGGGGCTGAGCGTACCGCCATAGCGGAGGCTGGCAATCTGTTCCTCGCTGCCGCCCAATGCCACGGCCTTTCCACCCTGGGTCATCTGGGCATTCTTGGTGATGATGTTGATGACGCCGTTGACGGCGTTGCTCCCCCACAGGGCGGCCCCCGGCCCCCGGATCACCTCGATCCGCTCGATGTCTTCCATGACCGTGTCCTGCACATCCCAGAACACGCCCGAAAAAACATGCGTGTAAACGCTGCGGCCATCCATGAGCACCAGCAGGTTTTCGGCAAACTGGTTGTTGAGCCCGCGGATGTTGACGGCCCACTCCGTGGCGCTGATGCGCGCCACATGGACGCCCGGGGCCAACCGCAGCACTTCGGGGATGCTGGTCGCTCCCGAGCGCCGGATCTGCTCCTGCGTGATGACATAGACGGCCGAGGCCGCGTCCCAGACAATTTCGGGTCTCTTGGAAGCCGAGATGATTTCGACGTTTTTCAGCTCCTCGAGAGAAAACTTGGTAAAATCAACTGGTTTTTCCGGCGTTGGAACATCCGCCGCAACGCTGATCCCACCAAGCAGCGGCAGAATCGACAGCCAGATCATCACCAGCTGTTTAATGAAAGCAAGGACCGAGCCTCTCATTTCGACACTTTCCTTCACCACGAATTCGGTCTCGTCGACCAGGCGGACGCATCCGTTTATGCCCTGCCCGGTGCATTTACTGCCCGGTGGTGAACCGGTTCCACAAAACCCGGACGTTTTTGGACCATGTGTTGACACACGCCGAATAATTTAGCAGATATTTGGATTCAGGTCCAGGAACGGCTTTTCAGGCGTTTCCGCACCAGCCACAGGCCCGGACATCATGCCGTGGTGCGGACGATGGCGCCGATCTCCTTGACCCTTGCGGGGAAACTGCCCATTTTGAATCTGTGTCCCGAGCCGTGCCTATCCGGACCCTGATGAAAGGGAGTTCGGCTTTCAACCACAGCCGAGAAGGATGACACCTACCATGAGGACCGCCCCTCTTTCTGAACAAGATAGTGTTCGGCTGCCGCGTCGGACGCAGGCCGCTATGCCTGGGTGCCGATACCGGTTTTTCTGGTACTGATCGGAACCCTCTGGGGGCGGAAATGACGGTGGTCTGGGAACCGGCATTTTTACTGACGACCATGAATTTTGTTTTTTCGACCGCCGTCTCCATATTCGTCTCCTATCTGGCAGCGCTCAGTTTTTCTCGCAACGCCTCCTTCACGGCGCTGATGCTGGGCTGCGGCACACTGTTTTTCGGCCTCGTCAGCCTGATCGCGGCCGTGTCCGTCCATTTCGGGCAGATCAACATCGCCCTGACGGTTCACAACACCGGGGTGTGCTTATCCGGGGTATGCCACTTCCTGGCGGCCGCTTCAACCCGGCAGATCGATCGTCGGATCAAGCGTCACGCCATCCTGGTTCTGGCCATTGCCTATGCCATCGTTCTGGCGGTCGCGGACTTTCTGACGTTTGCGGCCTTCGAGGGCACGAGGTGCTGTATTCCTCGCGCTGGAAACAATTGCGGGGCTTTGCCGATGAGGAAATCGGCCACTCATATGAGGAATGGAGCCGGCGGATTCACCCCGATGACAGACAGCGTGTCCTAACGAACCTCGAGACGCATTTGGCACGCCACACTCCCTTTTTTGCCGAGGAGTATCGCGCCCGGCGCAAAGACGACTCCTGGATGTGGGTTACCGACCGCGGCCTCGCCAAGCGGGATGACAACGGACGCGCGGTGCGCATGGTCGGCTCGGAAAACGACATTTCCGAACGCAAGCAGGCGGAAATGGCGTTGCGGCAGTTGAACGAAACCCTGGAGCAGCGGGTGGCCGAGCGCACCGCCGTGGCGGAAACGCGCGCCCTGCAGCTTCAGCATCTCGCCTTGGAGCTGACCGATACCGAGGATCGCGAGCGGCGGCAGATCGCCCTGATTCTGCACGACGACCTACAGCAGTGTCTCCGTCCCTTCGCTATCACCTGCAGATGCTGATTCCGCCGAATGCCGCCCTCGACATCGACGCCATGGGGAAACAGATACGGAAACTGGAAGGGCTGGTGGATGAGAGCATGCAAAAATGTCGGTCCTTGTCGCACGAACTGAGCCCGCCGGTGCTGCACGAAAGCGGGCTTTCGGCCGCCCTGGCCTGGCTGGCCCGCGACATGAAGGCCAAACACGGGTTCCGGGTGAACCTCGACGTCACGCCCGAGGCCGAACCGGGTTCGCCCGCCCCGGCGTCGCTTTTGTTTCGTTCCGTCAGGGAACTGCTGTTCAACGCCGTCAAGCACTCGGGCGGCGACTCGGCTGCCGTTACAAAGCCTCCCCGGCTGAAAAGCTTATCGAGACGATCCGCAGCAGTCTGTCATGAGCATCTGCCGCGCGGCTGCCCCCGTCTTCGCGCCGCCTTTCACCTACCTTTCTGTCCAGGCGCGCGGCACACTCCAACATCAGGGCGTGTACGAAGACCTGCGGCAGGTTGCCGCGCATTTCCCACTGGATCACATCCTCGCAGAAAAAAAAGACGCCCAGTGATGACTGGGCGTCGCAGGTGAAAAGTGTTTCGGTTTTTTTTAGCGTCAAATCGGCCGGGGCCCCTCGAACCGCAACAGCATTATCTATGTGAACCCTTTTTAAGTGCCCCGGCCGGCTTTCGACGATTTTCAGGTCTATGTTCCGCCTGATCCAGGCGTCCATAGAATCCCTGTCCGCCGATATCAAGCGAGGTCGAAGCGATCGAGATTCATGACCTTGTCCCACGCCGCCACGAAGTCACGCACGAATGCCTCCTGCGAGTCTTCACACGCATAGACTTCCGCAACGGCCCGGAGTTGGGAGTTCGAGCCGAAGACGAGGTCGACCCGGGTCCCGGTCCACTTGCGTTCGCCCGTTGCGCGATCGCAACCCTCGAACACGTCTTTATCTTCCGCGGTGGCCTTCCAGGTCGTCCGCATGTCGAGCAGATTCACGAAGAAGTCATTGGTGAGCGTCTCGGGCCGCCGGGTGAAGACGCCGTTCCGGGACCCTCCGAAGTTGGCATTCAAGACGCGCAGGCCGCCGACGAGGACCGTCATCTCGGGTGCGGTCAGCGTCAGCAGCTGCGCCTTGTCGACCAGCAGCTCCTCCGCCGATACGCTGAATTTGGTTTTAAGGTAGTTGCGGAACCCATCCGCAGCCGGTTTGAGGACGGCAAACGACACCACGTCGGTTTGCTCCTGCGAGGCATCCGTGCGTCCTGGCCTGAAGGGCACGGTCACATCGTGACCGGCTTTCTTCGCCGCTTGCTCGACGCCCGCGCATCCGCCCAGGACAATCAAATCGGCGAGCGAAACCTTCTTTCCGCCTGACTGCGCGCCGTTGAACTCCTTTTGGATTTTCTCGAGAGTCTGCAGCACGGTCTTCAGTTGGGCCGGCTGGTTGACTTCCCAATCCTTTTGCGGCGCCAGACGGATGCGCGCCCCGTTCGCCCCGCCGCGCTTGTCGGACCCGCGGAACGTCGAAGCCGAAGCCCAGGTGGTCGAGACCAGCTGCGAGACGGAAAGGCCCGAGGCCAGGATTTTGCCCTTGAGGTCGGCGATGTCCTTCGTATCGATCAGCTCATGATCGGCGGCCGGCACCGGGTCCTGCCAGATCAGTTCCTCGGCCGGGACCTCCGGGCCGAGAAAGCGCGCGCGCGGGCCCATGTCGCGGTGCGTCAGTTTGAACCAGGCCCGGGCAAACGCGTCCGCGAATTCCTCGGGGTTTTGCCGGTAGCGCCGCGCGATCGGCTCGTAGATCGGATCGAAGCGAAGGGAGAGGTCGGCTGTGGTCATCATCGGCCGGTGCTTCTTTGACGGATCGTGCGCATCAACCACCATGTCTTCTTCGGCCACGTCCTTGGCCAGCCACTGGTGCGCGCCGGCCGGGCTCTTGACCAGCTCCCACTCGTATTTGAACAGCACGTTCAGATAACCCATGTCCCATTTGGTCGGGTTCGGCTTCCAGGCGCCCTCGATGCCGCTGCTGATCGTGTCGCCGCCTTTGCCGCTGCCGAAGCTGCTCATCCAGCCGAGTCCCTGTTCCTCGATGGGAGCGGCTTCCGGTACGGGACCGACGTGGGCGGCATCTGCGGCGCCATGGCATTTGCCGAAAGTGTGTCCGCCGGCGACCAGCGCGACGGTCTCTTCGTCGTTCATCGCCATGCGGGCGAAGGTCTCGCGAACGTCACGGCCGGATGCGACCGGATCAGGGTTGCCGTCCGGGCCTTCCGGATTCACGTAGATCAGCCCCATCTGCACGGCGGCAAGCGGGTTTTCGAGATCGCGGTCGCCGCTGTAACGGCTCTTGGGTTTGTCGCTCGTCGCCAGCCATTCTTCTTCGGAACCCCAGTAGACATCTTCTTCCGGCTCCCAGACGTCTTCGCGCCCGCCGCCGAAGCCGAAGGTCTTGAAGCCCATCGATTCAAGCGCGCAGTTACCGGCCAGGATCATCAGGTCGGCCCAGGAAATTTTCCGGCCGTACTTCTGTTTGATCGGCCACAACAGGCGGCGCGCCTTGTCGAGGTTCACGTTGTCGGGCCAACTGTTGAGGGGCGCCAGGCGCTGATTGCCGGACCCCGCCCCGCCGCGGCCGTCGCCCATGCGGTAGGTGCCCGCGCTGTGCCACGCCATGCGGATGAAGAGTCCCCCGTAATGACCGTAGTCGGCCGGCCACCAGTCCTGCGAGTCGGTCATCAGCGCATAGAGGTCCTTCTTCAGGGCCTGCAGATCGAGTTTCTTGAATTCCTCGGCGTAGTTGAACGTTACGCCCAGCGGATTGCACATGTCCGAGTTTTGATGAAGAATCTTCAGGTTCAACTGGTTCGGCCACCAGTCCCGGTTCGATGTGCCGCCGCCGGCAATCGGCCTGCTTGTCCTGCCCGTCACCGGGCACTTGCTCTCTTCCGTCATAACGCCCCCTCCTTCAGTTGTCTGCACCTGTCACCGAGTCGCGATGAACAGCGTGCCTTTGAGTTTTCTGCCAAACATTATGGAATAACGAGTGGCGATGTACATCAATGGCTTCTATCTTCTATCTTCTATCTTCCGGCTTCCGGCTTCCGGCTTCTACCCTCTACCCTTTGCCCTTTGCCCTCTGCCCTTTGCCCTCTGCCCTCTGTCCTCTGCCCTTTGCCCTCTGCCCTTTGCCCTTTGCCCTCTGCCCTTTGCCCTCTGCCCTCTGCCCTCTGCCCTTTGCCCTCTGCCCTTTGCCCTTTGCCCTTTGCCCTCTGCCCTCTGCCCTTTGCCC
>JBAPWQ010000109.1:0-9275 GCA_049283795.1 Desulfobacterales bacterium | reverse complement strand
CGAGGCAGACCGGGCACGTGTGCGTGTTGGGCGGCGCTCCGAAGGCCGTGGAGCAGCCGCAGAATATTTTTGTCGCCGTATTGAGTTGGGCGTGGACCTCAAGCCCGATCACCGGTTCGAATTCCATTTGCATGTGTTTTCCTGATCGATCGTCGTGGCCCTGTCCGCCACGGAGCCGATGATTGATTTTGCCGGGGTGGTCAGTTCGTTGGGTTTGCTGAGTTTGCTGAGTTTTTTGGGTATACACCTTTTTCGCCGCCCGCTGTCAAAACCTGATCCGCCAGGATTCGATCAGATACTTCAGCGGTACCGGCAGTTACCGGCCGACGCCATCAGCGGCTCTGGATATCATAGCCGCCATCGGCATCCGCATAAGGTTCCGGCGAAAACACGATGATCCGGTCGTCTTCGAATTTTGCGGTAAAGTTAGTCACCCACGAGAGCCACACGCCCGCTTTTCTGCCATCGGGGGCCAGGATGTACGCGCCGTAAACAAATCCATACTCCGGTATGAACACGCGGCCGACAATGGCATCGAACTGCGACGGCTCGACGGCGGTCCAGTACCTGGAGCTGAAATTAAAGGCCGGATCGATGCCGATGATCGCCGAGGGCTTGTTTTCGCGCCCACTGTAATAGTACCGATACTCATCGATCATTTGACGGTTTTTGAACGCCTGTGTGACCTCGCCGCTGGTTTCCAGCCGGCCGTAGTTGGCAAAACAGCCGCCCAGCAAAGCAAGGGTGGCGGCCGCCAGCAGGAGGGTGCCTATCCGGGGCAAATCAAGTCGGTCATTCATTCGAGGCTTCCTTTGACTGTCTCTGTATCCGGGGCATACACCCTGAAAAACTGACGCATGATAAATTTCACGCTCTGCTTGTTGACATGAAAATTTTCCCTGCCGTCGCTGAACCAGGACCGGCCCATGAGCGGCTGGTAAATGGTGGCCATCTCGAAGGCCGGAAAATAGAAAACATTGTCGTGCCGGGCCACGAACTCGTCGGCCGCCGCCCGCAGGGTCGATTTCGAGTTGCAGCTGGCGCCGATGACATCCAGGTCGGTGCGAAAGGTCGCCCAGAGGTGGACCGGCGATACGGTGACAACCAGTGCGCAGCGGGGGTTGTGAGTGGCCATCAGGTGATGGATGCGCTCCAGGTTGGCCAGGTTTTCGGCATAGCGGCTGACCCGGAAGCGGTAGCGGCTCAGGTCGCCGCCCTCGGTGACGTAAGGACCGGCCGGCAGGCAGATGACCGAGTTGTCGCGGATGTCCTCCCAGATTTCCGTCAACCCCAGGGTCAGGATGAGTACCTCGGCCCGTTCCAGGGCCCGACGCGAGTGCCGGCGGTGACGGCCGAAATCCGCTTCGGCCGCGGCCGGGCTCTCGTAGAGGATGATGCGCCGGTAAGGGTCCTGAATTTTTCCGGATACCGGCGCCGTCCACCAGCGGCACTCCGGCTGCCAGTCGCCGAAGGTGTACTCGAAGATCTGGCGCATCGAAAAGGTGTTGTAAGATCGTTCCCAGGCCGCGCTGGCGTGGACCGCCGCCGGATGGTGGGCCTCTTCGGTGATATAGGTGTAGCCTTCCTTGAGCAGCACGTTGCGGATTTCGCGCGCAAAGCAGGAGCCCATGGAAGCGATCGGCGTTTTGCGCGTGATCGTCAGGCCCGGCTGCGGAGGAAAACGATAGCGGCCATCGGCCGCCGGATTGTCGTATGACCCTGGCCAGACCTGCCAGCTCTCGAAGGCGTGGACCGGATGAACTGCGGAATGCGCCATGTGACGCCCTTTTGGGAGTGTTATATCAGCGGTCGACGTTCGACAGCGACACCCCGTCCGCCGAAAAGATGTCTGCAGGCGTTTTCATACTTTATTATGGAAGGATTTGCAATGCGGAGCGCAGCCCGAGGAGGCCCGGGAAAGACCAGGCTTCAAAATAGTAATTTTGGCGAGGCTGGAGGGAGAAGGCGGTATAGTCATACGCCGCCGACCGATACCTGCAGCCGAAATATTTATCTTGTGGCCGTGTTTCATCAGGTGAAGGCGTTGTCCCACAGCAGGTCCAGGAATTCTTTGTAGGGGAGAATATCGATGTCGCCCACTTTTCTTTTGCGCGGTTCCAAGCTGATGCAGATATAGCGTTTCAGTATTTTCTCCTCGGCCAGCATGCGGAGCGGTTTTATATCCACGGCGGTGACGTTCTTCTTGGCCTTTATTTCCAAAGCGGTGTGGTCGCCGATGATAAAATCGACCTCGAAACCCGAAGCGGAGCGCCAAAAGCTCAGCTTTTCGCCGGATATATAGTCGCTGAAACAGGTCAGTTCATGCATCAGGTAAGTTTCAAATGCCCCGCCGAATTCAGGGGTGCCGGCACTGAACTTTCTGTCCTGCAACATGGAGACGACGCCGATGTCAAAAAAATAATATTTCGAAGATGCCAGCGGTTTTCTCTTCTTTGATTTTCGCCAGGCCGGCAATTCGTACAGAAGCAGGGTATCTTTAAGAATTTCAAAATATTCATAGACGGTGGTTCTGGCGACCTGCGCGTCATTGGCCACATTGGTAAAGTTGACGATAGTTCCGTTGCACAGCGCAGCGACATGCAGGAACCTGCTGAATGCGGGGATATTTCGAGTCGTCCCTTCGGCAAGTATTTCCTGTTGCAGATAAGAACCGGCATAGGCGTGGAGGTCGGCGCGCGGGTCATCTGAAAAATAGATTGAAGGGATCAGCCCGCGATCTATCGCCCGGTAAAGGTCGAAGCGATCATTTAATTCTTTATACGTCAGGGGGTGCAAATATTTGGTTCGCGCCCTGCCGCCCAGCAAATTGATTCCTCCACGCCTGAGTTTACGCGCACTCGATCCGGTCAGTAAAAAACGAATACCACGCTCTTCAATGAGCCGATGAACTTCATTTAAGAGGTCGGGAAGCCGTTGAATTTCATCGATGACGACAATTCGATCTCGGGTGCGAATTTCTTCGGCAATGCGTTGCGGATGTCGACTCAATGCCAAAAAAATCTCCGAGTCGAGAAGATCGTACACACGGACATCATCCAACGTATGGCGAATTAAAAAGGTCTTGCCGGTTTGGCGCGGCCCGAGGAGGAAGTGCGACTTTTTGGCCAACAAGGTATTTAAATCGACCAAACGCGCAATGTGGGTGATATCGGTATTCATCATGTTTATGACATGAGAGTCGTCACAAGAGATGGCATATGACGAAATAAATGTCAAATTAATTTATCGCACGGGCACAAACAACAGCTGTGAAAGAAGAGGGACTTTCCGTCCGACATGGATCGAAGGAGGATGTTTATTGTTCGAGGAGCGATTTTATTTTCAAGCTATTGTTGTGCCAGGCAACTTTCCGGATCATATGTCATTTTAATAAAATTTATGATACGTGAAACGTGGTCGCTTATCTATGACTCACATTGGCCGTCGATCATGTCCCGAACGCCCACATACAATATCCTGATGTACTCGCATGACACATATGGCCTGGGCCATATCCGCCGCACCATGGCCATCGCCTCGCAGCTGCGGGAGCCGAACGTCAACATTCTCATCCTGACCGGCTCGCCGATTGCCGGCCGGTTTTCATTCCCGGAGCAGATCGATTTCGTGCGGATTCCGGGCATGATCAAAAAGACCAACGAGGAATATCTGCCGCTGTCGATCAAGATAAACGCCCAGCACGCCCTGGACATCCGCAAAAACATCATCACCGCCACCGCCAAGACGTTTCAACCACACCTCTTCATTGTCGACAAGGAACCGCTGGGCTTGAAGAAAGAGGTGCTGCCAACCTTGCAGTGGCTGCGGCGGTGTCAGCCCAACACCCAGACAATCCTCGGCTTGCGCGACATCATGGACGACCGGCACACCGTGCGGAAAGAATGGAAAAAAAAGGGCATTTACGACATCCTCGACACGCTGTACACCGAGATTTGGGTCTACGGCAACCGCGAATTCTACGACCCGATCGAAGAGTATGCCATACCGGAATGCGTCAGCCGCCGAATGGTTTTTACCGGGTATATTCCCCGCAAGGTGCCCTCGGAGAGCCAGATCCAGAAAATCCGCAAGGATCAGGGCCTGCAATGCGGTGAAAAACTGATCGTCGTGACAACCGGCGGCGGCGGAGACGGTTACTGCGTCATGGATGCCTATCTGTCCATGCTGGAGCGGGAACCGCATCCGTCGCCCATCAGAAACGTGCTGATCACCGGGCCGTTTATGCCGAAGCAGGAGCGCAAAAAGGTTTTCAAGCGAGCCCGCAAACTCGGTGTGCGAACCTACCATTTTTATCGCAACATGGAAAAACTGCTGGCGGCGGCCGACCTGGTCGTCAGCATGGGGGGCTACAATACGATTTGCGAGCTTCTTTCGCTGGGGACCGTGCCGCTGATCGTTCCACGGGACACCCCGCGCAAGGAGCAGTTGATCCGGGCCAGGATTTTCCACCACAGAAACCTTGTCGAGTACATCCCATGGAGCCAGTGCGGGGCCGAGCGCATGCGCGAAAAGGTCTTTACCCTGCTCGAGAACCCGGAAGCGATCACCGGAGCGATGTCCCGTTTTCAAATGACGGGCATCAACACCATGCGGGAGCGCCTGAAGGCCTTTAGAGGGTTGGAGCCGGACAACATCTGCAACCAGGCATCCCAGACCGATAACGGTAAACGGCTGAAAGGCGACCGCAGTGTGACTGATGTTCGCAAGGCGGTATAGCCGGCCCAATGACCGCTGACATCCGTGATATACCGGGAAAGGACCCCCGATCGTGACGGGCATAAAAGGGCCGGTGCTGGGGATGGTTCTCAAGGGCTACCCGCGGATATCGGAAACCTTTATTTCAAATGAAATTGCGCTTCTGGAGCGACTCGGTTTCACCATTCGCATTTTCTCGATGCGCCCGCCGCGGGAGAAATTCGCTCATCGGAGCATCCGTCGAATACGCGCGCGGGTCGACTACCTGCCCGAAACGCTCCTGGTTCCCCTGCCGCGCTTCGTTTACCACAACTTCCGGCTGTTCTCGAAGATTCCGCGACGGTACCTGACGACGCTGCAGACCGCCATACGGCGGTTCCGGCGGACGCGGCGGCCGGCGACCTTCAAGCATTTTCTGCAGGCCGGCTATCTGGTCCAGCGCTTCCTGCCCGGCAGCGGGGTTTGTCACCTGCACGCTCATTTTGCGCATTCGCCGGCCTCGGTGGCGCTGTTTTCCGCCCAACTCGCCGGGCTCGATTTCAGCTTTACCGCGCACGCCAAGGACATTTACACCTCCGATCCGGCGCAATTGCGTGAAAAACTCGCCCTGGCCAAATTCGTGGTGACCTGCACCGAATACAACCGCCGGCACCTGAAGACCCTGGCCGACGGCACCGGCGCTCCCCTGTACCGCATCTATCACGGCATCGATACGGCGCTGTTTTCCGGGACCGCGGAAGTGCGAACGACCGCCGCCCCCTACCGGCTGTTGACCGTCGCCCGCTTGACGGCCAAAAAGGGGCTGGCGACCGTTTACCGGGGCCTGAAATGGCTTTGCCGCAATGGGTATGATATTCGCCACACCCTGATCGGCGACGGCGAGGAACGGGCCAAGACCCTGGCGCTCATCGAGAACCTCGGGCTTGCCGATGTGGCCGAGTGGTGCGGCAGCCAGCCCCACGAAGTGGTTCTCGACCACTACCGCCGCACCGACGTGTTTGTATTGGGCTGTGAAGTGGCGGCCAACGGCGACCGCGACGGCATTCCCAATGTTCTGCTGGAGAGCATGGCCATGGGCGTGCCGGTCGTCGCCACCGCGGTTTCGGCCATTCCCGAACTGGTGCAGGACGGCGTGTCGGGGTTGCTGGTGCCGCCGGGAGACCCTGAAGAGCTGGCGCGCGCCGTGGCCCGGCTGCTGACTGAAAACCGCCTGCGGGAAGAGATCATCCGCAAGGCCCGTGCACGGGTCCTGAAGGACTTTTGCAATCAGGACCACATCCGCCGGTTGGCGGAAATATATCGGCGGGAGGTGCCGGGACTAGGTGGTTAGTTATTTGGTAGTTAGTGTTTGGTTTTTGCTTGCCGTCGATTTAAAAAACGGCCTTGAATATCATCGTTGAACGACACATTGGTGCCATGTTTTCAGCCTGCCAAACACCAAACACCAAACACCGGACACCACTCAATATCTATTTTTACGCGCCGTTCAAGCCCCTGGGGCATGGGCAGCCTTCCGGCGACCTGGCCATCGGCACCGGTCTTTACGATTATCTTGCCGGTCGGGGCCACCGCCTGAAGGTAGCCACCGGCCTGCGGGCACGCTGGATCTTCTGGAGACCGTGGATGGTGCCGCACGTGCTGGCCGAGCGGCGCCGGCTGATGCGGCGGCTGGCCGTCAAAGCGCCGGACCTGTGGCTGACCTACCACGCCTATTACAAGGGGCCGGATGTGATCGGCCCCCGCGTTGCCGCCCACGCGGGGATTCCCTACGTGATTTTCCAGGGGGCCTATGCAACCAAACGGCGACGCGATGTCAAGGCGCTGGCCGGTTTTTTGTTGAATCGGCGCGCCCTGCGCTCCGCCCGGCACGTGTTTGTCAACAAACGGGTGGACTTCGTCAACTTGAAACGCCTGCTCCCGTTGCGGCGGGTGAGCTATGTGCGGCCGGGCATCTGCCCGTGCGACTTCAGCTTTTCGGAGGAGGCGCGCCGCGAATTGCGGCACAACTGGCAAGCCGGAGAGACGCCGGTCGTGCTGACGGTGGCCATGTTTCGGCCGGGGGTCAAATTCCAGGGGCTGGCCGGGGTGATCGAGGCCTGCGGCCGCCTTCGGCAAAACGGGTTCGACTTTCGGTTGGTGATCGTCGGCGACGGCCGCAAAAGATCGCGCCTCGGTCAACTGGCGCAGACCGCGCTGCCGGGCCGGGTTTTTTTCGCCGGCAAAGTGCCGCGGGCGGAATTGTACCGCTTTTACAGCGCCGGGGACCTGTTTGTTTATCCCGGACTCGGAGAATCGCTCGGAATGGTGTACCTCGAAGCCCAGTCCTGCGGGCTGCCGGTTGTGGCGGTTGACACTGCCGGTGTACCGGAAGTGGTCGCAGACGGGAAAACCGGCCTGCTGACGCCTCTCGGCGACACGGAGGCTTTCGTCGGCGTGATCGGGGCCCTTCTGACCGACGCCGGCCGCCGTCAAACGATGGGCCGCGCCGCCCGGGATCACATCCGTCAGCACCACGATCTGTCGAAAAACTATCTGGAAGTCGAGACCGTGCTGCACTGGATTGCCGGCGGCGGCCGCGCGGATAGCATCAGCGGCGGGCGATCGGAACCATGACGGCCGGATCCCCCACGCGCTTCGGCCTCATCCGGCACGCCGAAACCCTGTGGAACCGTGAAAAACGAATTCAGGGGCACCTCGATTCGGGGCTGACGACAACGGGCCGGCGGCAGGCACAGGCCTGGGGCGATCGGCTGAAGAGGTGTCGCTGGGACAGGTGCATCTGCAGTGACTTGGCGCGGGCCTGTGCCACGGCCGCTATCATCAGCAGGAAATTGGAAGTGCCGATAAGCTGCGAGTCCCGGTTGCGCGAGCAGAACTGGGGCGGCTGGTCGGGGCACACGCTGGCGCAGATCATGGCCGAGCTTCCGCGGCGGATGAACGGCCTGTCGGCTGACGGGTGGCATTTTTGCCCCCCCGGCGGCGAGGACCGCATCGGCGTCTGGGAAAGGGGACAGCGCGTTCTGACGGAGGCCGCCCGAAAATGGCCGGGGGCCACCATTCTCGTCGTCACGCACGAAGGCCTGATCAAATGTCTTGTCTATCGCCTGCTGCAGCGCCGGTTTTTGCAGACCGAACCTCTTATCCTGAAGCCCGCCCATCTTCATTGGCTGGTCTGCCGGCAGGGAAGGATAGCTATCGAAGAACTAAACGCAATAGATCTCTCCCAACCGGTTTTCGATGATTAGGGCGACATTAATTGGTTCCGGACCGCTCGCGGGCACACACAGGAGGGAAAGATTTTTCACCCCTGCCAGGCAGCCACGCCACCTTCAGGTTCGGCGCCCCGCAACGTGTAACTCGCAACCCAATGTCAACCCACAACCCCTAACCCCCACTCCGCACCATGAAACTCATCCTCTACTGTCAGCACATTTGGGGCGTCGGCCATTATTTCAGGAGCCTTGAGATCTGCAGGGCTCTGGTGGGCGACGACATCCTGATGGTTACCGGCGGCGCCGATGTGGACGCGCCCCTGCCGGACCATGTGCGCGCCTTCCGCCTGCCGGCGCTGATGACCGATCGCCACTACAGCGGTCTTTTTCCGACCGAAAAGGGACAAACGCTTGCGGCCGTCAAAACCGAACGCCGGCGCCTTCTCTTCGAGCTGTTCGAACGCGAGGCGCCGGATGCCTTCGTAGTCGAACTCTACCCCTTCGGCCGCCGGGCCTTTGGCTTCGAACTCGAACCGGTGCTGGAGGCCATTCGCACCGGCCGGCTGCGCCGCAGCCTGGTCGTTTGCAGCCTGAGGGATATTCTGGTCGAGAAAAAGGACCCGGCGGTGTACGAAAAACGGGTGGTTGACCGCCTCAATCCCTGGTTCGACGCCCTTCTGGTGCATGCCGATCCCGCCCTGATCACTCTCGATCGCACGTTTTCGCGCCTGGCCGAACTCACGCTCCCCATTGTCTACACCGGATTTATCACCTCACGGCCGGCGGCCGGCGCCCGCCGCCGAATCCGCCGCCGGCTGAATATCGGCGCGGATACCGTTTTGATGGTCGCCAGCGCCGGCGGCGGCCAGACCGGGATCGTGCTCTTGCAGCCGCTGCTGGAGAGCCTCGCCTACCTTGATACCGAGCGGCCGGTTCGCCTGTGCGTCTTCACCGGCCCCTACATGCCGCCGGATGAATTCGACCGGTTGCGGGGACTCGTCGACAGCGGTGTGATCGTCGAGCGTTTCACCCCGGACTTCATGTCGTTTCTCGCCGCGGCCGATCTGTCGGTCAGCATGGGCGGCTACAACACCTGTATGAACATTCTGGCCAGCCGGGTCCCGGCTCTCGTCTGGCCTTATCCGGGCGACCGTGAGCAGGGGCTCAGGGCCGGGCGCCTGGAGAAGCTCGGGGCGCTGACCGTCCTGCGGGAAAAGGACCTGCTGCCCGCCCGCCTGGCCGCCATTATCCGCCGGCATATCGACCGCGCCAAAACGGTCGTCGCGCCAATCGACCTGGAGGGTGCCGCCCGCACCGCAAAGTGGCTTCGACTGTCGGTCAAGAGGG
>JBAPWQ010000108.1:0-3774 GCA_049283795.1 Desulfobacterales bacterium | reverse complement strand
GAGAGCCGTCCGCCGGCGACCAGATAGTGAAGCCGGTCGAGAAAGAGGTATTCGGCGCTTTGCCGAACGGCGTCCGCGGCAAAGCGCAACACCTCTTCGGCCTGGTCGACCCGGTGGGCGTAACGGGCCGTCGCCAGGGCGACGATGCCAAGGCGCCCAGAAGCCAGGCCCGTGTCGATGACCGCCAACCGGTCCTGCGGGTCGTTTTTCTCCTTCCAGGCCGCGGCGGCCTTGAAATTGCCGGTGTAGACCGAGCCGACGCAAAGATAAAGGGCCGCACCATAGCGGCTGACGATGCTTTGAAACCGCTGGTGGCGCTCAAAGGTCGAGGCCTGGGCGGTCGTTACCCGCACCCCCTTTCGCATCACCGCGTAAATCTCCGCGGGATCGACCTCGGTTTCCGGCAACGCCTCGTCGCCGACGAGAATGTAGCTGTCGAGCAGGGTCACCCCCAGGCGGGCGGCATCCTGGCGCATCAGGGAGCCGGCCGCATCGGTGACGATGTGAATCACCGGCGGCTTGTCGGAAACGGCCGGCGGGCCGGTCGGCCGCCGCAAGTCCGTCGCCGACCACTTGACCACCCGCCCCATCTGCTCGAGCTGTTGCCTGACCGCCTCGTGGTGCACGGTGTGGAGGTGGATCTTGAGCCGCTCGCGTTCCTTGCGAATAACCAGGCTGTCTGCGCGGGACGCCAGCCTGGCCAGGGATGCCTCGCTCGCTGCGTCGGTCTCGACGAGTGTGTCGATGCAAAAGCCGTGGGCGTCGCCCGGTTCGCCTGGCGGTGCCGGCGTCAGTTTGTCCCGAAAAATCTCGGTTACCGGCCGAAACCCGTTTTCGGCACCGTCCATCCGGCTGAAATAGCCTTCCATGAACAGGAACATCCCCAGGGCGCCGGCATCGACGACGCCGGCGGCTTTCAGAGCCGGCAGGGTTTCGGAGGTTGAATGAACCGCCGCTTCGAGCCGCTCGATCAGGCCGGGACAGCTGCCGGCCCGGGTCTCTGCGGGTGCGGATTCGACTGCCGCCAGCAGGGCGTCGAAAACGGTCAGCATGGTGCCGGGTTGCGGGTCTGTGATGGCCTGCCAGGCGCGTTCTTTGCCGGTTTTGATCGCCCGCGGAAGGTCCTTCAAGGGATCTGCGGCCAAAAAGCCGGCAAAGAAGCAGGCGGCGATGTTGCCGGAGTTGCCGGTGGCGGAAGTCAGCAGCCGGCCGAGGACCGTTTCGGCGGGGGCCTGGCTGCGGTACAGCGGCGCCAGACTGATCCTAAGGTTACGGCCGGTATCGGCATCCGCCACGGGAAAGACGTTGATCTGATCGAGCAGAGCGGACCAGGCCGAGAGGCGCTCGTAGCCGGTGGTCAACGCGGTTTGCAGCCGGGAATCCATCACGCAAATCCCAGCGCCGCGCTGATGTCGCCCGGCACTTCGAACTGCATCTCCATTTCCGGCATTTTGACCGCGACCTGTTCGCTCGTTCCGCGCGTGCAGACCTGGTTCCCGGCGGTCAGCCGAATTTCAAAAGACATCGCGATCTTGTAAACCGCTTCGGTCACGGTCGCCTTGCAGACGAACGCGTCGTCATGGCGCAGGGGAACGATGTGCTTGGTCGATGACCGGGTCACCGGGAAGATGAGTTGATGGTCCAGAAAATACCGGTACAAATCCAGCCCGGCCTGCCTGAAAAGCCCGAAGCGAGCGATGTCGAAATACTTCAGGTAGTTTCCGTGCCAAACGACCTGGAGGGGATCCAGATCGTGAAACGGCACTCGGGCCTCGTATTCGTAGATCATCCGCCCAACACCCTGCCGGCAGTGCAATCAGACCAGCCCCTGGTCCATCATGGCGTCGACCACCTTCAGGAAACCGGCGATGTTGGCCCCGACCTCGTAATTTCCCGGGCTGCCGTAAAGGGCGGCCGCCTCGACGCAGGTGCGGTGAATGCTCTTCATGATCATCTTCAGTCGGGTGTCGACCTCCTCGCGGGTCCAGGAAAGCCGCATGCTGTTCTGGGTCATCTCCAGCCCGGAAACCGACACCCCGCCGGCGTTGGCCGCCTTGCCCGGACCGTAGAGCAAGCCGTGCGCCATGAAGATGTCGATGCCTTCGGGGACGGTGGGCATGTTGGCGCCCTCGCACACCAGCGTGACGCCGTTTTTTACCAGGTGGCGGGCATCCTGGGCGTTGATCTCGTTCTGGGTCGCACTGGGGAAGGCGCAATCGGCCGCGTAGTCCCACAGGGCATTGTAATCCAGGGCCGGATCGACCGGCACATAGACGGCCTCCGCATATTTTTCGGTGTATTCCTTGATCCGGCCGCGCCGGATGTTCTTGAGGACTTTTACGAAGGCCAGTTTTTCGGCATCGATGCCGCTTTCATCGTAGATGTGGCCGGCCGAGTCGGAAAGCGTCACGACCTTGGCCCCCATCTGAATCAGCTTTTCGACCGTGAACTGGGCCACGTTGCCCGAACCGGACACCAGGCAGGTCTTGCCCTCCAGGCTCTGGTCGCGGGTGGCCAGCATCTCGGCCGCGAAGTATACCGACCCGTAACCGGTCGCCTCCGGCCGGATGAGGCTGCCGCCCCAGTTGAGCCCCTTGCCGGTCAGCACCCCGGTGAATTCGTTGCGCAGCCTTTTGTACATGCCGAAAAGGTATCCGATTTCACGGGCCCCGACCCCGATGTCACCGGCCGGCACGTCGGTGTTCGATCCGATGTGCCGGAAAAGCTCGCACATGAAACTCTGGCAAAACCGCATGACCTCGTTGTCGGACTTGCCCTTGGGGTCGAAATCCGATCCGCCCTTACCGCCGCCCATCGGCAGGGTCGTCAGGGCATTTTTGAACACCTGCTCGAAGGCCAGGAACTTGAGGATGCCCAGGTTCACCGACGGGTGAAATCGCAGGCCGCCTTTGTAAGGACCGATGGCGCTGTTCATCTCGATGCGAAAGCCCCGGTTGACCCGCGGCTGCCCCTGATCGTCCAGCCACGGCACCCGGAACATGATCACCCGTTCGGGCTCCACCAGCCGCTCGAGGATCCTGGCCTGCCGGTAGATCGAATTCTGGTCCAGAACCGGTTTGACCGATTCGAGGACCTCGCTCACCGCCTGGTGAAACTCCTTTTCCTGCGGGTCCTTGTTGACGACCAACTGCAGCATATCATCCATGCCGACCTCCCCTGGGTTCCGGGTTCAAGGGTTCTGGGTTGAAGGGTTCAAAGGTTCCGAGGTCCGGGTTCAATTATATTCCGAATGGTATTAAATTCCTATTTGCGAGTTTCGAGTATCACGTACCAAGTTTCCATTCGCGGTTCCGGGTTCCGAATTTGAGGGTACTAACCGAATGAAACCGAGAACAATTCCTTCCAGGATTGGTGATGACCAACATGACAAATCGGCGTACAAAGTAGCAAATCCGACCCGCCGTTACAAGCGAAAAGGCGCCCGCAACCTCTCGGACGCCGTTTGCGAGCGGCCGAGACAACCGCACGAAAACCTCATGCAATCCTAACAAAAGTCTAACAATTGATCCCTATCAGTGTTCTGTTCACACAAAATTCCAATTCCGGTCATTGCGATGTGGTTGGCGATTTAGTTCCATAATTTGAATTTAAGAAGGCCGACATCCGGCACCAGAAACCTCAAATTGCTTTCAACCATCAACCGTGAACCTTGAACCCTTGAACCTTGAACCTTTTTAATCCCTGAAACCCCGAACCTCGAAAGTCACATTATGTCTCCCACAACCGTTCTGACAATCCTGCTGGCGCTCTCGT
>JBAPWQ010000107.1:0-1774 GCA_049283795.1 Desulfobacterales bacterium | reverse complement strand
AACCAGCAGAACTTTCATCGACGCAGCACCTCGACCGCCGTAACGGGATTTCCGAACCCCAGCACCAGAATGCCCTTGCCGTTCAGTCGGACGGAAACCCCGCCGCACAGCGGACCGGGAATGGCGCCGGCCCGGGTATAAGCGGCCGCCAGGGACACGGCCACGGCCGAGGCCGAGGCAAATTCCCCGATCAAGGGTCGATAGTCGATCACCGGCTGGGTAAACCGGTGACCGCTTAAAAAGGCTGTCAATTGATCGGCGCCGGCCGGTCGCCTGGCGACCGGGATTCCGACCATAAACGCCCCGTAGCGCGCCCGGATGAGTTCCGGTCCGCCCAGGCCGTTCACCAGCGCCGGCACGAGGTCGCCATTCCCTGTGGGCCGGGCGTAAAATGCCGGAAAAACCGTCACGCCCGCCGCCGTCGGGTCCGCACTGAGCAGCAGCGCCGCGCCGCCGGCCGCCGGGACGGCGTCCGCCCGAACCGAGGCGTCGAAGAGGGCCGAGAACGGATCGTGATATTCGTCGGCACCGATGACCAGGCTCGTTTCACCCGACCCCCGGGCCAACCAGCCGGCGGCCATGAGCGCCTGCTCGAAGGACGCATCGCCGCCGGTGACGGTCACGTTGGCGCCGGTACTGCCGTACATCATCGCCACCTGACCGGCCGGCGCGTTGTGCACCGAACCGATGAAATCGGTCGGGCTGGGAAACCTTTCGCCGGTGTCGAACAGGCCCCTCAAAAACGCATGCGTCTCGGAGAGTGCGCCCCAGCCGGTACCAAAAAATATGGCCGCCGGTGCATCGGTCACCCCCGACCGGCGCCGGGCGTCTTCGGACAGGGCCAGCGCCATACGCGGCAGGCACTTGAGCCGCCTGACCCGCTGAACCGCCAAAAGGGCGGAAACATCGTCCGGGTCGGGAATGCCCCGGCATGATCCACCCGTCGCAAGGCGCGCCAGGGTGCCGTCGGTGGTTCCGGCGCCGGTCACACACGAAAGCGAGGCCACCAGCATCGGGCAAGGGCCGCCCCGAGTCGTCCCTTTCCGCGCGGCCTGCGACGAGCCGACCACCACCGCGGCATTGTTGCCGCCGAAGCCGAATGAATTGACCAGGACCGTTTCGACCGACGCCCGGCGCGGACGGAGTTCGGGTGTCAGCTCGAGTTCCGGGTCCGGGCGGCCGGCGCCGGTGTTGCCCGGGATCAGTCCCGCCCCGATGCAGATCCCGGCCGTGACCGCCGCCAGGGCGCCCGCCGCCGCCAGCGGATGGCCGGCGGCACCTTTAAACGAAGACATCGGCGGCGGAAAATGCCCGAACAGGCGGTTGACGGCCCGCGCCTCGGCCGCGTCGTTGTCGGGCGTGCCGGTGCCGTGCAGGTTGATGACGTCAATGTCGGCCGCGTTCAGGCCGGCGTCGGCGATCGCCGCGGCCATGGCCGCGTATGCCCCGCGGCCTTCAGGGTGCGGCGCGGTCGGGTGATGCGCGTCACAGGAAAGGCCGGCCCCGAGAAGTTCGGCCAGCGCCTGGCGCGAATCGTCGGCGACCAGCAGCAGCATGGCCGCCCCTTCGGCCACGGACATGCCGCGCCGGTCAGCCCCGAAAGGCCGGGCGCCCTGCGGGTCGATCAGCTTGAGCGCGTTGAACCCGTGGTATGTCAGGCGGCAGAGGCAGTCGGCCCCGCCGGCGAGGACCCGGCGCGCCTTTTTAGTCCGCAGCAGTTCCAGCGCGATTTTCAGGGCGACCGCTCCCGACGAACAGGCGGTCGATACGGTCA
>JBAPWQ010000106.1:0-3960 GCA_049283795.1 Desulfobacterales bacterium | reverse complement strand
TGCTCGCGTCTCCGCTCGCAGGCCAGGCTACAGTCTAGACATGCCATGCTCGCTCAGATCAAACGCTTCTTCGACCGCAATCTCCTAGCCGGCGCCAGTGCCGACGAAGGGAATGCGGAGCACGCGCTGCGTCTTGCGGTTGGGGCCCTGCTGCTCGAGGTCGTGCGCCTGGATGGCGAGGATAGCGCCGAGGAAAGGGAAGCGGTCGAGACCGCGGTTCTCCACCACTTCGACCTGAGCGGCCAGGAGGCGGAGGCGCTGCTGAAACTGGCCGAGGACGAGCGTCGAGAGGCGACAGACTATTTCCAGTTCACCTCGCTCATCAACCGCCACTACACGCCGGAGCGGAAGATCGAACTGATCGAGCGATTGTGGTCGATCGCCTACTCCGACGCGACCCTGCATCCCTACGAGGAGCACCTCGTTCGCAAGATCGCCGACCTGCTGTACGTCGCGCATGGCGACTTCATTGCGGCGAAGTTGCGCGCTCGACCCTGAATTCCTGACACACCACCCGGGCCGACCAACGGCATTGCATGTCGGCCTGCTCGCGCTCAGCAGCAGAAGCCGCGTCCTGCCGCCGCCAGTTCAGTCGCCGCAGAGGATTTCCACTCCGCGGCCGGTCCTTACTCACCCGCCTCACTGGCCGTCAGCGCCCGTTCGCCGTCGGCACGATGGATGTCCAGCGTCTCCTGTACGATCTTCCAGGTCGTGGCACTTTGAAGCGCACGCAGGAACACCTGTTTCTGGGCCATCAAACCTTCCTCGCAGGCCATGCGCGTGGTCGCCAGCGGGTGGATGGCCAGCGCGTTCCCTTGCGCCGTGAACGAGCCGTGAAAGCGATTGCAACCGCTGCTGCCCGAAACCTGCCCATCCCGGAACATCACGGTGAGGCGGCTGCCGACCTTCGGGCCGACCACGGCCTGTCGCCCGTTGTTGTAACCCGTTACCTCCCATTCAGCGCCCTCGAGCCGCGGTGGCGCCTCCCGCTCGAACCGCAGGGCGTCGCCCCCGCTTTGCGGCGTCAAGGTCAGTTCGTTTCCGACGACGGCCAGGTGCAAGGCCCCGGAAAACGATCTCAGAAAAAGGTTCTCGATCGACATCGCCGGCTCCGGGCAGGCCATCATGGTGGCACCCAGCATCACGAGCTCGAGCCTCTCGCCTCTCTGCGCGTACGACCCGAAGAACTGATTGCAGCCGGAGAAACCGTGCACGCGACCACCTTCGAAATTCACCGTGACCGCGTTTCGCCCCTGAGCGGCGGGCAAGTTTGCACCCGGCAAGCCGGTCATACGCCAGCTCGTGTTGTCCAGGGTCGCCGAAGCGGCCGGGGCCTCGGCCTGGCGACAGCAACCGGCACGATGCGTCCCGTCCGGCAGCGAGACATTGACTGAATAGGGATGCACCATGTCCGACATGCCGTCGCTGCATGCGCCCTGGCGCAAAAAGGCCACCAGTTCCCCGCCACTGGGCATCGCTGCCCGACCGCGCCAGACCGTTTCCTTGCGCGGCGACAGCGTGTTTGCGGCGCCGACATAGTCTTCTGTCGAAGGACAATCCGGCGTCGAGAAGCGCGCCTTTCCCGCCTCGGTGAGATCGAGGCGCCAGAACGGCTCGGTTCCGAAGCAGATCAGCGGCGGCTCCTGAGCCAGGGACACGGTGGCCGGCGCAGCCAGGACGATGAACGCCAGTGAGCAAAGGATTCGTTTCATGTCGATATCACCTCGTGTCAAAAGTGGGACCGGCAATCGGGTCGACCGTGTCTCCACACAGTAATAACAGCTCGCGGCAAACGGCCTTCGTCAGCATGAAGGCCACCGCCTCGAAAATCACCCACCGCCGTCGCCACCATGATGCCGCGCCGCCGACGCGCGAGGCCACTGGACGGCACGCGGCGCGCGTCCAGCGCGACGTTCGCCGCTAGTGCTCCAGGCCGTCGTTGTACTTCAGATCGCCTTTCGCATCGAGCACCGCCGGGACGGCCATGGTCGGCGGCATCAGGCGGCTTCGATCCAGCACGCGATCCAGTTCGGCCAGCGGTTCACCGCCTTTCGCCGGGGCTCCCTTGCCGAGCACGAAGTCGGCCAACTCGCTCCGCGTCACATTGACGTGACGCGCGCCGCGGGAGGCGACTGGCAATATCACGAGCACGCTGTTGCGCAGCTCGACCTGCCAGATCTGCGGGTCGCCCTCGGCGGCCAGGGTGAAGGCCAGCCGCTGGCCCTCGGCCTTGCGCGGGTCAACGAGATAGCGGACGAACTGCAGGTTCTGCTCGGCGGAGACGACCGTCAAGCGCTCGGCGCGCGGCGTGCTGAGGAACTTGCGGATCCCGTCCATCGTCTGCGGCTGTCCCTGCACGAGGAGATTGTTCTCCAGCAGAAGCGCCTCGGTGATGTAGAAACCCCGCGCGTTGGCCGAGTCGGTGCGCTGGCCGAGGGCGCGGGCGGCCGTCGTGCGCGCCTGCCGCGCGGTCGCATCGTCGGGATCGAGCTTCAGCAGCAGCGAGGTGAGCTTGAGCGCCCAGCGCCAGTTCGCGAGCCCGCCGTCGGCCACCGCCTGCGTGGCCATCTCTGCCACCGCCGCGCGGCCGCCCATCGCCTGCACCGTGCGCTCGGCTTCTTCCCGCACCGCGAGCGGGTTGATGTCGTAGATGTCGCCGTCGAACCAGCCAACGTTGCCGTTGTAGACCTGCCGGACGTGACTCTCGACCTGCCCGTAGCCCTCACGCGCTTCGCGCAGGTTGCGCGGCATGTAGATCGTCTCCGCCGCCTCGCGGGGACCGAGGCCGCTGGCGATCAGGCGCAGCGCCTGGTCGTGGATCAGCTGCACCGAGTCGACGGAGCGCTCCAGCGCCTCCCGCACGACCTTTTCACCCCGCAGTGTCGGATTGTGGATGTCCAGCAGGATCTCGGCGTTCTTGGCCTCGACCCAGCGCGCGTCGTTGACCAGGATCTCGGGATCTCGATAGGTGCCGCCGCGCAGCGTGTAGATGTTGAAGATGGTGTCGATCACCAGGAAGTTGGTCACCATCAGCCGGCGCTGCGGGAAGTAGAACGCAACACTGTCCATCGTGTCCGTACGCATCGGCGCGACCTGGATGGGCTCGCCGGCGATGACCATGTCGACAACCTTGCCGTCCGGAAACAGCTTTGTCGGCGGTTGGTAGCTCGACACGAGCAGGAATTTTTCAGGCGTGAAGTTGAGCGCGTTCGGGAACGCGTCAGGGCCTGTCGCCGGATGGAACACGCCGAACTGCGCGGTCGCGCGCGACATGAGATAGCCACCGATGACGCTGACCCCGCCGGAGGCGATTCGGTTGCGGTCCAGGTGCTCGTGCCCCCAGATCTCGGTGCCCTCGTCCAGCCACGCGCCGGTGCCGTCGGCGTAGTGCCAGTGGGTCAGCAGAATCGCGGCAACCTTGATTTTTCTGCCGACCGCGCTCTCGAGCGTCTTGCGCATTTCCGCGGCGGCCTGGGTTGAGTCGCCGGTATCGACGATGATCCACCCGTTCGGCGCGTCGATGGCGAAGCTGGCTGCAATACCCCAGCCGCGCAGGGCATACACGCCCTTGGCGACCGGCTCGGCAATCTTCGTTTCCGTTGCGCCCATCCGCGGGTTGACGGTGAGCGCCGTGGGGGTCGTGATCGAGCCGTTGGGCCCGGTAACGGTCTCGGTGGTCAGCGACTGGCTGTGCCAGGACGCCTCCGCCTCGCCGGCCGGCGCTCCGGCGGGGGCAGCTGCCGTCTGCGCCGCAGATGCACTCTGAGGGAGCAGGCACGCGCCGAGCGCGATCGCGGCGACGACTCCCAAAACCTTCATGGTATTGCTTCGCATGACTTATTTCTCCTATGAGATTAGTAAACTGCTTCTTGGTGTAGCGACCGCCGCTATTTCACCTCGACGATGTTCCCCATCTTCCAGGAACGGTCGAAGAATGCCTTGGTCGGCGAGTACCAGCGG
>JBAPWQ010000105.1:0-1525 GCA_049283795.1 Desulfobacterales bacterium | reverse complement strand
TCGGTCCATTGCCGGCGGTCGGTCATCAGGTTGCAGACCAGCGGTTTTTTCTGGAGCCGGCTGACCGCCACGATCTCACGCGCGATGCTCTCGTTGTCCACGAAAAAGGGGGTGACGAAGTTGACGAAGATGCAGTCGAAGTCGTCGGCGGCCAGCATGGCATCCATGCCGGCCCGGTAGTGAGCGGCCGTACCGGTGGCCAGAACGTCGATCGGGTTTCTGACCGAGGCTTCCGGGTAGAGCGTTTCTGTCAATTTTGCGGCGGTCTTTTCCGGAAGGGCGGGCAGCCGGCAGCCGGCACCGACGAACACATCGGTGGCGATCACGGCCGGACCGCCGGTGTTGGTGATGATGCCGATGCGGTTGCCGTGCGGGATCGGCTGGGTGGCGAAAGCGGCCGCAGCCTGGATCAACTCGCCTTCGTCCGCGAAGGTGACCACGCCCGCTTTTTTGAATATCAGATCGGTGGCCAGGTCTTCCTTGGCCAGCCCGCCGGTGTGCGATGCGGCCGCCTTGGCGCCTTCGGCGGTGCGGCCGGCCTTCATGGCCAGGATCGGCTTGCGGGCGGCCACTTCGCGGACGGCCTGCAAGAAGTTGGCCGGGTCCCTGAGCCCTTCGACATAGGTGACGATGACGCGTGTGCCGTCGTCC
The DNA here is from genome assembly GCA_049283795.1 of Desulfobacterales bacterium. Classification (GTDB taxonomy): domain Bacteria; phylum Desulfobacterota; class Desulfobacteria; order Desulfobacterales; family SG8-13; genus JARFQH01. Next base: position 874 of record JBAPWQ010000105.1, on the reverse strand, counting down.
TGCCCCAGGTAACGGATGATTTCCGGGATGGTCACATCGCAGGCATTACCGTTGGAGGCGTAGATGCGTGTGCCGACGCCCATGGCCGCAAAGCCCTGATGGATGACTTCGGCCACACCGCCGCTCAGCGCGACAATCGAAATAAAACCCGGCTCGGGCTTGGTGAACGTGAAGTTGCAGTAGGCCCGGATAGCGGGATCGGAATTGATGATCCCCTGGCAGTTGGGCCCCAGGATGCGGATGCCGTATTGGGCGGCGCGGGCCAGAAAATCCTCTTCGATGGCCTGACCTTCGGCACCGGTTTCCGAGAAGCCGCCCGAATTGATGATGATGTTCCGGACGCCTTTTTTCCCGCAGTCTTCCACGGCCTGCGGCACGAATTTGGCCGGAATCACCATGTGCACGACGTCGATACCGTCCGGACAGTCGCCGATGGTCTTGAAGGCCTTGAGTCCGCGGATCTCGTCCGCTTTCGGGTTGATGGGATAGATCTCGCCCTTGAAGCCGAAATCGATCAGGTTCTTGATCACCCGGTTGCCGATGGAGAGTTCCTTGCTCGACGCACCGATGACGGCGACTTTTTTGGGCCTGAATAAGGATTCCAGCATGATTATTTCTCTCCCGTGTCGATTGACGATTGACTAAAACATGATTCGATAATCTTCCCAAATCCTTTCCCTTTGCCAAAGGGAGGCCGGGAGGGATTTTTACACTCTGACCGTAATTCCGATTAGAGCGTTACCCCTTTCTTTCTTCGAGCTGCTCGATAAAGGCTTCGACGTTGGTCTTGGTCTGTTCGTCGGAAACCAGGCGCATGTCGTTGAGGTCGCCGTTGATGATCAAGCTCGGGATGCCGGTTATTTCTTCCATGCGC
>JBAPWQ010000104.1:0-28599 GCA_049283795.1 Desulfobacterales bacterium | reverse complement strand
TGGCCTATCGCCCACAGCATCCCCTGTAGGGGCGGGCCTGTGTGCCCGCCCTTGCCATCGACTGGCCCGTTGGGCGGTTATGCCCGTTGGCCGGTTGGTCCGTTTGCCCGCTTGCCGGTTGGTCCGTTTGCCCGTTTGCCGGTTGGTCCGTTTGCCCGTTGGCCGGTTGGTCCGTTTGCCCGCTTGCCGGTTGGTCCGTTTGCCCGATTGCCGGTTGGTCCGTTGGCCCGATTGTTCGAGGCCGGGGAGTCGGTTGACGGAATAAATAGGCGATCGAATAATAAAAATAAAAAAACATTCAACTCGGCACCCCTTCAGTCCGATAATCAGGGATAGAGGTTCAGAGGTTCAGAGGTTCGGGGTTGCCATTATCGGATCGGGTTCGATTTCCTGTTTGCCAGTTTCCAGTATCGAGTTTCAAGTTACCATTCGAGGTTTCAGGGGCGGCCAGATAATTTATGGACGGCACATTCCCGCCGCAGCGGGAAAACGGGCCAACCGGCCACCGGTCAATCGATGAAAAGGGCGGACACACAGGCCCGCCCCTACGGGATAGTGCGGCGGACGATAGGGTGGGTGGTTCGACAGGTTAACCGGCCAACGGGCCAACGGGTCAACCGGGCCCTCCGGTCCTTGTGGTTCGATGGACATTATGTTACAATGTATCTCGTTAGTGTTGCAAAATAAGCGTCGTCAAGCGAAATAAAAGGGGGAATCGACATATGCCGGTCTATCTTTGGCAGGGCAAAAACGTACGCGGCGAAAAAAAGAAAGGCGAGATGGAGTCCTCATCGGAGGAAATCGTCCGGACGAGTCTCAGGCGGATGAAAATCGAGCCGACCAAGATCAAGCCGAAGCCCAAGGACCTTTTCGCCAATGTCGCTTTTCTGCAGCCAAAAGTCAAAGAACACGACATCATCCTGTTTGCCCGGCAGTTCTCCACCATGATCGATGCCGGCCTGCCCATTATCCAGTGTCTGGACATTCTCTACGCGCAGCAGGAAAACGCCACCTTCAAAAGAATGCTCAAAAGCATCAAGGAGTCGGTCGAGGGCGGCTCCACGCTGGCCGAGTCGCTCAAAAAATTCCCCAAACAGTTCGACGATCTCTTCGTGAACATGGTGGCGGCCGGCGAAGCCGGCGGTATTCTGGACACCATTTTGCGGCGGCTGTCGGTCTACATGGAGAAAGCCGCCAAGCTCAAGTCGCAGGTCAAGGGGGCGATGACCTACCCGATCGTGACCCTGATCATCGCCGCCATCGTGCTGGCGGTCATTCTGGTGTTCGTCATTCCGGTCTTTCAGGAGATGTTCGCCGATTTCGGCAGCGAACTGCCGGCCTTCACCCAGCTCGTAATCGACGCCAGCAACTTCGCCAAGAAAAACATCATCTGGCTGGTCATCGGCCTGGTCCTTTTTATCGTGGCTTTCAAAAAGGTCTACGGGACTGAAAAAGGTCGCGCGATGGTCGATGAAGCGGTCCTTAAGCTGCCGGTTTTCGGAGTTCTGATCCGCAAAGTGGCCGTCGCCAAGTTCACCCGCACCATGAGCACCATGCTCTCCAGCGGGGTCGCGATTCTGGAGGCCCTGGATATCGTGGCCAAGACCGCCGGAAACAAAACCATCGAAAAAGCGGTCTACAGCGTGCGCTCCGACATCGCCGAGGGGCGCACCATGGCCGACCCCCTTCAGGAGAGCGGCGTATTTCCTTCCATGGTCTGCCAGATGATCGCGGTCGGCGAATCCACCGGCGCCCTGGACTCCATGCTGGAAAAGATCGCCGTTTTTTATGATGACGAAGTCGACCAGGCCGTGGAAAACTTGACATCGTTGATCGAACCGTTCATGCTGGTCTTTCTGGGCGTGACGATCGGCGGCCTGGTCATCGCCATGTACCTGCCGATATTCAAGATGGCCGGCACCATCGGCGGCTGACACCGCCTTCCGCAAAGATGATGCCGGATTGGGGCGAACGGCCGTGCGTTGCGCCGCTTCGGGCGGCAAAAGTGCCCGGCGGTGCCCCCGTTGACGCCTCATCGCCGTTGGACGATCCCCGCGCCGTTTCGAAAACCTTTTAAAGCGCCTGCCATGCCAAACCTGCCCGCCCGCGCCGCTTCGCAACGTGACGAGGACATGCGCCTCAGATTGAAGTGGCTGATGCTGGCGCGCGTCCTGTTCACGACCCTTCTGCTCGGCTCCACCGTCGTCCTGCAGCTCGGCGTGGCCGCCTCCCCGCTGGCCCCCGGCCTGCTGGTACTCTATGGCCTGATTATCGGCATCTTCACCCTGTCCTTTTTCTACATCCTGCTGCTCGGCCGGGTCGTCAACGTGGTGGCCTTCGCCTACGTCCAGATCGGGCTGGACACGGTTATCGTGTCCCTGATCATTTATGTGACGGGCAATTATTCGAGCATTTTTTCCTTTCTCTACCTGGTGGTCATCATTTATTCGAGCATGCTGCTCTACCGGCAGGGCAGCCTGCTCATTTCCCTTATGTGCAGCACGCAGTACGCCCTGTTGATCCTGCTGGAATACAAAGATGTCCTGCAGCCCTTCGAATTCGATGATGGACTGGCGGCCGGCAGCGGCGATATCCACCAGGTTTTCTACAAAATCCTGATTACGAGCTTCGGCTGTTTCGCGGTGGCCTTTTTGAGCAGCCTGCTGTCCGAACAGACCCGCAAATCCCGCCACGAACTCTGGGCGATGGAGGACCAGGTCCGGCGAGTGGAAAAAATGGCGGCCGTCGGTGAAATGGCGGCCGGACTGGCCCATGAAATCAAAAACCCGCTGGCTGCAATGACCGGCTCGATCCAGATCCTGCGCGACGGCGTGCGCCTCGACCCGGATCACGACCGTCTCATGCATATCGTCCTGCGTGAAGCCGACCGCCTCAGCTCGCTCGTCAACAACTTTCTTCTTTTTGCCCGCCCGCCGGCGGGCAAGGTGGAACGGATCGCGCTGGACAAGGCCATCGGCGAAACCGTGGAGCTGTTCGAACGAGACGGCAGCTGCCGCGGGCGGATTTCAATCCGTAAAAATTTCAAGGCCGGCCTTTTTACCGCAATGGACCCGGTCCACCTGCGTCAGGTGTTGTGGAACCTGCTGCTCAACGCCTCCGAGGCCATCGACGGTGCGGGAACCATCGGTATCGCGCTCTTTGCCGCCAAGGGGCACCGGGCGTGCATCGAGGTCGCCGATGACGGCTGCGGCATGTCGACCGAGACCATCGGATCGATTTTCGATCCCTTTTTCACCACCAAGCCCAACGGCACCGGCCTGGGGCTCTCCATCGTCCACAGCATTATCGAATCCTATAATAGTCATCTCGAAGTCCTCAGCCGGCAGGGTGCCGGTACGACTTTCTCCTTCTGCCTGAAACGGGTCGACCCGCCGTCCGGGGGTTGACACTCCGCTCCTTTTACGATACCAGTTCCCACTTATCCTTAATTGACCGTCGACCCCGCGGGGCCGGTGTACCCGGGTATCCATTTATCGTCGCCGCCGGTGTCGTCAGCGACCGTGGCCGGCGGCGGACCGTCATCGAGCCATGAATTCGGCGGCAGAGTCGGATCGCGTGCACGGCGGTGTGGCAGGAAAGACATGCAAACGGAAAAGACCACCGACATTCTCGAAAGACGGCGCGGCAAAATAAGCGACCTGCGCGCGCAGGGCGTTGCCGTATACCCGAACAATTTCATTGTGCGCCACACGGTGGCCGACATCCTGGCCCAGGCGCCAACGGCGGATGAGACGGCCGGTGAGGGCGGTCCCGAATTCATTGCAGCCGGTCGCCTGATGGCCGTCAACCGTTTCGGCAAGGCCGCTTTCGTGCGCTTTCGGGACCGCACCGGGCAACTGCAGGCCTACATTCGCAAGGACAAGGTCGGCGACCGGGCCTACGACCTCTTCAAGCAGCTGGATATCGGGGACATCATCGGAGTGTCCGGCACCCTGTTCAAAACCAAAACCGGCGAATGGACGCTGCTGGTCGACTCTGTCGAGCTGCTCTGCAAATCGATCCGGCCCCTGCCGGAAAAATTTCACGGCCTCAAGGACCCCGAGAAGCGCTACCGGCAGCGCTATGTCGATCTGATCATGAACGCCGAGGTTCGTCAGATCTTCCGGCGCAGGTCCCAGACCATTCAGGCCGTGCGCGAGTTTTTCCTGCAGCGCGATTTTCTGGAAGTCGAAACGCCGATGATGCAGCCGATCCCGGGGGGTGCCGAAGCCGAACCGTTCAAAACCTACCACAACGCCCTCGGCCTGAACCTGTACCTGCGCATCGCTCCGGAACTTTATCTGAAGCGGCTGCTCGTGGGCGGCTTCGACCGCGTCTTCGAAATAAACCGCAATTTCAGAAATGAAGGCGTTTCGACCCAGCACAACCCTGAATTCACGATGCTCGAATTCTACCAGGCCTACGCCACCTACGAAGACCTGATGGCGCTGACCGAGCGGTTGGTGGCCGAGGTGGCCGACAGGGTCTGCGGGTCGACCTCGATTTCATACCAGGGCCGGACCATCGACTTCGGCGTCCCTTGGCAGCGCCTTTCCCTGCTGGAAGCCCTGACGACGATCGGCGGTGTCGACGCCGGCCTCCTCGAAGACCGCGAGGGACTGCTGGCCCTGGCCGAACGCAGCCAAATCCAGGTCACCAAGACCGGACGCATCGGCAAGGTGATCACCAAACTCTTCGACGCCCTGGTCGAACCGAAACTCATCCAGCCCACCTTCATCGTCGGGTACCCGGTCGAGGTCTCGCCGCTGTCGCGCAGGAGCGAACGCAACCCCGGCCTGACCGATCGCTTCGAGCTTTTCATCGCCGGGCGCGAGATCGCCAACGGCTTTTCCGAGTTGAACGATCCCGCAGACCAGAGAGAGCGTTTCGTGCAACAGGTCGCCAACCGGGAAGCCGGTGATCAGGAGGCCCATTTCATGGACGAAGACTACATCGAGGCCCTCGAATACGGCATGCCGCCGACGGCCGGCGAAGGCATCGGCATCGATCGCCTGGTCATGCTTCTGACCGACTCACCTTCCATCCGCGAGGTGATTCTGTTCCCCCATATGAAGCCCGTCGAAAAAAGCAGAGGATAGGCACCCTGCGACGGCCAGACGACCGACCGAACCGTCCGCCGGCTTGCCGGACCGTAAACAGATATGTCTTTTGAATATTTCATCGGCGGCCGCTACCTGAGGGCCCGACAGAAGCAGGCCTTCATCTCCCTGATCACGATCCTTTCCACCGGCGGGGTCATGGTGGGGGTCATGGCGCTGATCGTGGTGATCGCCGTCATGTCCGGCTTCGAGTCGGACCTCAAGGCGCGCATTCTGGGCGGTCAGGCCCAGGTCGTCATCATGCGCCAGGGCGGGGCTTTCAACGATTACCGGCGGGTGGCGAGCGTTGCCGAATCGGTCGACGGCGTGCTGGCGGCCACGCCGGTCATCTACGAGCAGGTCATGCTGCGCTCCGCGCGCGGGGTGTCCGGAGCGATGCTCAGGGGAATCGAGCCGGACAGCGCCGGCAAGGTCATCGCAACCCTGGCGGCCATCTCTCTGCCTGCTGCAAGCGAGACGGCTGGCCGCCCCGAGGGCAGCGCCGCCGGGACACCCGCGATCGTCCTGGGCCGCGAGCTGGCCCGCAACCTGGGCGTGGTCAAAGGCGAGATGGTCTATCTGATCTCCCCGCGCGGCATGCTCTCGCCGATCGGGCACGTTCCGGCGATGAAACAATTTCAGGTGACCGGCTATTTCGAATCCGGCATGTATGATTTCGACGGCTCGTTTGCCTATATCCGCCTCGATGACGCCCAGAGGCTGCTGCGCATGGACGATGCCGTATCGGCCGTCGAGCTGCGCGTCAGCGATATTTACCACGCCCGCCGGATCGCCGATAAGATCACCACCGCACTGGGGTATCCCTACTGGGCCTGGGACTGGGTCCGCAAGAATCAGAATTTGTTCACGGCCCTTAAACTCGAAAAGACGGCCATGTTCATCATCCTGACCCTGATCATCCTGGTGGCCGCTTTCAACATCGCCAGTACCCTGATCATGATGGTCATGGGCAAGACGCGCGATATCGCCATTCTGAAGGCCATGGGAGCGACCGACCGGAGCATCCGCAAGATATTCGTCTTCAAGGGCATGACCATCGGCGTGGTCGGCACGTTTCTGGGGGTCCTGTTCGGCTCGTTGCTCTGTGCGCTGCTCAAGCATTACAGCATCGTCGAACTCACGGGCGACATTTATTATTTCACCACCAAGCTGCCGGTGCGGCTCGAGTTCCTGGATGTGGCGATCATCGTCGCCGCGGCCCTCATCATCTGTTTCATCGCCACCCTCTATCCGGCGCGGCAGGCGTCCCGGCTCGACCCGGTCGAGGCGATCCGCTATGGATAATTCCGGCATCCCCATGCCGCCAGGCCGGCCGGCTGCGCCGGGTGGCGTGCTGATCGCCTTGCGGGAGTTGAGCAAGAGCTATAACGGCAGCGGTGCCCGGATCGAGGTTTTAAAAAACGTCGACTTCGATGTGGCGGCCGGCGAGACCATGGCGGTGGTCGGCGCCTCGGGGATTGGGAAATCGACGCTTCTGCATATCCTGGGAACGCTCGATCGGCCCGACAGCGGCCGATTGCTTTTCAGGGGGCAGGATGTTCTGCGCTTCGATGCCGCGGCGCTGGCGCGTTTCAGAAACGAATCGATCGGTTTCGTCTTTCAGTTTCATCACCTTCTGTCTGAATTCAGCGCGCTTGAAAATACGATGATGCCGGCCCTTATCGCGGGGCAGAGCAAGCGCGATGCACAGGGTGCGGCCGAAGCCATCCTGGTGAGGGTCGGCCTCAATTATCGCCTTCATCAGCGGGTCACCAAGCTCTCGGGCGGTGAACAGCAGCGGGTGGCCCTGGCAAGAGCGCTGGTTCTAAGGCCCGCCATTCTGCTGGCGGACGAGCCGACCGGCAATCTCGACCAGGGCAACAGCGCCCACGTCCACGAATTGCTGATGGAGTTGAACCGTGAACTTCACATGACCCTGGTTGTCGTAACCCACAATCTGGAGCTTGCCGACTTCATGGCCCGCAGGGTGACGGTCGCAAACGGTCGGCTGGTGGAAACCGAGTGAGCGGCAACGGTGCCCATCGATGCGGCGACGGGCGTCGACCGGGTCAAAGCCGCCAACGGGCTGCCGTATGGAAGGGTTTGGGGACCATGTTGAAACGCTTCTGCTGGGCGGTGGTTGCCAGCTTCTTCATACTGCCGGCACCCGTGCGGGCGGCCGATAAACAGGTCAAGGTGCTGATACTGCCTTTCGAGATCAATGCGGCCGATGACCTGGCGTACCTCAGGACCGAAATTCCAAAGGTCATCGGCCAGAATCTTACCCAGGAGGGGGCCACGATCTTGGTGCCGCCGGCCGCCGTCGCCGCACCGCCGGACAAACCGGATCTGAGCCCTGCAACCATCCGGCAGACGGGAGAAGAAAGCGGCGCCGATTACGTTATCTGGGGCAGCCTGACGGTGATCGGCCAGCAGTTCAGCCTGGACGCCCGCCTGCTGGAAGTCTTGACCGCCGCTCCGGCCAGGGTTTTTTCGGTCGTCGGTCAAGGCCTCGAAAACCTGCCGTTGAGGGTCAAGGAACTGGCCGGTGATTTGCTGGTGGTGATTTTCGAGCAGCAGAAAATCCTTTCGATCCGGATCGAGGGCAATCAGCGCATCGAAGCCGATGCCATCCGCAAGGTGATCAAAACGGAGCCGGGCGACATTTATTCGGTCAAGGGCCTCTCCGAGGACCTGAAGGCCATCTATGCGATGGGGTATTTCGACGACGTGCGGATCGAGGGCGAGGAGGGCCCAGACGGCAAATTCGTGGTGTTCCAGGTCAAGGAGAAACCGACGATCCGTTATATTCGGTTCGAGGGCAACCGGGTATTCGACGATAAGGAACTCAAAGAGAACCTCACCCTGAAAACCGGCTCGATCCTGAACATCTTCCAGGTCCAGAACAATGTTCAACGGATCGAGGGGCTCTACAAGGACAAGAACTACCACAACGTCAAAGTGACCTATAAAATTCAGGAGGAACCCAATAACCAGGCCGATATCACCCTGTCGATCGAAGAAGGCAAAAAGGTGCGCGTCGAGCGCATCTCCTTTGTCGGCAACAAGGCCTTCACCGAAAAACAGCTGAAGAAACAGGTGAGCACCTCGGAGAAGGGCTTTCTCTCCTTCATCACCGATTCCGGCGACTTGAAAAAAGAGGACCTGGACCAGGATGTCAGCCGCCTGGAAACCTTCTATCAGAATCAGGGCTATATCCGGGCCAAGGTCGGCGAGCCGCAGGTCGACTTCAAGGAAGACGGGATAGAGATTACCTTTAAAATTGAGGAAGGGCCGCGCTTCAAGGTGGGCAAGGTCGATGTCGCGGGCGATCTGATCTTTCCCAGGCAGGTCCTGCTCGATAAAATAAAGCTGAGCCAGGAAGAATATTTCAGCCGCAACGTCCTGCGCGACGATCTGCTGACGTTGACCGACCTGTATTCGGATCAGGGGTACGCGTTTGCCGTCATCAACCCGCTTATCGACGAAGACGCCGACAACCTGGTGGTCAACATCACCTATCAGTTCGACAAGGGCCAGCAGGTATTCTTCGAGGAGATCACCATCAGCGGCAACTCCAAGACCAGGGACAAGGTGATCCGGCGCGAGCTTGAAGTTTACGAACAGGGGCTCTACAGCAGTTCGCGGTTGAAGCGCAGTGTCCGCAACTTAAACCGCCTCGATTATTTCCAGGACGTCAAGGTCAACACGGCCAAGGGCAGCGCCGATGACAAGATGCGGCTCAACATCGAGGTCGAGGAAAAATCAACCGGACAGTTCAGCGTGGGCGGCGGGTACAGCAATACCGAGAAGGTATTTTTTATCGGCTCGATCTCGCAGCGCAACCTTTTCGGCCGCGGGCAGATCCTGTCCCTGCAGGCCGAGGTGGGGACCGTAAACCAGCGCTATCAGCTGGCGTTTACCGAGCCATGGCTTTTCGACATTCCGCTGGCGGCCGGTTTCCGGGTGTATGACTGGCGCACCCAGTATGACGCTTACGACAAGAACAGCAGAGGGGCCTCCATTTTCTTGGGCTACCCGATCTTCCGCGACACCCGGCTCAGCACGAGCCTTACCTACGACAGGGCCAAACTCGACATCACCGATTTTCTGGCCACACCGGTGTCGATCCTGAAGCTGGTCGACCAGTTCGGCAACGACCCCATCACCACCCTGAGCATACTGACATCGATCAACTACGATACCCGTGACCGGATTTTCTCGCCCAGCGAAGGCTCGGACCACCGTTTCAGTATCGAGTATGCGGGCCTGGGCGGCGACGTCGGCTTCACCAAGTATGTCGGCCAGCTGTCCTGGTTCGTTCCCATCGTCTGGAAACTGGTCGGACATATGCGGGTCAAGGGCGGCTACGTGTATGAAAATTCCGCCGGGGTGCTGCCGGACTACGAGTTGTTCTACATGGGAGGGTTCGACTCGATTATCGGTTTTGACAGGGACGAAATTCAACCCCAGGACGCCCGTGGAGAGCCGATCGGCGGCGACAAATTCGCCTTCGCCAACCTGGAGCTGATTCGCCCGCTGCTGCCGAGCTTCGGGCTGGACGGGTTTGTTTTCTTTGACATCGGTGCGATCACCTCCAGTCAGGAAGGTGCCGAACCCCAACAGTTCAACAGCGATTCCCTGCGCAGGAGCGTCGGCGTGGGCGTCAACTGGAATTCCCCGATGGGCGCCATTGCACTGGCTTACGGGTTTAAACTGGATCGACAGGAGGGTGAAAGTGCCGGCGCCTTTGAGTTCAATATCGGGGGGGCTTTCTAGTGTCCATCCAGGAGTTGTTTCTCTGCGAGCCGCAAGCAGCGGCAATCACGGCTTGATTCGTGGGCAGGATCAGGTTAGAGTACCTCCTCAAAAAAATTATTTTATCCGGCAAAATGGCCGTAAAGTGGCCTGATGCGAAAAAAGTAAATGTCGGCCTGAGGAGCCTTGCGGACCGGTCGCGCCGCTGATTGGCCGCCGGGGCTCTATCATTTCGGATTGAAAGGAAAAGACGATGCGACACTGCAGAAGGTTGATTCTGGCTTTGACGGTAGTGCTGATGATAGGCGGGTTTGCCTGGGGGGCCGATGTTGCCAAGATCGGCGTCATCGACGCCCAGCGGGTACTGGAAACCGCCGCGGCCGGCCAGGCCGCGCGGGCGCAGATCAAGGCCAACTATCAGAAGATGGAAGAAGACATGAAGAAGAGGGGCGCCGAGTTCGAAGAGATGAAAAAGCAGTTCGAGCGCAACGCCGCGGTGATGAGCCAGGAAAAACGTGAAGACTCGCAGCGCGAAATGCAGATCAAACAGCTGGATCTTCAGCAGCTCGGGAAGAAATACAGTGCGGATTTAAAGGAGCTGGAACAAAAACTGACCAACCGCATTCAAAAAGACGTCCTGGACCTGGCCGAAGAGATGGGCAAGGAGGAGGGCTACCTGCTGATCGTCAACAAGCCCGCGGTTCTTTACAACCCGGCCGCCATCGACATTACCGATAAACTGATCCAGAAGTACAATGCCAAATACGGCAAGGGTCAAACCGAGGCATCCAAGAAGAACTAGCCGCCCACCCGTTTGTCAGCCGGCCGCAGTGCCCCGGATCGGCTTAAGAAGGACAATGCAATGGAGATTCCGCTCAAGCGCCTGGCCGAGAGGGTCGGCGGGCGAGTCACAGGCGACGGAGACAAAATCATGCGTGGCGTGGCGCCCTTCGAGACGGCTACCGCCGATGATATTTCCTATGCCGACGGGCCCAAGTTTATCAAACGCCTGGATCAATGCGGCGCCGGCGCCATCATCGTGCCGGAAGGCACCGACGACCAGACGGCGAACCTGCTGCTGGTGGCCAACCCCAAGGCGGCCTTTGCCCGCATCATCGCCTTTTTTCATCCGCCGGCGGTTTCCTTCAAGGGGATAAGCGGTCGGGCGGTGATCGGAGACGGGTTTCGCGGCGGTAAAGACGTTGCCGTCGCGCCGTCTGTCGTCATCGGCAACGCGGTGGAAATCGGCGACCGGGTCGTGCTGTATCCCGGCGTGGTTCTCGGCGATGAGGTGGTCATCGGCGCCGACACCGTCATCTACCCCAACGTGGTCATTCGCGATCGCTGCCGGATCGGCAAGCGGGTCATCATGCAGGCCGGTTCGGTCATCGGCAGCGACGGCTACGGCTTTGCACCCGACGCCGGGACCCACGTCAAGATACCGCACGTGGGCATCGTTCAGATTGATGACGACGTCGAGATCGGGGCCGTGAACACGATCGATCGCGCGACCTTCGGCCGGACGTGGATCCAGAAGGGCGTCAAAACCGACAACCTGGTCCACATCGCCCACAACGTGACGGTCGGCGAGAACTCCCTGATCGTGGCGCAGGTCGGCATCGCCGGCAGCACGACCATCGGCCGGCACGTCATCCTGGCCGCCAAGGCCGGCATCGCCGGTCATCTTTCGCTCGGCGACAACTGCATCATCGGCCCCACGACCGGCATCGGCAAGTCGGTCGCGCCGGGCGAAATTCTGTCGTCCGGGCTGCCGGGTATGCCCCACCGGCAGTGGCTGCGGATGCAGCGGGTCCTGCCGGAACTGCCCGAGCTGAAAAAGCGGCTGGCCGCCCTCGAAAAAGAAGTGGCGCGACTGTCGGGTCAAAACGAATGACGGCGGGTCGCCGCGACCCCGCCGGCTGATGCGTCACCGATCGCAGCGGTGATTAAGTGTCCACCCATTGGCCTTGCGCCGGGAGAACCTCATGACCAGCGGTTTCGATATTCAAAAAATTCTTGACATGCTGCCCCACCGGTATCCGTTCCTGCTCATCGATCGCGTGATCGACATGGTGGCGGGTGAAAAGATCGTCGCCCTGAAAAACGTGACGATCAACGAGCCCTTTTTTCAGGGCCACTTTCCGCAGATGCCGGTGATGCCGGGCGTTTTGATCGTCGAAGCCATGGCCCAGACCGGCGGGGTCTTCTACATCGCCTCCCGTCCGCCGGCCGAGGCCGGGTATATCTTTTATTTCATGGGGATGGATAAGGTGCGCTTCCGCAAGCCGGTGGTTCCGGGAGACCAGCTGGTCATCGAGGCGACCCTGCTCAAAATGCGCAAGAACGTCATGAAGATGGCGGCGGAGGCCACCGTCGACGGCAAGCGGGTCGCCGAAGCCGAACTGATGGCCACCCTGGGGGAGAGGAAATGATTCATCCAACCGCAATCGTCAGCCCGAAGGCCGAGATCGATTCCCGAGTGGAGATCGGGGCCTATTCCATCATCGGCGACAAGGTCTGTGTCGGGTCCGGGACGTCCATTGGGGCGCACGTGGTGATCGAACCCTATGTCACCATCGGACAGAACTGCCGGATCTTCCAATTTGCCGCCCTGGGCGCCATTCCCCAGGACCTGAAGTTCGGCGGCGAGGTCAGCTACGTGAAAATCGGGCGCGGGTCGATCATCCGCGAATTCGTCACCATTCACCGCGGAACGACCCGCGGTGGGGGCGTGACCGAGGTGGGCGAAGAATGCCTGCTGATGAATTACACCCACGTGGCCCACGACTGCAAGATCGGCCGCCGGGTGGTCATGGCCAACAACGCGACCCTGGCCGGCCACATCACCATCGGTGATTACTGCACCATCGGCGGGCTCTCGGCGATCCACCAGTTTACCAAGGTCGGTGAATACGCCTTCATCGGCGGTAAAACCGGTGTCCCCAAGGACATTCCGCCGTATGTGATCGCCTCCGGCGAAAGGGCCCGGCTGCACGGGCTCAATCAGGTCGGTCTCAAGCGCCACGGCTTTTCGCAGAAAACCATCGGGGAACTGAAAAAAGCCTACCGCATCGTCTTTCGCATCGGGCTGACCCTCAACCAGGCCGTCGAGCGGGTGAAGGCCGAGGTCGATCAGGTCCCGGAAGTCGTGAAATTCATCGAGTTCATTAAATCCGCCGAACGGGGAATCACCCGGTGAGGAATAACGGGCCGGGCGAACCGCTACTCCTTCCAGCGCCATGGCAGCGGACTGAAGCAAAACCGGCCGGCCGGACCGTCTGCCCCGGAACATCCGAACAGGGCTTTCGATGAGCACAGACACGGACAAACTGCGCGTCGGCGTCGTCGGCGTCGGCTACCTCGGTAAATTCCATGCCGAGAAGTATGCCCGCATGGCCGACACCCGGCTGGTGGGCGTGGCCGACATCGATGCGGCCGCGGCCGCCGCCGTGGCCGAAAATCTCAAGACGGCGGCGTTCGGCCGGCACACCGACCTCATCGGCCGGGTGGATGCGGTCAGCATCGTTGTTCCCACCCTAAAACACTTTCGGATTGCGAGGGAGTTTTTGGAAAACGGCGTGGACGTGCTGATAGAAAAGCCGATGACCGCCACCCTGGCGCAAGCCGACGAACTGGTGGCGCTGGCGGCCGCGCGCGGGCTCATCATCCAGGTCGGGCACCTGGAGCGGTTCAATCCGGCCGTGGTGGCCTTGCGCGACATCGTCAAACGGCCCCTGTTCATCGAATCGCACCGGCTCAGCATGTTCAGGGGCCGAGCCACTGATGTCAGCGTCGTGCTCGATTTGATGATTCACGATATCGATCTCATATCCAATTTCGCCCAGTCGGATCTTGTCAGCGTTCACGCCGCCGGCGTGCCGGTGGTTTCAGGCGAGGTCGACATCGCCAATGCCCGGCTCGAATTCGACAGCGGGTGCGTCGCCAATGTCACGGCCAGCCGGATCTCCATCAAGGACGAACGCAAAATCAGGCTCTTTCAGCGGGAGTGCTACACGTCGGTCGATTTCGTCGATCACCACATCACGGTCATCCGAAGAAAGGGCGAGGATCCGGGCGGCCTCATTCCGGGCATGGACATCCAGAACATCTCGTTTTCGCCGGGAGATGCGCTCGATGACGAACTGAAGGCGTTCGTCCAATCGGTTCGAACCCGCCGGCCGCCGCAGGTCGACGGCGCCGTGGGGCGCGATGCGCTGCGGATCGCCCTGGACGTGATGACCCAGATCAACGCCAAGATCGACCGCTACCTGAACCGGTGACGCGCATGAAGGCCCACGGCGGCGGACAGCCCTGCGTCATGATCGTGGCCGGAGAGGCGTCCGGCGACCAGCACGGGGCCAAGCTGGTCGCGGAAATGCGGCGCTCGAACCCCGATATTTTTTTCTGCGGCATCGGCGGCCGGGCCCTGGCCGCGGCCGGGGTGCGCATCCTGGTCGATGCCGCCGAGCTGGCCGTGGTCGGCATCACCGAGGTCTTTGACAAGCTGCCGGTGGTCTTCCGCTCCCTGGCGCTGGTTAAAAAACTCCTCCAAAGCCTTGAGCCCGACCTGCTGATCCTGATCGATTTCCCGGATTTCAACCTGCGGGTGGCGACAATCGCCCGCAAGATCGGCATTCCGGTGCTGTACTACATCAGCCCCCAGATCTGGGCCTGGCGTCGCGGACGGGTCAGGAAAATCGGAAAACTGGTCAGCCATATGGCCGTCATTTTGCCTTTCGAGGCCGAATTTTACGCGGACCACGGCATTCCGGTGACCTTCGTCGGACACCCGCTGCTCGACCGCGGCTCCGGGAAAGAAGATACGGGGGAAGAGATCGAAAACAGTGCCTGTCGCACCCGCATCGGACTGCTGCCCGGCTCGCGCACAGGGGAGATCGAGCGGTTGCTGCCGGTCATGCTCGAGGCGGCCGCAAAAATGATCCGGCAGGACCCGCGGCTGACGTTCACGGTCTCGGTCGCACCGACCGTCGAAAAAAAGATTATAGAGGGGATGATCCCCCGCTGGGGTGCCGACCGTGCGATCGACTTTTCCGAGGAGCCGGTCGAGCGGCTCTTCGAGCGCTGCCGCCTGGTCGTGGCGGCTTCCGGCACCGTCACCCTGCAGGCGGCCATCGCCGGCACGCCGATGGTGATCGTCTACAAGGTCTCGCCGATCAGTTACCGGCTGGGGAGGGTCCTGATCCGGGTGAAGCACATCGGGCTGATCAACCTGATCGCCGGGCGGCGCCTGGTGCCCGAACTGATTCAGGACCAGGTGACGGCGGCCGGCATCAGCCGAGAGGTCTTTGGCCTTCTGGCCGATGACAAGCGGCTCGCGCGGTTAAAAAGTGATCTGCTGGCGGCCTCACGGGTGCTGGGCGGCCCGGGTGCTTCACGGCGGGTGGCCGAAATCGCGCTCGGTTTGATGAGGTGACGTGAAGAACTTCTCGAAAATCCGGATCAGAAACAGGCACCGGCAGCTGGTGGCGCTGGTCAAGGAAAACCAGACGCGGCTTTTGCTGGCCATGGTCTGCATGCTGGTCGAGGCCGCCGGCACGTCGACTGCCGCCTTCCTCGTCAAGCCGGTGCTGGACGACATCTTCATCAATAAAAACGCCTCCATGCTCGGGCTGATCCCGCCGGCCATCGTCGGAATTTATCTCGTGCGCAGCGTGGCCCTGTATTACGGCGACTTCTTCATGAGCTACGTCGGGCAGAACATGATCCGCCGGTTGCGAAACCGCCTCTACGACCGGATCCAGGACCTGAACCTGGCCTTTTTCCACAAGGAGACGACCGGCGTCCTGATGTCGCGGATCATCAATGACGTCAACTTCGTCCGGGACATGCTCTCGTCCACCATCACCGGCTCCCTGCGCGATTGCTTCACGATCATCGGCCTGGTCTTCGTCATTTTCTTCCAGATCTGGCACCTGGCGCTCTTTGCAATCCTGGTGCTGCCGGCGGCTTTCATCCCGATCGTCATCTTCGGCCGGCGGGTGCGGCGCACCAGTACCGGCTGCCAGGAGGCCATGGCCGACATCAGCGCCTTCATGCACGAGACCTTCAGCGGCAATAAAATCGTCAAGGGCTTCGGCATGGAGACGTACGAGAAAAAACGCTTTTTCGACAAAACCGCCCGGCTCTTCAGCATGGAGATGCTGGAAACCAGGGCGCGGGTCATCACCAGCCCCATCAACCTGTTTCTCGGCGGGCTGGCGGCGGCGCTGATCATCTGGTACGGCGGGCTCAAAGTGGTCTCGGGCACTTACACGGCCGGCACTTTTTTCTCCTTCCTGACGGCCGTGCTGCTGCTCTACAAGCCGGTCAAGGACCTGAGCAAATTCAACAATGCCATTCAGCGGGGCCTCTCGGCCACCGACCGCATTTTCGACATCATCGAACAGGACACCGGCATCCCCGAAGACCCCAGCCCGGTCGCGATCGAAACCCGCCCGCACCGGGTCGTGTTCGAGCACGTTTATTTCAAATACGACGACGACCCGGTGCTGCGGGATGTCAACCTGGAAGTCGATCCGGGTAAGGTGCTGGCCATCGTCGGCATGAGCGGCGGCGGCAAGACGTCCCTGGTCAACCTGATTCCGCGCTTCTACGATGTCTCCGGCGGTGTGATCGCGATCGACGGCATCGACATCCGCCGGCTTTCCCTGGCCTCCCTGCGCCGTCAGATCGCCATCGTCACCCAGGAGCCGATTCTGTTCAACGACAGCGTCAGAAACAACATCGCCTACGGTCGCCAGGGCGCGGCTGAAGAAGAAATTCTGGCCGCCGCGCAGGCCGCTTTTGCCCATGATTTCATCCTGAACTTTCCCAAGCAATACGACACCAACATCGGGGAGCTGGGGGCGCGGCTGTCGGGGGGCGAAAAACAGCGGATCTGCATAGCGCGGGCGCTGCTCAAAGACGCGCCGATTCTCATCTTAGACGAGGCGACGGCCTCACTGGACACGGGCGCGGAGAAAACGGTGCAGAAAGCACTCGAAAACCTGATGCACGGCCGCACGACGTTTGTCATCGCGCACCGGCTCTCGACGATCCTGAGCGCCGATCGCATCATCGTGCTCTCCGCCGGGCGGATCGTGGAACAGGGCAACCACCAGGAACTGCTGGCGTTGCGCGGTGCCTATTTCCGGCTGTATCAGATGCAGTTCAGCGACGAGTCCGCATCCGGCGAACCGCACCCCAACTCGCCCGCTGCATGCTAACCGGCGGCAACCGTCAGGGCCACGAGCGTTCGGGCAATCATGAAGCTCAACACACTTCTCAACCGCTACATTTTCAAAGAACTCTTTGCGCCCTTTGCCGTCAATCTCGTTTTTTTCACCTTCGTCTTTCTAATGGCCCAGATACTTCAAATTACCGACATGATCGTCAATTACAGTGTCGGCCTTTTCACCATCTTCAAGATCCTGTTTTTTTCGACCCCCCTTTTTTTGAAGTATGTCATTCCCATGTCAGTTATGCTGGCCGTGCTGCTGACCTTCCTGCGGATGAGCGGCGACAACGAGATCATCGCCATGAAAACCGGCGGCATCAGCCTCTACCGGATGCTGCCGCCGGTCCTTCTTTTTTGTCTGGGCGCCGCGGCCCTGACATTTTACATGTCCGCCTTCGGTGCTCCGGCCAGCAAGCAAGTTATCAAAGATCTCACCTTCGAGGTGTTTTCACAAAATCTCGACATCGGGCTCAAGGAGCGCACCTTCAACGACAGCTTCAAAGACGTGATGCTGTATGTGAACGAGGTCGATTCGAAGAACAAGCTGCTGATCGATGTCTTCATCGAGGACCGGCGCGAGAAGAACATGGCCACCACGGTTGCGGCGCCGCGCGGCAAACTTTTCAGGGAACCGGGCTCTCTGGTCTATTACCTGCGGCTCTTCGACGGCCGGATCAATCAAGTCAACATCGAAAAGCGGTCGGCCCAGTCGATCACCTTTGACAGTTATGACATCCGGCTCGATTTGAACAAGGTCCTGCAGGCGGTTGACAGTCCGGGCAGCCAATGGAAGGAGATGCCCCTCGACGAACTTTTCCGCTTCCTGCGGGGGGCGCCCGCTGACGACCCCTTTCTCGTCAAGCCCCGAATCAGGTTCCACGGCATTGTGGCGATGCCTTTCGCCTGCTTCACGCTCGGGATTCTGGCGATACCGCTCGGCATCCAGTCCAGATCGACGCGGCGTTCGATCGGACTGGTGGTGGGCGTGTTCTTTTTTCTGCTTTACTACCTGCTGCTCTCGGCCGGCCATGTCTTCGGTGAAAGCGGCAGTCTGTCGCCGGCCCTGGCCATGTGGCTTCCAAATGTCGTCATGGGGAGCCTGGGCTGTTTTTTGTTTCTGCGGTCGGCACGGGAACGCCCCGTGCGGTTCATGGCGCCGCTCCAGGCGCTGGTACGGGGGGTGGGCCGCCTCGGGCACCGCCGGATATGAGCGGCAGAATGCCGCTGTCCGGACGACAGCCGGCGGGGCTCAAAACCGCCGGTCCATGAAACCTTAATTGCCGGAAGCTGCGCCGGTAAAAAAAGATGCCGGCCGGCCATCGATACGATGCTGATTCTCGACCGCTATTTCAATCGCGAAGTCTTCAAATACCTGGGCATCATCCTGGTCGCCGTGATCGGCATTTTCCTGGCGATCGATTTTTTCGAGAAGATCGATGATTTCATGGAAGCTGGCCTGCCGTTTCACCGGGCGGCCGTCTTTTTCATGCTGCGGATTCCGTTTGTCATCGCCCAGATCTTTCCCCTGGCACTGCTGCTGGCGGTGCTGGTCGTGCTGGGGGTGATGAACAAGCGCAATGAATTGCTCGCGCTGCGCAGCGGCGGCGTCGGCATGCTTTTTTTCTTAAAGTCGATCGTGGCCCTGGGGGTGCTGTCCGCACTGCTGCTGTTTATAAACGCCGACATTCTCGTGCCCATCACTTTCAGCAAGGCCAACCGGATGTATACGCGGGAAGTAGACAAGAAGGAAATTCTCGCCTCCCGAGAAAAGAACATCTGGATCAAGGGCAATCGGAGCATCACGCACATCACCTACTACAATCCGGCCAGTCAGACGATCTCCGGGATCACGCTCTATTTCTTCGACGAGAACTTCAGGCTGATACGGCAGGTGGATGCGGTCAAGGGGTCCTTTGGGGCGGGCGGCTGGCGCCTTTACGACGTTCTCGAACAGGTCCTGGACCCCGCGACGGGCGAATACAAGGTCACCTTCCATGAAGAGCGCGCCGAGTCGCTGGGTACCCGGCCCGATGATCTAAAGAGAGTATCGAAGAAATCGGCGGAGATGAACCTGCTGGAATTGCTCGCTTACATTCACAGCGTTGAAGCCGAAGGCTACGATGCCACCGGTTACCGGGTGGACTGGCAGGCCAAAATCGCCTTTCCTTTCGTCTGCCTCGTCTTGTGTATCCTGGCGCTGGGCATTGGCGTGAACAAGAAATTAAAAGAAAACCTGGCGCTTATCGTCGCCCTGGGTATCGGCGTGGCGCTGCTGTACTGGACACTTTACAGCTTTTGCCTGTCACTGGGGTATGGAGGAGTCCTGCCGCCGGTTGTGGCGGCCTGGACCACCAACGTCGTTTTTCTCGGCGCCGGTGTGCTGAACCTGCTGTATGTCGAATGAGGTTTCACCGGCTGGAGAGTATTCACCGCAGAGACGGGGAGGTCGCAGAGAGCCTGCGGCTTTTGCCGCTGAAAATTGGAAAAAAAGATCGTGTCTTCGGCAACGTCGTTGAATTATGGCGACCCTATTGACTGCATGGACGTGCTGAAACGACATATTAAACGGGTGATGGTCTCCGATACGCTTTTCAGGCGCGCGTCGCCGGTTTCCCTGTTGACCCTGGCCTCCGTTCTGTACGGCGCGGCCGTCAGGCACAGGGCGCGCGTCTACCGCTGCGGCCGGCTGGCCGCCCGCAGGCTGCCCTGCCGCGTGATCTCGATCGGCAACATCACGGTCGGGGGCACCGGAAAAACGCCCCTGGCTTATTATCTGGCCGAGCGCCTGCAGCAGGCGGGACGGCGGTGCGCGGTCGTCAGCCGGGGATACAAGGGCGGCGCCGAGAAGGCCGGGGGCATCGTCAGCAACGGCCGGCGGATCATCATGTCGGCCGCGGCCGCGGGGGACGAGCCCTTCCTGCTGGCGACAAGACTGCTGGCGGCCGCGGTGCCGGTCGTCGTCGGCCGAAACCGCTATGCAGCCGGCATGCTGGCCCTGAAACAGTTCAAGCCGGAGGTGATCCTGTTGGATGACGCCTTTCAGCACCTGCGGTTGGCGCGCGACATCGACCTGGTGCTGCTCGACGGTCGGCGGCCATTCGGCAATGGGCATCTTCTTCCGCGCGGAACTTTGCGGGAACCGGCGGAGGCGCTCGCGCGCGGCGATATCTTCATTCTGACCCGCGCCGCGGCGGGCGCGGGTGACATCGCTTCCGACCCCCGCCTGCGCCGCTTCTTGCATCGGCGGCCGCTGTATCGATCGGTTCACGTTCCGGAACTGGTCGACTGGACAGTGGCCGGGCGGCGCCGGGTGGTGCGCGATGGTGGCCGGCAACCGGCGCCGGATATCGGTCGCCTGGCCGGGCGGCGGGTATTTGCTTTCGCCGGCATCGCCGACAACCGCGAATTTGCGGCAGCCATCCGGCGGCTGAACTGCGACCTGAAGGGGTTCATGGCATTTGCGGACCATTACGCCTATACAAATCGCGATTTAGAGGCGGTACAGCGGGCCGCCCGCCGGTCGGGCGCCGAAATCGTGTGCACGACCGAAAAAGATGCCGTGCGGTTGGGTCACTGCCGCCCGTGGCCCGTCGACCTGGCGGTGCTCGGCGTCCGGATCTCTTTCGGCGACGATGCGGCGGCCTTCGAGACCGACCTTCTCGGGCGCCTGGGCGGTTAAGCCGCAGGCAGCGGCTGCAGGAACGGACATCAATGGTCTTCAGCTCCGTCATTTTTCTTTTTCTATTTCTGCCGGTAACCCTGGTCCTTTATGCGCTGGCCGGCCCGAAGTTCCGCAACGCGCTTCTGCTGCTCGCCAGCCTCGTTTTTTATGCCTGGGGGGAAGCGGTCTATACGCTGATCATGCTCGCTTCCATTGCAGTCAACTATGGGGTGGGACTGGGGATCGATCGGTTCAGAAGTCGCACTGCAGCGAAACTCTTCGTCGTCGGCGGGATCGTTTTCAACCTCTTGCTATTGTCCGTGTTTAAATACACGAATTTTCTGGTCGACAACCTCAACGTCATTCTGCAGGCCGTCGGCCTCGGTCCGCTGGAAGTTGCGCCGGTTCATCTTCCCATCGGCATCTCCTTTTTCACTTTCCAGTGCCTGTCTTACATTATCGATGTCTGGCGCCGGGATGCCGTGGTCCAAGACAACCCGATCGACATCGGGCTTTACATTGCGCTGTTTCCCCAGCTGATCGCCGGTCCGATCGTGCGGTATCGGACCATCGCCCGGCAGATCGCCCGCCGTCGCATCCGGTTGCAGGATTTTACCGAAGGGGTCGAACGTTTTATCATCGGCATGGGCAAGAAGGTGCTGATTGCCAACCAGGTGGCCATCATCGCCGACAAAGCCTTCGCCTTGCCGCCCGCCTCCCTGTCCCCCTCATATGCCTGGCTCGGGTCGCTGTGTTTTGTCCTGCAGGTTTATTTCGATTTTTCGGGCTATTCGGACATGGCGATCGGGCTGGGCCGCATGTTCGGCTTCCGGTTCCTGGAAAACTTCAACTACCCCTATATCTCAAAATCCATTACTGAATTCTGGACCCGCTGGCACATCTCGCTCTCGACCTGGTTCAGGGATTATCTCTACATCCCCCTCGGCGGCAACCAGCTCGGTCCCGTCAGGACCTACCTGAATCTGATCACGGTCTTTTTCCTGTGCGGCCTCTGGCACGGTGCCAAATGGAACTACGTTATCTGGGGGCTCTGCCACGGCTTCTTCATGGTGTTGGAGCGGCTCGGGTTGAACCGGGTGCTCAGAAAGCTGCCCTTTCCCTTGCCCCACATATATACACTGTATATTTTTACCACGAGCCTGACAATTTTCCGGGCCGACACGATGCCCCTGGCCATGGACTACCTGGCCGTCATGCACGGTTTCGGGTATGACGCCAACCCGGTGACCGCGGCATTGCTTCATCTGGACCAGGACATCCGTGCCGCCATCATCGCCGGAATCATCTTTTCGTTTCCCGTCTTGAAACCGCTGAAAAAACTTGTGACATACCTGGCAGGCACGTCCGGCCGACTTCTTTCAACCATCGTGGACGAATCGGCCAACCTGGTGAAAACCTCGGTGCTGGTCATTGTTTTCTACATGTCGATCATATTTCTTTCGAGCGGCACGTATAATCCTTTTATCTACTATCGTTTTTAACGAGGTCTGCCGATTGGATAAGTCACAGTTGACCGCAATTGATTACGGTGCGATCGATGCCGTGGGTCCGCCCGGAACGCAAAGCGCTTCCATCGGCGTCGATTCGCCCTGCACCGGGTCCGGCGAACCGGCCGCCGCCGAAACCGGAAAAGGCGCGCGCGATCGGCGGCGCCGGTTTCCCGGCCTTTCCGGTATCGTCCTCGTCGGGGTTTTTATCGTGCTCATATTTGCACCGCTGATCAAAATGATGACCTCTGAAAGAATACTTTTCTCCTCGGCCGAAAAGCGAAGGCTTGCGGAACCGCCCGACATCAAACTCGACTGGGAAAACGCCAAGAAATTTATTCCTGAATTCGAGGCGTATTACAATGATCACTTCGGTTATAGGGAGAGATTTATTCAAAGTTACAACCGGATACTGCACAAATATTTCAATAAATCACCTGTGCCGGACGTTTTGTTCGGCAAGGAGGGGTGGCTCTTCCTTACCAGGAACAAAGTGATTGAAGATTACATGGGTTTCAATCCTTTTACGCCCGAAGAGCTGAAGGTGATCGAAGAAAATGTAAGGAACAAACAGAAATGGCTGGCCGCCAGGGGCATCAAGTATCTTTTTATCGTCGTCCCCGGCAAGCAGACGGTTTATCCCGAATACCTTCCCGATTATATTTACACCCGGCGGGGGCAGGCCCGCCTCGATCAATTGACGGCCCATCTTCAACGGCAACCCGACCTGAACTTCATTGAGCTGCGGCCGGCGCTGCTGGCCGCAAAAAACCGTCATCGCATTTACCATCTCACGGACAGCCACTGGAACATGCGCGGCGCCCAGGCCGGCTACCAAGAAATCATGGCGAAACTCCAACAGATGTTTCCGCAACGAGATCTGGCTGCAAGAAATTACCATGAAACCGGAACCGGGATAGAAAAGGGCGGCGACCTGGCCGTAATGATTAAAAAGGAAGAAACCATGCGGGAAATTACGCCGGTACTCGATATGGCCGCTCAATGTTCGAAATTAAATGAATTAAAGATCGGCGCCTGGGATACTTCCGGCATGTTGGAGAAGGCGTTTTTCACTGAATGTCCCGCCGGTCAATTGACGGCGATCATCTTCAGAGACTCCTTCACTTCCCTGCTCGTCCCATATTTGGCCGAGCATTTCAAAAAAGCAGTTTTCTTGTGGAAGTACTATGACCAGGAAATAATGGAAGAATTGTTGACGAACTTCAAGCCGGACATCGTCATCGAAGAAATGGGCGAAAGAAGATTATTCAGAGACGCAGCCGGGAAAGCGGGCCTGGATTGATGATGAATCGATGGAAAGGGCAGGCACACAGGCCTGCCCCTACGGGGGATGCGGCGGGCGATAGGTTGCCTGGTTTAACGGGCAAACCGGCAAACGGGCTAAACCGGCTCAACAGGCCAAACCGAGCCGCCGGGGTTAGAAGGAATACTCGAACCGGTCGATATCCGGCTTGAATCGCCGGGCCACCAGTTTGGCCGCGGCGTCGCTATAGTAGCGGCGATACTCCCCCCGGTTTTTAGCCCGGCGGCGATGCGCCAGCGGCGGCGGTGCGATGCCGATCCGGCGGCAGGCCTCCCCGAAATCGGCCGTTAAATTTTCATAGCGACCGACAAAGTCGACCACCACCCGCCCGTGCAGGTCGACCAGGTAGTCGCTTTGAAGCTCGATCGAGGTGTCGATGTGGAATTGATAGGGCCGGTTCGGATCGAGTTTGTAGCGCAGGAAGGTCTCGAAATCGTCGCAGCCCGCCATGAGGTGCGGCCGTTCGCGCCGGATGTGGTGAAAGCTGCTGACCTGAAGGTCCCAGGGGTTGCGAACGAAGGCGAATTTGAACAGGCGCTCGAAAAGCTCATGGGGCAGCATTTCCCGAGCGGCGATGATCTTGGCGTGCCGCGGGAATTTGCAGCCGATGCGGTGTCCGGTCAGGTGGCTGATCCGGCTGCAGACCGCCTGCGGCAGGTAGTACGGGTCCCGCCGGCGGTAGCGGTCGAGGGCGGCCCGGATGCTGGTTCCGCCGGTTTTGGCGATGTGCACGAATAAAAACCCGTAGCGCAGTGACAGCAGCATGAAGCACCTTTTTAGGCGTCAAGACAAAGGGTTAAACCGTGTTATCGGCCTTTGCCGTATGCTAAATTTAAAGGTTCAGGGTTCAAGGGTTCAGTTTCCATTATCGGATCGGGTTTGATTTCCTATTTACGAGTTTCCAGTATCGAGTTTCAAGTTTCATTCACGGTTCAGCGACGCCGCTGGCTGCTATTATCCAGCTTGATCGAAGAAGAAACTCCTCACGCATCAGTGGCCTGGCCGAAGTCTTTATCTTAAAGCCTGCAGCGTTGCCGGGCGCGGTCGTCAGGACATCCAGTCGAGGGGATTTTCTTCCGTTGACGGTTTCCGGCCGGGGCCGTCGATAAAGATCCGGTGCCAAATAGCGAACTGCATCAGAGACCAGATCTCGACCGCCATGTCGTGGCGGCGGCCGTGGCGTAGGAAAAGCTGTTTGATTCCCTGCGGATCGAACCAGCGGGCAACGGCAGGGTTGCCGGTGAGCTTTTCTTCCAGCCGGACCAGAAACTTTTCTTCGAGCAAGGCGGTTATCGGCACGTGAAACCCCCGTTTTTTGCGGTGCAGGTGGTCGGCGGGCAGCGCCGGTTCGGCCCATTTTTTCAGAAAAATCTTTCCCCGGCGCGACTTTACCTTAAAACGATCGGGGAGTGAAAGGCCGAATTCGACCACGCGATGGTCGAGATAGGGCACCCGGCCTTCGAGCCCGAAGGCCATCAGCATGCGGTCGACCTTGACCAGCAGGTTGTTGGGAAGCGCTTCCAGGATATCGGTGCCCTGGGCGCGCCTGACAAAGCTCCACGAGGGGGGCGTCGTCTGCCAGGCCGCAACCATCGGCCGGGGTTGTTCGGCGCTTACTTTTTTCAATTCGGTGCCGAACACGATGGAACTCATGTGACGCGGCCACTGGCTTCGGGTTCGAAACCCGTCGGAGCCGGGGTAAAGCAGGTTTTTGACAAAGCGCTGCCACCGCTGTCTGCGGTATCGCCCGTAACCGGCGAACACTTCGTCGCCCCCTTCACCCGTGAAGACCACCTTCAGCTCACCGGCCGCGGTTTCAGCCAGAATCGAGGTCGGCAGGCAGGCAAAATCCCGCATCAGCTCGTCCGCGGCCCACACCATGTGGGCAATGCGCCGAAACAGCATGTTGTTGTCGATGAGAAGCGCGGTGTGCTGCGTACCGAAGAGGCGGGAGATGCGGGCGGCATCGGTCAACTCGTTGCGTCCGGAGGTCGTCCGGTATCCGACCGAAAAGCTGCGGACAGGATGATCCTGGAAGCGGGCCAGGAGGGAGAGCAGTGTCCCGGAATCCACCCCCCCTGAAAGAAACAGCCCGTACGGGACGTCGGACCGCACGTGTTCGGTCATGACGCGGTCGATGAGGTGATCGAACGTATCGCGGGCGTCATCATAAGTGCCGTCAAAGGGCCGGATATCGTTTATCGACCAGTAGTTGAGTCTTTCGATCCGGCCCGTACCATCGACTGTCAACGCCTCGCCGGGCATCACCCTTTTAATGCCGCATACGATTGTCTCCGCGCCGGTGCTGAAGCCGTGCTCGAGAAACTGCAGCAAGGCCCGGGGGTTGACGGCCGGCCCGCCCGCGATCATCGGCAGCAGCGTTTTTATTTCGGAGGCGAACACGAACCTGTCCGGCGTTTGAAGATAATACAGGGGTTTGATCCCCAGGCGGTCGCGCCCCAGTATCATCCGGTTGTTCGATGCATCCCAGATGGCGAACGCATACATGCCGTGCAGGTACTTCAGAAACGCATTTCCATAAACGGCATAGGCCTGCAGGATCGTTTCCGAATCGGAATGGGTAAGGAAGACGGCCCCTTTTTCCCGCAGGCGCGCGCGCAGTTCCAGGTAATTGTAGATTTCGCCGTTGGCCGCCAGCGCGAGGGTTTTCTGTTGATTGAAAAGCGGTTGGTGTCCCCCGGCCAGGTCGATGATCGACAACCGCGCGTGGGCCAGGCCGGCGGGGCCGTGCGCATAGACCCCCAGATCATCGGGCCCGCGATGCCGCATACTTTCGGCCATCCGCAGAAGCTCATCCGGCTCCGGTGTTCCGTGAAACATGATGTAACCCGCGATGCCGCACATGTGATCACCTGGTCCAGGTCATTTATCCCGCCCCCGTTGCGACCGATCGACGGGTCGACCCACGAGGAGTTCCAGATACCGGCGACTGCTGTACTCGACGGTGTAGTCGCGCGTGGCGCCTTTCAGCAGGGCCTCGTCCGGCGGGGCACAAAGGGTGTCGAGAATCGCCGCGGCCAGCGCTTCCGCATCGCCGACCGGCACCAGGCGGCCGATCAGCCCATCCTTCAGGATTTCACGGGGACCGCTGGGGCAGTCGGTTGCCACGACCGGCGTTCCCAGGGCCAGGGCCTCCGTGAGGACGTTGGGGGAGCCTTCCCAGAGGGACGAGAGGGCAAACAGCGCGGCCCGACGAAGGTAAGCGTAAGGATTGGGGCTGAAACCCGGCAGGTCGATCCATCGATCGACCCCTAATTGCCGCGCCAGGGACATCAATTCTTGCCGGCCGTTGCCGTCGCCCAGAATGATCAGGCGGCAGGCCCGGGCCACCCGTACCCTTGCAAAGGCACGCACGAGGGTCGGAAAATCCTTCTGGCGCGTCAGCCGTCCGGCGCCCAGAATAACGGGGACTTGGGTGTCCTTGAACCATGGATGCGGGGTCGGGGCGGCGGCCAGCTCGTAAATCCGGTTCGCGACGACCGGGTTTGCGATGACCGTGATTCTTGCGGGCGGCAGGCCGGTGATGTGCAGCAGGTCTTTCTTGACGCCCTCGGAAACGGCCACGATGTCGTCCGCCTGCCGGTAGAGAAGTCGGATGGGCAGATGCCACAGCGCTTTTTTGAATTTCCCCCGGCCGGCGATAGCGGTCGACGTGTGGGTTCCCATGCGCACCGCCAGGCGGGCAGGCGACCGGGCCAGCCGCCGTGCCAGTATGGCCACCTGGTTGGCGCGGTTCTTGGCCGAAAGAAAGGCGTCCGGCCGGGTGCGTCTAAGGTAGCCGGCCAGCTCCGGCAGGCTGCCCCAGGTGTGATTGGCGCGCAGCTTGACGATGTTCAGCCCCGGCGGCACGGTCTCCAAATGAAGGCTGCTCGATTTGATCATCAAAAGATCCACGCGACAGCCGCAACCCAGCAGGCCTTCGGCCAGGTTCAGCAGCATGCGTTCGACGCCCCCGACGCCCGAAAAAGAGGCGAAGATGGCGATTCGCGGCGGTATGCGGGAGGCGGGCGTCATCACTGCAGAATGTCCAGGGGGTTCACCTCGGCCGGGGGCCTCCGGCCGGTGCCGTCGATGAAAAAATGGTGCCAGATCGCAAATTGCAGCAGCGCCCAGACCATCCGGCTCTGGGGCCCCGATGACCGGCAGGAGTGAATGAGCCGCGTCACGCCCGCGGGCCGAAACCAGGCGCAAATGGCGGGGTTGCGGGGCAGCACCGCCGCCAGGGCCTCTAAAAAGCGGCCCCCGATCCACTCGCCGATCGGCACGTGGAATCCGCGCTTGGGCCCGTACAGGTGGTCCAGGGGCAGGTGGGCCAGCGCCCAGCGCTTGAGAAACGCCTTGCCGGTTTTACCGTCCACCTTCAGGTGGTCCGGCAGGCCCAGGCCGAAGGCCACCACGCGGTGGTCGAGAAACGGCACGCGTCCCTCGAGGCTCCAGCCCATGAGCATGCGGTCCAGTTTGACCAGCAGGTTGTCGGGCAGGGCGGTGACCAGATCGACGTACTGCATCCGCTGCAGGTCGCTCCAGCTGGCAGGCGTCGCCTGCCAGGCGGCCACGACCGGGGCGCGGGCGGATTTCAAGCAGCCGAGTAGCTCCGGTTGCAGGAGGCGCTGCGGCCAGCGCCCGCGCAGGGTGCCGCGGGTGCGAAAGCCGCCGGACCCCGGGGCGAGGATGCCTTTGATCCAGCGCTCCGGGGCCGACGAGCGGTAGCGGCCGTAGCCGGCGAACACCTCATCGCCGCCTTCGCCCGAAAAGACCACCTTGAGTTCCTGCCCGGCGGCCCGGGCCAGAAGGGCCGTGGGCAGACTGGCATAATCGCGCATGAGGTCGTCGGCCGCCCAGACGGTGAACGGCAGGCTGTGAAAGATCGCCTCGGCGCTCGGCCGGATGGCGGTGTGCCGGCTGCCGAAATGCCGGGCCAGCCGCTCCGCCCGCGGCAGTTCGTCGGCCAGGCGCGTGCCGGAAAACCCCACCGAAAAGGTGCGGATGGG
>JBAPWQ010000103.1:0-4343 GCA_049283795.1 Desulfobacterales bacterium | reverse complement strand
GCGGCCGATACGACCTGGTGGTGGCGATGTACCACGACCAGGGCCACATCCCGGCCAAGCTCCTGAGCTTCAAATACACGGCCAAGGCCAGGGACTGGGCCAGCGTGGCCGGGGTCAATGTCACCCTTGGTCTGCCTGTCGTCCACACCTCGGTCAATCACGGAACGGCTTTCGGCAAGGCCGGCGCGGGCCGCGCCACCCCCCAGCCGATCATCGCGGCCATCCGCCTGGCAGCCCGCCTGGCATTATCGGGATCATAGGGCCTCGAACAACAACCCGTCATCGGATAATCGCCGATGATTCCCAGCCGACGGCCGACCCGCAAACCACCGGTCGGCAGTGGTTTTTCACGCAAGGAGGAGACAAATGAAGAGAATGGTGAAACTGTTGATTGGTGTGGCCCTGGCCGCCGGTTTCGCGGCGACGGCGGCCGCGCAGTTCGAAAAGCCGGAGGATGCCATCGCCTACCGTCAGGCGGTAATGGTCGTCATCGGCCAGCACTTCGGCCGCATGGCGGCCGTGGTCAAGGGCCAGAGTCCGTACGATCCGGCCGCGTTCGAAAAAAATGCCGCCATCGTCAATGCTTTGGGCTCCCTGCCGTGGGAAGCCTTCCTGTTTCCCGGCACCGACAAAGGCAAAACCGATTTGAAACCCGCGGCTTTCAAGGAAAAAGACAAGTTCATGCAAGACGCTAAAAAAATGGAAGCCGACGTCGCCAAGCTGGCCGAGATCGCCAAGACCGGCGACCTGAATGCCATCAAGGCCCAATTCGGCGAAACCGGCAAGAGCTGCAAAAGCTGTCACGACAGCTTTCGCAAATAAAATCAGCGGCGCGGGAAAGACGTATCAGTGGACCAGCAGATACACCGCCCCGGCGGCGGCCGCGGCCGTCACCGCCGCCGCCCAGGTGCGGCCGGCCGGCGGCGGGACGGTTCCCTGCCAGGACCGCCGGCCGGTGATCATCGGGGTCAAGAGGTTTTCGCGTTTGACCGCGAAATAGAACACGATCGCCGAAACGTGAACGGCGACCAGCGCAACGATCAGCCCCTGGTTCCACTCGTGAACGTCGGTGATAAGGTCGCTGGTCGCCTTGCTCACCCAGCCGTAGAGGGGGCCCTCGGTCATGATGTCGTCGTTGGCGAAAAGACCCGTGCCGGCCTGCACGCAGAGCGCCGCCAGCATGGCCACAATCGACCACCCGCCTAAGGGGTTGTGACCGAAATACACCGGAGACTCTTTACCCCACAGAGTTCCGGCATAGGCCAGGACCGCTTTCGGACCGCGCACGAACGCCGCAAAACGCGCGGCGCGGCTGCCCCAAAAGCCCCAGCCCACCCGGAACAAAAGGAGCGCCAGGATCGTGAAACCGCTCCACTCGTGGATCCGCATCGCATTGCCACCGATTTCAACGGTCACGAAGGACGTGATCACAAGGGCCACGAGCAGCCAGTGAAAGAGGCGCGTCGGCAGGTCCCAGACCACCACCAGCCGGGGGGCTGCACCGGCCGCGGTTTCAGGTTCGTTCGCGGGTCTGCGGTTCATTTGCGGATGCCTCCCGCGCTTTTTTTTGCCGTTTGCCCGGCCAGCCGCCGGCGATATTCTTCAAGCGGCTTCTTGAGGTTCAAGATACTCTGTCCCCAGAACGCCGGGTCCGTGAAATCGACGCCCAGGGCCCGCCGGCCGACGTTTTCGACCGTATCGGCGCCCGCGAGACGCAGAAAAGCTTCGTAGTGCGGCAAGAAATCCCGCCCCTGCCCGCGATAGCGGTCCAGCAGCGACCGGGCCAGCAGGTAGCCGAAGGTGTAGGGGAAGTTGTAAAAGGTGGTGTCGGTGATGTAAAAGTGAAGTTTGGATGCCCAGAAATACGGATCGGCACCATCGGGCAGCAGGGCATCGCCGTAAACCTCACGCTGGGCCTCGGTCATCAGGGTCTTGAGGCGCGACACCGGCACCTCCCCTGCCCGCCGCTCCTCGTAAAACGCTTTTTCGAAGGTGAAGCGCGTGGTGATGTCGAGCAGGAAGACCGCCGCATCGGTCAGCTCGGTATCCAGCAGCAGCAGGCTCTGGGCTTCGCCGACCGCGGGTTCCCTGAGCAGGCCCTCCATAAAAAGGTGTTCGGCGAAAATGGAGGCGGTTTCGGCCAGCGTCATGGGATAGCGGCGGGCGAAGGGACGCACGCCGCGCAGCAGGTGGCCATGCCAGGCGTGGCCGACTTCGTGGGCCAGGGTCGTCATGTCTCCCGGCGTGCCGTTGAAGGTCATGAACACGCGCTGCTCTTCGATCACGGCCGAGCCGGTGCAAAAAGCGCCCGGCCGTTTGCCGGGACGGGCCTCGGATTCGATCCAGCGCTTGTCGAGCATGCGCCGGAAGTAATCGGCCAAGGCGGGATAGACGGCGGCAAAGGTCCTTGCGACGGTCTCGGTCGCCGGCCGCCAGCCCAGCGGCGTCAACCCGGGCAGCGGGAGCGGGGCCTCGCGTTCGAAAAACCGGATCCCGGCACGGTCGAAGAAACCCGCCTTGGCGCGCAAAATGTCGCGCGCGGTCTCGATATTTTCGAAAATTGCGGCATACATCGCCTCCAGCGTCTCGCGCCGGATGGCGGCCTGAAACAGGGCCCGGTCCAGGTAGTGCGCCACGCGGCGGTGGGAGTTCAACGTCAGCCGCGCCCCGGCGATGGCGTTCAGGGCCGCGGCGCACACGTCCTCGACCTGCTGCCAGGCCCGGTTGCCGCCTTCGAACGCCCTTTTGCCGATCGCACGGTCCGGGTCCGACATCAGCGCCCGCAATTGGGATATCGGCCGCCGCTGCTTTTTGCCGTTGGTGTCGAGGAAGTCGAATTCCAGTTTGCCCGTCACCTTGTCGTACAGGCGCCCCCAGGCCGAGAGCCCGTCGATGTTCAAATCCGAGGCGAGCGCTTCCTCACGGCGGGACATGGTGGTGCGGCCCCTCTCGCGCAGGCGCTTGAGGTAGTAGGCGATCTCCCTTAACTTCGGCCGGTCGCAGAAGGCATCGAACACGGCCTTTGCGGCCCGCTTGAAAACAGCCAGGACATCGATGTCGAATTTTTCGACTGCGGCGTACTGCCGCACCAGCGCCGCCTGCGCCAGCGAAACGGCCTCGTCGTGTGCATCGGCCGCCTCCAGGCAGCCCAGGTAAGAGGACAGGTGCCCCAGGCGGCGGTAGACGTCTTCGGCGGTCAGGATGAGCGCTTCCCACTGTTCCAGGGTCTCGGCTCCCAAAGCCGCCAGCCCGGCAGACGAGGCTTTGAGGTGTTCGATGTCCCGGTCCAGGTCACCCTTGAAGGCGCGCATCTGCGGCCCGTCGAACTCGGGGAAATAAGGGCTCAAGTCCCAGGTCACGCCGTTTTCAGCAGTCATATTGTCCTCGCTGCGGTCACATTTTTCGCTGTGGAATCCGTTCGTTTTATTATTAAGCGTTTATAATGCTTCGTTAATACGGCGGCTTGACAAAATCAATCAATAAAGATTTGAATGCTTGGCAAGAAAGAAAGGACCTGTATGCCGACCGCCACCCTGAGCGGCAAAGGCCGATTCGTTATCCCCAAACCGATCCGGGACCATCTGGGCCTGAAGCCGGGAGACACGATCGATTTCATCGTCGTCGAAAATGGTGACGTGTTGATGCGACCGGCGGCAAATGATGTCCGCCTGTTGAAGGGCTCGCTTCATCGTTCAGGGCAAAGGCCGATTTCGGTTGCAGAAATGAAACGGGCGATCCGGCTGCGCAAAGATAAAAAAATCGTGAACAGATAGGACACCCATGTGCTGATCAGGTATATCACCCAGGATGACGGTCAACAGGCCGCCCAAGCCGAGAAAGCCATTGAAACCGCCCGGTCTCGAAACGAAAAACTGGTGATTCAACCGGTGGTGCTATGTGAAATGATATGGGTGCTCGAAACGGCCTATGGTTTTACGAAGAATGACGTCCTGTCGATTCTCGATCAGGTGATGCGGACAGCACAATTCAAGATAGTCGACAAAGACGTCTGCTGGAAAGCCCTGGGCGATTTCAGCCGGGAAAATGGGGACTTTGCGGATTACTATATCGGGCGCGCCAATGGAAGAGAGGGGGCAGAGATGACGCTCACCTTCGATCGCGCCTTGAAAGAATCGAATATGTTTGTTGTTCTGTAATTGTCCGGCAGGCATGCCTTGGTTGTGTTGGTCAAAATTTTTAAAAAATGAAATTAAATCAATGATTTTCCTTGATAGTGGGGCATCGATGGGATTGATTCACCCCAAAGGGTGCGGCATACTAGATCCCAAGCAAGAGGGGGAGCGGCCATGTCACAAATCAGTCCGGGTCAATTGGTTGTGAGA
>JBAPWQ010000102.1:0-4504 GCA_049283795.1 Desulfobacterales bacterium | reverse complement strand
CTTGAAGCCTATCCGTGGGTTTAGAGATAAAGGTTTTGGCTCTGTTATCGGTCGGCGGCGCACCCCATGACCCCTTGAGCCAAAATTTTCCTTTTAGATCAATGCCTCCGGCTTTGTAAAGTGATACTTAATGAAATTGAATCAATAACTGAATCCGCATTCATGGCAGCAGGTTTTCGAAGAAGTCGTTGCCCTTGTCGTCCACGATGACAAAGGCCGGAAAGTCCTTGACCGTGATCCGGTAAATGGCCTCCATACCCAGCTCGGGATAGGCGAGGACCTCGACGGCGGTGATGCACTCCTTGCCCAGCCGGGCCGCGGGCCCGCCGATCGAGCCCAGGTAGAAGCCGCCGTACTTCCGGCAGGATTCGGTCACGGACTTGGAACGGTTGCCTTTGGCCAGCATCACCAGCGAAGCGCCCTGCTCCTGGAAAATCGGCACGTAGGAGTCCATGCGCCCGGCGGTGGTCGGCCCGAAGGAGCCCGAGGCTTGGCCCGGCGGCGTCTTGGCCGGACCGGCATAGTAGATGATGTGATCTTTGACGTACGGCGGCATCCCGTGCCCCTTTTGGAGCTGTTCGTTGAGCCGCGCATGCGCGATGTCCCGCGCCACGACGATCCGGCCGGTCAGAAGCAGTCGCGTGGCCACGGGGTAGCGGCTCAGCTCGGCCCGGATCCGGTCCATGGGCCGGTCGAGATCGATGGGCACCGCATCCGCGATGGCCGTGGCGGGCTCCGGCAGATACTGCGCCGGATTGGTTTCGAGCTGCTCTATAAAAATCCCCGCGGCGGTGATCCGGGCCTTGATGTTGCGGTCGGCGCTGCAGCTGACGCCCATTCCTATCGGGCACGAGGCCCCGTGGCGCGGCAGGCGCATGACGCGCACGTCGTGACAGAAGTACTTGCCGCCGAACTGGGCCCCGATGCCCAGTTCGCGCGAGAGCTGCAGCAGCTGCGCCTCCATTTCAAGGTCGCGGAAGGCATGGCCGGCGGGGCTGCCGGCGGCGGGCAGACCGTCGAGGTAACCGGCCGAAGCCAGTTTGACGGTCTTCAGGTTGGCTTCGGCCGAGGTGCCGCCGACCACGAAGGCCAGGTGGTAGGGCGGGCAGGCGGCCGTTCCGAGCGACATCATTTTGGTCCGCAGAAAATCGACCAGCTTGCCGGGTGTCAGGGTCGCCTTGGTCTCCTGGTAGAGATAGGTCTTGTTGGCCGAACCGCCGCCCTTGGCGATGAACAGGAATTTATAGGCCGCGCCGTCCACGGCATACAGGTCGATCTGGGCCGGCAGGTTGCAGCCGGTGTTCTTCTCTTCGTACATGGACAGCGGCGCGTTCTGGGAGTAGCGCAGGTTGTTGCGGGTGTAAGCGTTGAACACGCCCTCCGCCAACGCCCGCTCGTCGTCGCCGCCGGTCCAGACCTGCTGGCCTTTCTTGCCGATGACGACCGCCGTGCCGGTGTCCTGGCACATGGGAAAAACGCCAGCGGCGGATATCACCGCGTTCTTGATCATTTCCAGCGCCACGTAGCGATCGTTGTCGGATGCCTGCGGGTCCTCGAGAATCTTGGCCAGCAGCCGCATGTGGGACGGCCGCAACCGGTGGGCCACCTCGGTGAACGCCTGCTCGGCCAAAAGCGTCAGGCCGGCCGGTGATATCTTGAGCATCTCCCGGCCGTCAAACGTCGCGCCGGCGACGTGATCGCCGGTCAGCCGACGGTACTCGGTGGTGTCTTCGGCCAGTGGAAACATCTCCTGATAGGTAAAATCCGGCATCGTCAGTCCTCCTGCAGTCCACGGTTTCAGTGAGGGTGATTCTTTATAAGGTTGTTCTTTCCGGCCCGAATCGTTAAGCTCAGCCTTGAAAACGTCATAACACAAACGAAACGAAAAAAAACGATCCGAACAAAATCGAAACAGATTTCGAGCGGCCGGTGGGGGAGGCGCGGATGATCGTGGCGGGACTGACGGGCGGGATCGCGACCGGAAAGTCGACGGTCGCCGCTGTTTTCGCCGAAGCCGGGGCCGTGGTCATCGACGCGGACCGGATCGCGCACGACGCCATCGCCCCCGGCCAGCCGGCCCGGGACCGGATCGTGGCCCGGTTCGGCCGGGATGTTCTGCTGCCCGACGGCACCATCGACCGCAAGAAGCTGGGCGCGATCATCTTCAACGACCCCCAGCAAAAGGCGCGGCTCGACTCCATCGTCCATCCGGAGGTTGCAGCGGAAACCGAGCGGCGGCTCGCAGAAATCAAGCGCCTTCAGCCGCGGGCCGTCGTGATTCTGGATGTGCCGCTGCTGATCGAGGCGGGCATGGACCGCGATCTGGCGGAGTTGATCGTGGTGTATGTCCCCGCAGAGCTTCAGCGCGAGCGTCTGATGCGAAGGGATCGGCTCACGCCGGCCGAGGCCCTGGCCCGGATTCGTTCGCAGATGCCGATCGAGGAGAAAAAACGGCGGGCCACGGTTGTGATCGACAACAGCGCCGCGCCGGACCGCACGCGCGAGCAGGTCCTGGCGGTCTTTGCCGATCTCGAGCGGCGCTCCCGCCGGCCGTAATTGTCTGGACCGGCCGGTTCGCACCCGGACCAGGCTCTTTCCGGTCCCCGAAAAAACATCTTTGCAGTTGCCAAACCAGCCCGGCCGCCCTATTTTGAAAGCCAAACGCAAAGACCTCAACTTGGGCGGGGAAATTCGCATGCAAGAATCGAGAGACCCAGCGACGGTCGACCACCTGAAGAAAATCACCCTCACGATCGCGGCTACAAGCCCTGACACCGAGGCCGGCACCCTTCTCCGACCGCAGGGCCTGACGTTCGTCTACGGGCTGGGCACCGCGGGCCTGACGCCTTTCGAATACGCCCTGGCCGGCAAAACGGCGGGAGATGTCGTTGCCATCAGCCTCCGGACCAGCGAAGCGGCCCTGACCTTCGGTCACCTCCAGCCTTTGGTCAAGATCCCTTCGGCGGCCGAGGTTCAGCTGAAGGTGCGCGTCGAAAAGATCGAACCGGCCGACGGCCGCGAGATCATCAGCGCCATGGCGGCGGCGGCCGAGTGCGGGTGTGATTGCGGATGCGGCGGCAACCACGGCGCGGGTTGAACGGGGCATGAACCAGATTCTCTCCGACAGCCGCCTGGCCAACCTGGGCGCCCAGGCGATCCTCGAACGGTTTAACGCTTTTCACTCCTCGTTCAAAGAGATAACGCGCCACGCTGCCAGGCGATTTCTCGACCGCGACTGGCAGGGCCTGCATGACGACGCGACCGCCCGCCTGGACCTTTACCGGCAGGCGGTCGACACGATCGAAGACATCGTCCGGCGGCTTCTGGCAGAGCGCGTCAAAGACAAACTGGCTTGGGCCGGCATGAAAGCGGTCTACTCTGGGCGCATCTTTCACCAGGATGATCGCGAACTGGCGGAAACCTTCTTCAATTCCGTCACCCGCCGGGTCTTTTCGACGGTCGGCGTCGACCCCCAAATCGAATTCGTCGACCCGGATTTCGATGCGCCGCCGACGCCGAGCGTAAGCCAGCTGTGCCGCAGCTATTTCCCGGAAGCCGGCCTCGCCGGTTCGGTGCGCGCCCTGCTGGCAGACTGCGGCTTCGGATCGAAATTGGTGGATCCCGCCGGTCAGGCGATCGCCGTCGCAGATCGCATTGAATTTCTTCTGGCGGAAAAAGGCGCGCCGCCTGACATCGAGCGCATTGACATGCTCGCCAGCCTCTTTTTCCGCAACAAGGCCGCCTATCACGTCGGGTGCATCGTCACGGCCGCCGGCACCCTGCCGCTGGCCATCGCCCTGCACCATCCGCCGGAGGGCATCGTGGTCGATGCCGTGCTTCTGGACGAAGACAGCCTCAGTGTCCTGTTTTCCTTCACCCGTTCCTACTTTCTCGTTTACGCCGACCGGCCCTGCGACCTGGTCCACTTCTTAAAGGGCATCCTGCCCCACAAACGCACCGCCGAACTCTACACCGCCATCGGCTACAACAAGCATGGCAAGACCGAGCTTTACCGCGACATCATGCGCTACACCCGCGAGTGCGGCAGTGAACGCTTCGAATTTTCACCGGGCCAGCGCGGCATGGTCATGATCGTCTTCAACATGGCCCAGGATGATCTGGTGGTCAAACTGATCCGCGACCGGTTCCGTAATCCCAAAAGCACCACGCGCCGGGCGGTAATGGAAAAATACGATCTCGTGTTCAAACACGACCGCGCCGGCCGGCTGGTGGAAGCCCACAGCTTCGAGTACCTGAAGTTCGACCGCTGCTGGTTTTCAGACGAACTTTTCGAGGAATTGCTGCGCGAAGCCGCCGACACCGTAAGAGTGGTTCAGGACGAGGTCGTTTTGCGTCACGCCTATGTCGAACGGCGGGTGACCCCGCTTGACATCTACCTGCCGCAAGCCGAGCCCGCGGCGGCCGCCGCGGCGGTCATCGACTACGGCAATGCCATCAAGGATCTGGCCGTCAGCGACATTTTCCCGGGCGACATGCTGCTCAA
>JBAPWQ010000101.1:0-7127 GCA_049283795.1 Desulfobacterales bacterium | reverse complement strand
TGCCTGATTTAAGAACCGGACCGAACTGATTCCAGAACGTCGCATAGGTTTCGGGGGCCATTTCCTCAAGGTGCTCGAAAATCTTTTTGACCAGGTTGCGGCGGATGTTTCGCACCAGGCGGTCCTGCTGCAGGATTTCGCGGCTGACATTCAGGTTCAAATCCGGGGCGTCCACCACGCCGCGTATGAAGCGGAAGTATTCGGGGACCAGCTCGCGGCAGTTGTCCATGATGAAAATGCGCTTGCAGTAGAGGTGCACGCCGTGCTTCATGTCCGGATTGAACAGGTCGAACGGAGCCTGGCTCGGGATGTAGAGCAGGGCATCGTATTCGGTGGTGCCCTCGAACTTGAGGTGCAGGTGGGACAGGGGGGCGTTCCAGTCATGGTTGATGTGCTTGTAGAACTCCTCGTACTCCTCGGCGCTGACCTCTTTCTTGTCCCTGGCCCAGATGGCCTTCATGGTGTTGAGGGTTTCTTCGCGCTTTACGCTGCGGGTGGTCTTGCCCAGCGGTTTGCCCGCATCGTCCTTGATCTGCTCTTTTTCCGGGATCGGTTCCTCGCGCTCCACGTCCATCACGATCGGGTAGTTGACGAAATCCGAGTGGCGATTGACGATCTGGCGGATGGTCCACTGGTCGGTGAAATCCGGTTCGTCCTTTTCCTTTTCTTTAAGATCCAGGATGACCGTCGTGCCGCGTTCCTCGCGGGTGGCCTCCTCGATGGTAAAGGTGCCGTCGCCGGTTGAAGACCAGCGGGTGGCGGTTTCCGATCCGGCCGCCCGGGAAATCAGCGTTACCCGCTTGGCCACGATGAACGCACTGTAGAATCCGACGCCGAACTGGCCGATCAATTCGGGCGAGATCACGCTTTTGTCGTTCAGGTGGGCGATCGCCTCCATAAAACCGGCGGTCCCGCTCTTGGCGATGGTGCCGATATTGTCCATGACCTCCTCATAGCTCATGCCGATGCCGTTGTCGGAAACCGTCAGCGTCTCTTTAATGCCGTCGGCGACGATCTTTATTTTAAACTCCGTGTCTTGGCCGAGAATGTCCGGTTCCAACTGGGCCTTGAACCGCAGCCGGTCGATCGCGTCCGATGCATTCGAAATCAATTCTCTCAGGAAGATTTCCTTGTTGGAATAAAGCGAGTTGATGATGAGGTTGAGCAGGTGCTGCACTTCGGTCTTGAATTGATGCGTTTCTTTCTTGCCGTCCATGTTTTCTCCTTCTGACTTGTGGCATGTCGTCCTGCAGGGCGCGCGGCTGGTTATCGAAAATTTTTTGCGACTTAAAATGGGGGTTAAACCCTCATTGTCAACCCCGGCCGAAGCTGTTGAAATTCTATGCGAAGCGAATGAAATCCTTACGGGTTTACGGACAAAAACGCGGCGACTTTCCGGCGACTCAAGGTTCACGATGATATGATATTATCTAAGCGGACCCGACGTGCGCGCGGACGGGTATTGAAATCATCGAGACTCGAAATTACTTTTGAAGCCATGCGGCCCCGTCCCAGCGCGAACCTTGCCGCGGTCACAGCCCAGAGCGTCCTCCAACCGGCATGCACGGGTGACTGGAGCAGCGACCGGCCTGACGGGCCGCCAGAGCCGCTTGATCCGTGAAAGGATACCCCCGAATGATCGACATAGAAGACAGCGTGACCATTGACCGGCCGGTCGAGAGCGTCTTTGCGTTTGCGACCAACCTCGCCAATAACACGTGCTGGCAAACCGATGTCATCCTGACCGAACAGACCTCGACGGGACCGTTCGGAGAAGGCGCGACCTACCGGGTGGTGAACCGTTTCATGGGCCAGTATTTCGACTCCGAAGGCATCATAGCAGAATACGTTCCCAACCGGAGCTGTACCTACCGTTTTACGGCCGGACCGGTGGCCGGCGAGAGCCGGTTTATTTTCGAGGAGGTCGACGGCGGCACACGGTTTGTCACCCGCAGCACCATCGAACTGAAGAACTTTAAAAAGCTCGGCTTCATCATAAGGCGCAAGGCCCGCCATCAGGTCCGCAACGATTTGTGGAAGCTAAAGGAATTATTGGAAAAAAAGGCGGGTCATTTCGATCAATGCGGCATCTGTGAAGCATAGCGGAACCAGGTGACGCAACCCGGCCGGCCATTTTATTCACAGCACCGGCGCCAAGGTCGCAACAAAACCGCCGCGTGAAACGGCGGATACTCATTGCGCCCTGGCATGTATGGCCGAAGGCCGGCCGGATTCCGTCGGTTGGCCGGTCAATCCTCTTCCCAGCTGATGCACTCGGAAGGGCAGGATTCGATGGCTTCCTCGATGCAGTCCTCCGGCCCGCCTTCGGGCATGATCACCTCGGCCTTTTCCTCCTCGGCATTGAAGGCGAAAACCTCACTGCACAGTTCCACGCAACTTTCACAGCCCACACATTCGTCCTTGTCGATCACGACCCGTTTTCCCATTGCCTGCCTCCATTCGGTACGGTTAAAAAAAATGACGGTTTGAAGAAGCCGGTGAATTCCGGACGCCCGGATGCCGCCGGGGAGCGGGCACCGGCCCTTCGCAAAGTTGACCTACAATAAGTTTGCTGGCGAAAATTACAAGGGGCGGGATCAAATTGCACACGGCGGATTATGCCGGAACCTCGAAGCGCGCGATGATCTCCCAGGCTTCTTCGGCGGTTTCGACGTATGTGAAAATATCGACATCGGCGGCACTGATGTTGCCTTCCTCGACCAGGGCGTCGAAGTCGATGATTTTTTCCCAGAATTTCCGGCCGAACAACAGCACCGGAATCGGCTTGATCTTGACGGTCTGGATCAGGGTCAGGGTTTCGAACAGTTCGTCCAGAGTGCCGTATCCGCCGGGAAAAAAGACCAGGCTCTTGGCCCGCAACAGGAAATGCATTTTGCGGATGCCGAAGTAGTGGAACTGGAAGCTCAACTCGGGCGTGATGAAGCGGTTGGGTGCCTGTTCGAACGGCA
Organism: Desulfobacterales bacterium; assembly: GCA_049283795.1. Classification (GTDB taxonomy): domain Bacteria; phylum Desulfobacterota; class Desulfobacteria; order Desulfobacterales; family SG8-13; genus JARFQH01. Next base: position 4,158 of record JBAPWQ010000101.1, on the reverse strand, counting down.
GGACGATGTTCAGGCCGATGCTCTGGCAGCCGGATTCGTGCGCGCCGCGGTTGGCGGCTTCCATGATTCCCCGGCCGCCGCCGGTGACGACCACCAGACGGTCGCGGGATGAATTGATGGAGATCAGTCCCGCCAGCCGGCGGGCCTCTTCGTAATAGCGGCTTCTCTTGACGTCACGCTGTGCCCGGCGCAGCCGCTTTTTCAATTGCGGGTCGCTCTTGCCGCCTTTCAAGCGCGCCTTTGCCGCAACCAGCTCGGCGACGGCGGTCTCCGGGTCCGGAATGCGTCCGCTGCCGAAGACCACGACGGTGGATTCGATGCCCATTTCGTGCTGCACCAGCTCGGCCTTGAGCAGCTCGAGCTGCAGGCGCACCGGCCGCAACTCATCGCGCAGCATCAGGTCATCGTCGAGGTAGGCCAAGCGATACGATGCGGACCGGCTCTGGGGCGAGTCGACCTTCAGGTCGGCGGCGTGGGCGTCCTCCCGCGCCGTCGGGAAGACGCGGTTTTTAGCGGATTTGGGGTGCACGATCGATTGCTTCCCGGGGATAAAGCGTTGTGTTACCAGCGCAGCAACAGCGCGCCGGCCGTCAGACCTGCGCCGAAAGCGTCGAGCAGGATCGTCTGGCCTTTTTGGATGCGGCCGTCGCGTACGGCTTCGTCCAGCGCCGTCGGGATGGTTGCGGCCGAGGTGTTGCCGTAGCGGTCCAAATTGATCAGCACCCGCTCCATCGGAAAAGAGAGCCGGTTGGCAACGGCCTCGATGATTCTCAGATTGGCCTGATGCGGGACGAACCAGTCGAGTCGCACAATGGGCAGGCGCCGCTTTTCGAGCGCGCGCAGGGCGCACTCGGTCAGGGTGCGCACCGCCACTTTAAAAATTTCGCGGCCGTTCATGCGCATCTTGTGAAGGTTCCGGGCGTAGCGTTCGGGCGTTACCTCGAGGTTGGAGCCGCCGGCCGGAACGTAAAAAAGCTCGCTCAGGCTGCCGTTGGAGGTCAGGTGGCTCGACAGGATGCGTTGCCGGCTTCCGGCCGCAACGCGCTCGACGACGACGGCGCCGGCTCCATCGCCAAACAGGATGCAGGAAGAGCGGTCCGACCAGTCGGTGATTTGTGACAGGACCTCGCCGCCAACCACCAGAACCGTCCGGGACTGCCCGGAGTGAATGAACTGCTGGGCCGTCACGAGTGCATAGATGAAACCGGAGCAGGCTGCATTGACATCCACGGCCCAGGCGTTGCATGCCCCGATTTTTTTTTGAAGCCAGCAGGCGGTGGACGGCAGCAGGGTGTCCGGTGAGCAGGTGGCGTAGATGATCTGGTCGATCTCCTCGACCCGGCGTCCCGCCATTTCGAGCGCGTTGCGGGCGGCCTGCGCCCCGAGCGAGGAGTTGGTTTCGGCCTCGTTTTCGACGTTCGATATCCGGCGTTCGCGGATGCCGGTCCTGTCGCGGATCCACTGGTCGTTGGTGTCGACGTCGTGGTGGGCGAGAGTTCGGATGAGGTCTTCGTTGGTCAGGCGTTTTTCCGGAAACGCGGATCCGATTCCGATGATTCTGGCGGCATGTCCCATGGTCTATCGCTGACTCCTGAGGGTGGAGGAGCGCTCCGTAGTGATTTGTCAGAGGCTTCACATTAGCAATCTTTGCGACGCGATGCAACAACCGCGGTATTTTCGATCGGCCGCACCGCCCCGGCATCGCCGCCGGCGCGAACCCGGCTGAAACGATTTGATGATGCCGATTGCCTAAAAAGGATCGATCTGTTACCGTGCCACCCGCTGTTTTAAACCATTGCCTGCCCGCGCAATTCACTCCCTCGCGTCCCGGCGGCGGAGGGTGATACCTGCCGGGCGACCCATCAAAAGGAGCGGCACCGAAAATGACGGAAGAAAAAACCCAGGTGATCGACTTTACAGTCGACCGGCACAATCTCTACCAGGAAGAAATTTTTACCGACCTTAAAGTGGCCAGCATCAAGCGGCTCACCCCTGTCACCAGCGACGGATCGATCGACAAGACCCGCAAGACCATCTTCGTGGGGGAAACCAACCTCATGACGGCTGCCGGCCCCTTGCCGGTGCAGGCGATGATTCCGGCCAAACAGCTGCAACAGGCGATCAAGCGATTTCCGGAAGCCATGCAGGCGGCGGTGGAAAAGCTGGCCGCCGAGGTGCAGAAGATGCGGCGCGAAGAACAATCCCAGATCATTGCGCCCGCCGCGAAAGAGACCTCGCGCATTATCGTCCCCGGCCGATAGCACCGCCGCCCGCAGGCTTCGGCCGTTTCAGGGCGGCGTCAAATTCCGGACCGGCTCGACCGACGCCACGGCTGTATCGGAACTGCGCCGTGGTCGGCTTATTGCAACCTGTCGGCCGCACGCGGCGACCGATTTTCCGCGATGAATTCTAAACCGCCACCAACCGCCGGGTCCATGACCCGCTTTTTCGTTCCGTTGGCGCTGCAGTCGGCTTCGCAGGGATTGACTTACCCCCTGGTGGCCATGGTAGCCTCACGCGGCCCGGGCGGCCCGCTCAATCTGGCCGGACTGGCTCAGGCCAACACCATCATGTTCATGCTGGGGACCCTCGGCTTCGGGCTGGTGACCACGGGCATGGTTTTCGTGCACAGCCGCGCAAGCTTGCGGGTTTTTCAAACGGTGGTTCTGCAGATCGCCGCTTTTGTCGCTGCGGTCCAGGCCTTGCTGTGCCTGCCGTTTGCCGCGCACCTGCTCTTTGGAAAAATCATCGGCCTGCCGCCGAGCATCGAGACACCGGCGACACTTGCCCTTCTGGTCAGCATCCCGCTGCAGCTGCTCTTTTTTCTGAGGATTTCCTACCAGGTCGTGATGCTCAACATGCGGGCCACCGGTCGGGCCAGTCTGGCGACCCTGATGCGCATCCTGCTCACGGCGCTGCTGGCACCCGTGTTTTGCCTGGTGGGATGGATTGGTCCGATCTGGGCCATTGTCTGCCTGTCGCTGCCCGTGGCGCTCGAGGTCCTGGTGTCACGACTTCTGGCCGCGCCTTTCCTGAAGCGCCTCGAAGCGGGTTATACCAGCGCGCCCGGGAAGTGGGAACTATTTCTGTTCAACCTGCCGCTTTCCTTCGGCGGGTATCTGCTGTCGCTGGCGGCCATTGTCCTGGGGGCTTTCATCGCGCGGGCGGCCGAGCCGGAACGGATGCTGCCGGCCTATTACCTGGCCCTCGGGCTGGCCACGCCGGTGGCCTACGGGGCGACGCGCCTGCAGGAAGTCGTTCTGGCCTTCGCACCGCCGCGGCACACGGACCGCCGCACGCTGCGGTTTTCCCTGGCTGCCGGCGCAATCCTCGGGTTGCTGCCGCTGGTATTGATTTTGCCCGGCCTGGCGGAATTATACTATGTCCGGCTCCAGAACCTTGCCGCAAAGGACCTTTCGCTGGTAAGGGCGGCGGCCGGGGCGCTGGTTTTTTTCCCCTTCTGCGTGGCCATCCGCTCGCAGGGGGAGGGGCTGGCCGCACTCGCCCGGCGCCCGTTGATCGTCATTGCCGGTCAGGCCGGGTTCTTGGGGACCGTGGTGTCGGCCGCCGCCGTCTGTCTGAGCGCCGGAGTGCCCGGGAGCCTGATCGGTGCGGTCGGACTATGCTTGGGGAACCTGGCGTCCACCGGCACACTGAGGGTCTTGCTGCGCTGGGCCGCAGGACCCGAAATGCCGGTGCCCCACACCACGATTTCCCCCGGACAGGAGCGGTGAGCCGATGACCCGTCGCCGACAACGGCCGAAACTTCGCGGACATAACGGCCGGGAGAAACCGACGCTTCAGGTGGTGCTGCGCTATGCGCTGCTTCAGCTGCCGGGACTGCTGCTTTTGATCCTTTTGATTTTCCTGGTAAACCGGTGGTGGCCCAGCGTTCCGTTGTGGATGGGGCCGGCACTTGTCGCGCTGGCGGTCATCAAGGACGTGGTCCTGTTTCCGTTGACATGGCGCGCGTATGCCGCCGGCGATACCAGCAATCCATCCGCCATGATCGGGCGCCGGGGCACGGTCACCGTCCGGCTCGACCCCGAAGGCTACGTGCGGGTGCGGGGAGAACTGTGGCGCGCCGCGGCCGACGAACGCGACCGGCCGGTGGAGAAAGGGCAAAGCGTCACGGTGGTCGGCCTCGAGGGGTTGAAG
>JBAPWQ010000100.1:0-5216 GCA_049283795.1 Desulfobacterales bacterium | reverse complement strand
CCGGATACCGGCCGGCGGCCCTCTTCGACCCACAGGACCCGGACACCTATCCGCATCCGGCCCACGACCTGCAGCGCCACATCGCCTACGTCCCGCTTCTGACCGCCAGGGGCTGCCCGTTTGCCTGTCCCTACTGCGCGGCCAAAAAATTGACCCCCGATCGCATGACCCGCGACCCGGAGTTGGTTGTGGATGAAATCCAGCGCTGGCAGCGGGATTTCGACGTCAGGGATTTCGTGTTTTACGACGACGCCCTGCTAATGGAGGCCGAGTGCCACACCGTGCCGATTCTCGAAGGGGTGATCCGGCGCGGCCCGAAGCTGCGCTTCCACACCCCCAACGCCCTGCACATTCGCTGGATCACGCCGGCCATCGCGCACCTGATGAAACGGGCCGGATTCGAAACCGTGCGCCTGGGGCTGGAAACCGCCGCTGCCGCCCCGAGGCCCGCAGGGGAGCGGAAGGTGATGGCCGGCGAGTTCGAGCGGGCGGCGGATTGCCTTAAAAAAGCCGGGTTCCAAAAGCGCCAGCTCGGCGCCTACCTTCTGGCGGGACTGCCCGGACAGTCGGTCGAGAACATCGCGGCCTCGATCCAAATCGTCAAGGAAAACGGCGTCACGCCGATTTTGGCCCACTACTCCCCTATTCCCCACACCGACTTGTGGCCGGCCGCCGTCGCCGCTTCCCGCTACGACCTGGCAACCGACCCGATCTTCACCAACAACGCCATCCTGCCCTGCCGCAAGGAGCCCTTTTCGTGGGCGACGATCACCCGCCTCAAGAAACTGGCTGCGGGGTGAGGGGGGGAGCAGGTTGCGGGTTGCGGGGTGCGGGGTGCGAGAAGCAGGGGTGGTGTTTGACCTATGAATTTGTGGGAGATGCAACCGTAGGAGCGCCCCTTGTGGGTGCCCGATATCTGATTTAAACCTTTTGCCGTGCGCCGTGTACCTTTCGCCTTGTGCCCTATACCTTGCACCCTGTAACAATTTATGACCTCGACCGGCTGCCACGCTTGACAGTGGCGGCTGCCGCCGTTATGCTGCCGCTCATCGTCGATATACCTCGCCTCTACATTTTATCATTCCCGCGAACGAGGAAAGATGTCCATGCTCTATCTGAAATCTCTGGAACCGGCGGCTTCCGAAACCGACCTGCTGGTCGTCCCGGTCTGTGAGGATGCCGAACTGCACGATCACCCCCTGCTCTCCTCGATGGTAGCGCGCATTCAACAATTCGAAGAGTTCAAGGGCGCCAAAGGCGACGAGGTCGTGCTCTACAATCCGCCCGGCACCAAGGCCCGGCGGGTCCTTTTCACCGGTTTGGGACCGGCGGCCGCCATAAACCGCGAAACGGTGCGGGCCGCCGCCGGCCGCGCGGTCAAACTGGCCCTGCAAAAAAAACTGCAGAACATCGCCGTCGTCGTTCCCATCCTCGAGCTGCCGGATATCGAACCGGAGGCGGTCATCGCGTCGCTGCTGGAAGGCGCCGGCCTCGCCAATCACCGGTTCGCCGCCTACAAGACCGACAAGAGCCGGCCACCTTTGAAAAAAATCGACCTGCTGGTGCCGCCGCAAACCGCCCGGGCTTTCGGCAAACTCCCGGCCAAGATCGGGCAGATCTGCCGCGGCAGCCTGATGGCGCGGGACTGGGTCAACACGCCGGCCAATGACAAGACGCCGGCCGCCCTGTCGCGTTCGATCGCCGCCGGTGCCCGTAAGGCCCGGCTCCAGGTCAAAACTTTCGGTCAAAAGGAACTTCAGAAGGAAAAGTTCGGTGCCATTCTCGCCGTGTCCGCCGCCAGCCGCAACGCTCCGGCCATGGTCGAACTGGTGTATGCCCCCAAAGGGGCGGGCAAGACCGTGGTCATCGTCGGCAAGGGCGTGACCTTCGATTCGGGGGGCGTGAACCTGAAGACTTCCAAAACCCTGAGCATGATGAAGTCCGACATGGCCGGAGCGGCGGCGGCGGCCGCCGTTATGATCGCTGTCGCCGGGCTCAAACCGCGGCTGAAAGTGGTGGGTATCCTGCCGCTGGTGGAGAACATGATCTCCGGCTCCGCCACGCGGCCGGGCGACATCATCCGCACGTACAGCGGCAAGACGGTCGAGATCGGCAACACGGATGCCGAGGGCCGGCTGATCCTGGCCGATGCGATCGCCTATGGCATCGCGCGCCACAAACCCGACTTCCTGATCGATGTGGCTACCCTGACCGGCGCCTGCGTGACGGCGCTGGGAGAAGGCCTGGCCGGGCTGTTTGCCAACGACGACCCCCTGGCGGCCGCGATCCTGACCTCGGCCGAAAAAACCCACGAGCGCTGCTGGCGGATGCCGCTGCCGGAGGATTACACGGACCAGCTCAAAAGCGAACTGGCCGATATCAACAACATGCCCGCCACGCGCTGGGGCGGCGCCGTCACCGCGGCGCTTTTCTTGAAAGAGTTCGTCGGCCGCACGCCCTGGGCCCACATCGACATCGCGGGCCCGGCCTATCGCAAGAACGGCGGTGACTACTGCGGGTCCGGCGGGACCGGCTTCGGTGTGAGGCTTCTCTGCGACCTGCTGGAAAGTCTCGGGTAGGTCAATCACAGTGCCGGTGCCGATGAAAAAACGACTTCTGCCCCTGGCATTTGCCGCCCTGGGCCTGCTGGATTTCCTGTACGGCCTTTACCGCAGCGATCGCGTCAGTATCTTCGTTGGCCTGTCCATGGTCGGCATTGCGGTGTATATCATCCGGAAAAAGAGATAATAAATTAATGAGGATCGGCCTTTGACCTGTTTGCAGCATCGATCCTTGGCCTCCGAAGAGAGCGTCTTCGGTTGGAAATAAGCGTCAAATCTGTTAAAGCTGAATGAACTGGATAGAAATACGTGGTGTTCATTACGGCTGCCGATTTGGGAAATCATAGAAATGGCAATAAAAACTGACAAGACCCGGCGCCCCAAAATCGCGGGCCCTCGCAGGAAAGGTCTCTCTTGGAAAGTCGGGTTCGTCGTTCTGGCGGCCGCGGCTGTCGGGCTGGTCATGGCCGGTTATTATTTTACCAGGTCCGAAAGCGGCGCGGACCGCTCCGGGACGCCGACCGTTGGAACCGTGCCCGCCGCCTCGCAGGCCGGCGCACAAACCCGTTCGCGCGACTTCCAGCCCTTGATCGGCCGCTGGCGCCGACCGGACGGCGGATACGTGATCGAGATCCGCGGCATCGACGCCACCGGCAAGATGGATACCGGGTATTTCAATCCCCGCCCGATCAACGTCGCCCGCGCGACTGCGATAAAGGATGCCGAGGCCCTGAAAGTCTTCATCGAACTGCAGGATGTCGGCTATCCCGGGGCCACCTACACGCTGGCCTACGATCCGCGGCTGAACGTGCTCAAGGGCCTGTATTACCAGCCGGCGGCAGGCCAGACCTTCGAGGTGGTCTTCGAACCTTTACACTAGAAGCTTATGGTTGAAATTCCAGCCGGGGCGGGAACGGAAGTGTTATCGGCCGGCAAGCGTTACTGCCGTCTTAAAAAACTATCTCGAAGCCTATAGCTCATGATGCCGATCGCCGCTCTATACCATCACACCACCCCATGATATCTTCGCCAGACCGACCACCGGCCGCTGCCGGACTCTTCAAACGAATCCGGCTCTCGATTTTGTCCGATCCGGTCATCCCCCGCACCGAAGTGGAGCGCAAACGGTATCTTTTAAGAAACCTGGTCCTGCATTTTCGTCCCGCGACCGTGCCGGCGGCCACGCTGCGCTTTTCGCTCACCTGGGGCCTGGGGGGCATGGCCGTCGTGCTGGTGCTGCTTCAATTCGGGACCGGCGTGCTGTTGAAATTCGCTTACGAACCGACCCCCGTCGCCGCCTATGCCTCGATCCAGTCACTTGTGAGCGGCGTGCCGTTCGGCCGACTGATGCGCAACCTGCACCACTGGTGCGCCCACCTGCTGGTCCTGGTGGTGCTGCTGCACCTGCTGCGGGTGTTTTTCACGGGCGCCTTTCATCCGCCGCGGCAGTTCAACTGGATCATCGGCCTGACCCTGTGCGGCCTCGTGCTGATCGCCAACCTCAGCGGGTACCTGCTGCCCTGGGACCAGTTGGCCTACTGGGCCGTGACCGTGTCGACCGGCATGCTGGAGTATGTCCCCTGGTTCGGCTTCGCCCTTCAGAAGCTGATTCGCGGCGGACCCGACATCGGACCGGCCACCCTGCGGATCTTTTATGCCGTCCACACCGCCGTGGTTCCGATCCTGCTGTTTTCGCTGATGGGATTTCACTTCTGGCGCGTGCGCCAGGCCCGCGGCCTGGTCATTCCCCGCCGGCCGGAAGTCGCGCCGTCCGAGTCGCCGGAAAGGGTACCGAGCCTGCCGGATCTTCTGCTGCGTGAAGCCGTTGTCGCCACGGCCCTGATCGCCGCCGTCATGCTGCTGGCGATTTTCTTCGACGCGCCCCTGGCCGATCCGGCCAACCCCGGGCTGAGCCCGAATCCCACCAAGGCCCCCTGGTACTTTGCCGGGCTCCAGGAACTGCTGCTGCACCTTCATCCCCTTTTCGCGGTTTTCATCGTTCCGCTGGCGGCGGCGGCAGCCCTCGTGGCCCTGCCCTATCTGACCTATGAAACCGACACCGGCGGAATCTGGTTTGCCACCCGGACCGGACGCAAGGCCGGGATTGGCGCCGCCGTCGCCGCCCTGGCGGCCGCGCCGACTCTGATCCTCTTCGACGAATGGCTCGCGCGTTCCGGCCATCGATTCGCGGGGCTTCCGACGGTCATCGCGGACGGGCTGATCCCTTTTATCCTCTTGCTGGCTGTCATCGCACTTTTTTACCGGGTGTCGAGACGGCGGTTTTCAGCATCGCTGAACGAAACCGTCCAGACGATAGGTATCTTTCTGGCCACGGCCCTTACCATCATGACCGTCACCGGGGTGTGGTTTCGCGGCGCCGGCATGAAACTGGTGTGGCCGTGGTCGTAAGCGAAAAGTTATTCACCGCAAAGACGCGGGGGGCGCAGAGGTTTTTTCATTTTGTTTACAAGGGTTTTCTGCACCGCGGGCGAAGCCCGCACAAATAGTCGCGGACACGGGCAGTGTTTTCCAAAAGGGTTCCATGACGGCTGAGAAACGGAAAAAAAGGCTGGTGATGCCCAAAAAACGCGCCGAAACAGAAACGGCGGCGGTCCTGCCGCGGCGCAATTTTCTGATGAAGCTCTGGTTCGGCCT
>JBAPWQ010000099.1:0-7404 GCA_049283795.1 Desulfobacterales bacterium | reverse complement strand
GGCTGCAGGCCGATCACCCGGTGCGCTTCATGGCCATGCGCACGTCCTCGCCGGTGATCGCCGTCCTCGACCCACGCGCCGAAGCCCAATTTCCTCCCGACACGTCATCCGCTTCCGACGCCTGCAACCATAGGCTTTAAGATAAAGCTTTTGGCTGCCGAAATCGGTCGTTGGCGTATTACACCAGCAGCCGCCTCCCTCCGGCCTTACCAAAATCTTTATCTTAAAGCCTATAAAAATCGCGCAGTCACCGCTACGCCGCGGCCAAACCCGGCGTTTACTTTCCCCCGAGGGCCAGCTTGACCACATCCAGCATCTTGTCGACGAAGTGAAAGGTGATCTGCTTGCGGACGTTTTCGGGCAGCTCCTCCAGGTCTTTCTGATTCTCCTGGGGCAGGATCACGGTTTTGATGCCCGCCCGGTGAGCCGCCAGCATTTTCTCCTTGATGCCGCCCACCGGCAGCACCTGGCCCCGCAGGGTGATTTCTCCGGTCATCGCCAGGTCTTTTTTGACCTTGCGCCCGGTCACAAAGGAGACCAGCGCCGTCAGAAGGGTAACCCCGGCCGAGGGACCGTCCTTGGGAATGGCCCCGGCCGGAATGTGAATGTGAATGTCTTTTTTCTCGAAGAAATCATCCTCGATGCCCAGTTCCCGGGTGTGGGTGCGAATGAACGTCAGGGCGGCCTGGGCCGATTCCTTCATCACATCACCTAACTGCCCGGTCAGCGTCAGCCGGTTCTGGCCCTTCATGGCGGTAGCCTCGATGAAGAGCAGTTCCCCGCCGACCGGGGTCCAGGCCAGCCCGGTTGCAACCCCTGGGATGAGGACCCGGGCCTTGGTTTCCGGGGTAAATCGTACCGGTCCCAGGTAACCGGCCACATCTTCGGGCTTGATGGTCGCTTTCTTGACCTCGCCCCCCGCTATTTGCGTGGCCAGGCCGCGGCAGACATTGGCGATCTCGCGTTCCAGGTTGCGAAGCCCGGCCTCGCGCGTGTAGCCTTGAATCATGTGCTTTACCGCCGCCTGGGTGAAGGTGATCTGGTTGGCCTTGATGCCGTGCTCGGCCCGCTGGCGCGGGATCAGGAACCGGTTGGCGATCTTGACCTTTTCCTCCTGGGTGTATCCCAGCAGCTGCAGGACCTCCATGCGGTCCCTGAGGGCGGGTGGCACGGTGTCCAGGATGTTGGCGGTGGTAATGAACATGACTTTCGATAAATCGAAAGCCACATCCAGGTAGTGGTCCGAGAACGAAAAATTCTGCTGCGGGTCGAGGACCTCCAGTAGGGCGGCGGAGGGATCGCCGCGGAAATCGCTGCCGACCTTGTCGATTTCATCCAGCATGAACACCGGGTTGTTCGACTCGGCGCGCCGGATGCCCTGGATGATGCGGCCCGGAAGGGCGCCGATGTAAGTGCGCCGGTGGCCCCTGATCTCCGCCTCGTCGCGCACCCCGCCCAGCGATATCCGGACGAATTTGCGACCGAGGGCATGCGCGATCGACTGCCCTAAAGACGTCTTGCCGGTGCCCGGCGGGCCGGCGAAACAGAGAATCGGGCCCTTGGAGTCGGGCTTGAGTTTGCGCACCGCCAGGTATTCGATAATCCGCTTCTTGGGTTTCTCGAGGCCGAAGTGTTCGTCATCCAGGATTTTGCGGGCCTTCTTGATGTCCAGGTTGTCGGTGGTGCTTTTTTGCCACGGCAGCGTCGTCAGCCAGTCCAGGTAGGTGGTGGAAACGGTGTACTCGGCCGATGAGGGGTGCATTTTAGACAGGCGCTTCAGCTCCCGATCGGCCTCCTTGCGGGCTTCCTCCGGCAATCCGGCCGATTCGATCCGTGACTTGAACTCGTCGATATCGACCGACTCCTCGTCCTTTTCCCCGAGTTCATCCTTGATCGCCTTGAGCTGCTCGCGCAAGTAGAACTCCCGCTGGCGTTTGTCCAGATCGCCCTTGACCTGCTGCTGGATCTTGTTGCCCAGTTCGATGATCTCCAGCTGGCGGTTGGTGATGCGGGTGGCATCCTTCAACCGGTCGCGCACGTTTGTGGTTTCAAGGACCCGCTGTTTTTCTTCGATCGAGGAGTTGATCGTGGAGACGATCATGTCGGCCAGCGTGCCGGCGTCTTTGATCGACTGGGCCATCTGCGCCATTTCCTGCGGCAGCCCCGGCGCGAGTTCCACGATCCGGCCGAAAAGGCCGACCAGGTTGTTCATCATCGCCTCGATCTCCTGGTCCTTTTCCTCGACTTCCTCGATGTGCTTCACCTTCGCCTGCAGATAGGGCTTGCCCTGCACGAAGCTCTGGGTCTTGAACCGTTTCAGGCCCTGGACCAGCAGCTGGGCCTTGTTGTCGCGGGTCTTGGCCATCTTGAGGATCAGCGCACTGGTGCCCATCGCGGCCAGGTCCTCGGGCCGCGGATAGCCTTGGGCATCACCTTTTTGCTGAGAGGCGAGCAGGCCGACGATGCGGTTGCCCGCCATGGCGTCATCGATCAGTTGAATGGAGGTTTCCTCCAGGACTATCAGCGGCAGGACCATCTTGGGAAAAAGAATGGCGTCCGACAAGGGCAAAACGGGCAACGTTTCCGGTATGGCGTCCACTCCCTTTTCATCGGATGGTTGCGGATCTGGCATAATTACCTCCATCTTTCGTGTCTACTGTTGGGCCGCGATGCAGCATGAAGCCTCTGGATTCAGCAAAAATTACTCTTCGGCAATGGGGATGCGATAGCGTTCAGGGGCCGGCCGTTTGGCCAGCCGGATGGTGAGAAACCCTTCGGAATAAGACGCACCGGTGCCGTCCGCATCGATTGTCTCCGGCAGGTGCAGGACGCGTTCGAAGCGGCCGTAACGAATTTCAGCCAGCCGGTAGGTGGCCGGAGCCCCCGCTGCGGGAGAGCGTCGTCGTCCGCTGATCTTGACCGCCCGCGGCGTGATTTCGACCTCCAGGTCTTCTTTGTCCACCCCCGCGACATCGACGATGACCACGATCTCATGGGCCGATTCGATCATGTCGATCGCGGGAAGCCACAGGCAGTCGGAGCACCTGAAAAGAAGATTGGCGGAACGAAACAGGTCCGTCAGGTTCTTTTCGACCGCGGTTTCGATGAGGTCCGGCTCTTCACCGAAGCGAATTTTTATCAATTCCATTCCGGTCTTTCCTTTCGAGTGGGGTCCTCGGCTCGATCGCGCCTTTTTGTTGGTGTTCAAACTTAGTAACAGCTTGCGCCAAAAGCAAGTCGATTTTTTTCGTGTGCCACCGTCTTCGGCCGTATCGGAATCGCCGAGCCGGCTTTGATGGTTGACAAATAGACCACTCCGAATTAATGGATACAGGCTCTAAGATAAAGATTTTGGCAAGGATGGAGGGAGGCGGCTGTCTTGTAATACGCAGCGACCGAAACCAGCAGCCAAAAGCTTTGCCTTAATGCCTATAGCTACAGCTGGTACGTGTCGTACGCGCGGTCCGAACGACAAACCAAAACGCACAGGTCTGCCGGCCGTGCGTATTTTTTTAGGGTCCCGGGTGCGGGGTCCGCACGAATAACACCCGTATGGTTTTTAGGGCCGGACACTTACCTGTGGCCGCTAGTGCGAACGTCAAAAGATCTTGGATATTCAAACGGTTGCGCCGTCCGGGGTGACCGGGTGCCGCACCGGCTGAAATGCCAGGCTTGTTTTCTGGTGAACCCTTGCCGCCGGACATGAGCGACCATGGAAGCGGATTGGATCGATTACCATTCCAAAAAATCGCTGCAGCGGCTGTGGCCCCGTATCGACGCCCTGCTCGGCCACCGCGCCGGTGCGCACGCGCCGCATCGCAGGCAAGTCTTCGAAGAGCGTCTCCACCGCCACTGGGAGCCGCTGTTCCGGCTCCTGATCACGTTGTACGGATGGCATTACGACTTTTTTTACCACCTCGAGCAGATCCTGACCGCCACCGCCCGCGCCTGGCTCGAAAGGCCGGAAGCCTTGAAGGACCTGGATGCCCTGCGCGAGGACAACCCCGAGTGGTTTCTATCCCAGGAAATGGTCGGCGGGGTGCTGTATGTCGATTTGTTCAGCGACAACCTGGCGCGGCTGCCGGAACACATCCCCTATTTCAAACACCTCGGCCTGACCTATCTACACCTGATGCCGCTTTTTGCCGCGCCGCACGGCGACAGTGACGGTGGCTATGCCGTCAGCGACTATCGCTCCGTCAACCCGGACATCGGAACCATGGCCGAGCTGACCGAACTGGCCCAAATCCTGCGGCAGGCCGGCATCAGCCTGGTGCTCGACTTCGTTTTCAATCACACCTCCAACGAGCATGCCTGGGCCCGCCGCGCGCAGGCCGGCGACCCGGAGTACCAGGCCTACTACTACCTCTTTCCGGACCGCGAAATGCCGGAGCGCTACGAGCGGAGCCTGCGCGACATATTCCCGAGCGTGCGGCGCGGCAGCTTCACCTGGCATGCGGGCTGCCGCAAATGGGTCTGGACCACCTTCAACAGCTTCCAGTGGGACCTGAACTACGGCAATCCGGACGTCTTTCGCGCGATGGCCGAAGAAATGCTGTTTCTGGCCAACCGCGGCGTCGACGTCCTGCGGCTGGATGCCGTGGCCTTCATCTGGAAGCAGCTCGGAACCGACTGCGAAAACCGGCCCGAAGCCCACACCGTCATCCGCGCCTTCAACCTGATCGCGCGCATCGCCGCCCCGGCGCTGCTGTTCAAGTCCGAGGCCATCGTTCACCCGGACGAGGTCATCAAATACATCGGCCGCGACGAGTGCCGGCTCTCCTACAACCCGCAGCTCATGGCGCTTTTGTGGGAGTCCGTCGCCACCCGCGAGGTCAAGCTGCTGGTGGAGGCCACGCGCAACCGCAGCCGGCTGCCGGAGGGCTGTTCCTGGGTCAACTATCTGCGCTGCCACGACGACATCGGCTGGACCTTCGACGACCGCGATGCCACCCGGGTGGGCATCGATCCGGCCGGGCACCGCCGGTTTCTGAACGATTTCTACACCGGCCGCTTTCCGGGTTCCTTCGCGCGCGGGGTCCCGTTCCAGTTCAACCCCGCCAGCGGCGACCAGCGGGTGTGCGGCACGCTGGCGTCTTTGGCCGGGCTGGAAAAAGCCGTCGAGGAAAACGATCCCGAACAGATCGAAACCGCCGTGCGCCGGATCAACATGCTGCGCAGCATCATATTGAGCATCGGGGGTCTTCCCTTGATATACCTGGGCGAGGAATGGGGTGAACTCAACGACTACACCTTTTTGTCCGATCCGGCGAAGGCCGGCGATGCACGCTGGATCCACCGCTCCCGAAAAAAGTGGCAGTCCCGCGAAAAAATAAACGATCCCGCAACCATCGAGTGGCGTTTTTTCGACGAAATGTTCCGGCTGATCAAACTGCGGAAATCGCTTCCGGCTTTGTACGACGGCGGGATGGAAATCGTCGACACCGGCAATCCCCGCCTTTTCGGTTACCTGCGCCAAAACGCCGGCCAGCGCCTGCTGATCGTCAACAACTTCGCAGAAACCTCCCAGGAGCTGGGCGCCGGGGTCCTGATGGCCTGCGGCTGCGGACGCCGCAGCACGAACCTGGTCACGGGCAGGGTCATCGACTCGGCAGCGGCACTGCAACTGCTTCCCTACGGCTTCGTCTGGCTGGAATGCGGCGCGACTCCCGCACCTGAAACCGGAGGACTTCCATGACCACCATCTGGCCTTACCTGCTCATGCTCATCGGTTTTGCCCTTCTGATCAAGGGCGCGGATATTTTCGTCGATGGCGCAGTGTCGGTCGCGCGGCGGCTGAACCTGCCGGATATCGTCATCGGCCTGACGGTCGTGGCCTTCGGCACCAGCGCCCCGGAACTCTTCGTCAACCTCATCGCCGGAATCCGGGGCGACACCGACATCGCGATCGGCAATGTTCTGGGCAGCAACATCGCCAACACCCTGTTGATCCTCGGGATAGCCGCCGTCATCCGCCCGCTGTCGGTCACCCAAGGCACCGTTTGGCGTGAAATCCCCTTCAGCCTGCTGGCGGCGATCGTACTCGGGCTGATGGCCAATGACCGCCTGCTCGATAACCGCGACTTCGCCGATATTTCCCGCAGCGACGGCCTGGTGCTGCTGTGCTTTTTCATGATCTTTCTCTACTATGCCTTTACCGCCACCGGCGACAGCGAGGCGCCGGCACCGGCGATTCCTGAACACACCTATGGCCTGGCGGGCACCGCGCTGCGGTTGGCGGGCGGCTTGGCCGGCCTGGTCCTCGGCGGCCGGTGGATCGTAGGGGGAGCGGTCGCCGTGGCCGACGCCCTCGGGCTGAGCCAGGCGGTGATCGGCCTGACGGTCGTGGCCGTGGGCACCTCCCTGCCGGAGCTGGCCACCTCGGCCGCCGCCGCGCACAAAGGCAAGGTCGATATCGCCGTCGGCAATGTGGTGGGCTCCAACATCTTCAACATCTTTTTCGTTCTGGGCACCACGGCCACCATCCGGCCCCTGCCCTTCCACGCCGGCAGTAACCTGGATGTCCTCATGACCGTCTTCACCGGCTTGCTCCTGTTCGGCTTCATGTTCAGCGGCCGCAAGGGAAGAGTCGACCGCTGGGAAGGCGTGATCGCCCTTTTGCTCTACACCGCCTTTATCGGCTACCGGATCGCCGGACAATGACCCGATAGTGCCTGACCGAAAAACTCCCCTCCCAAGTGGGAGGGGTTGGGGGAGGGGGATGTACCTGCTGAATATTATTCCACCCACCCCAGCCCTCCCTCGTCAAAATATGATCACAAAGAGCAAGGACGTTCTGACATGGATCAAGACGCAGTTTTAAACACTGTCAAGCAATTCAAAAAGGCTTAAGAATCACTTAACATTCAGGTTGAACAGCTTATCCTTTTTGGCTCGCATGCTGCCGGCACGGCGCACGAAGAGAGCGACATCGATGTGGTTGTCATCTCGCATAGTTTTTCTGATAAGAGCTACTGGGAACGAATTGATATATTAACGGAAGCAATTTACGAAGTATTTGCTCCCATCGAAGCCTCTGCGTTCACACCCAAAGAATGGGAAGCAGAAAACTCTTTGATCGTGGATTACGCTAAAAATGGTGTCCACGTGAAGTAAGCATTAATAGAAGCCGGCTGTCGATCACCACCTTCTCACTCTCGATCTTTCCTCCTTTTTGTCTTTGACTTACGATTCAAAGTGCTCCTTCTCACCCCAAAGCCCTTTCTCCACGCACCGTTCCTCTTTTTTTATTGAGAGATCACACATCTCGGAACGAGTTTCGGTTTAGATCTCCCGCAAAGGGAAATTTACGGGTCGGTGTCCCCGTTCGGCCTCTGATTTTTGCATTCTGTGCAAAAAATGCGGAAACTTGCATTGAGATTCAATTGTGTATAGTATTGAGAC
>JBAPWQ010000098.1:0-6820 GCA_049283795.1 Desulfobacterales bacterium | reverse complement strand
CACGGCGCGGTCGGTGTCATCCAACTGGGTGGCCACCTGGTTGGCCGTCAGCTCGTCCAGGCGGAAACGGGCCAGGTGCCGATACTCTTCGGTCAACTGGCTCCGCAGCCGGACCAACCGCTGGTTCGCGGATTCCATCCGCTGGTTGGCGGTGTCGAGGGCCTTGCGCGCCGTTGCAATGTGTTGGTTGATGACCGCCAACTGGTCTGTTCCGTTCAACATGGCCTTCACTCCTCGGGGGGTCGCGCTGACCCTTGACGGTCCATCGGACCCTTGATTTACCGTGCTTCCGATTTTTTTTACCATTCGGTGATGGTACCGCCGGTGCTGGCGACGGTGTAGTCCGGCGTGAGGTAGCCGCGCTTCTTGAACCCGACGACCTTGCGGTTCACTATCCCGTCCTGCTGCTTGTCCTGCCGGACCTGCTCGTAGACCTGCGGATCGACCCGCAGTCCCCACTCGCTCAGCAGGCGCACCTTACCGTCCTCCTCGGAGGTGATCGGCAGCTTGAGCGGCTGGCCGCTCGGTCCAACGGCCTCCACGATCAGGTAGTAGTTGCGCGCCGTGCCGCTGTCGACCGGATACCGCCAGACCCCGCTGGGCGTCCCCGGACGCGAGACGATTTGCAGGGTGTACTCCTGCCCCAGCATGTCGCGCGTGTACTGCAACGCATTGCGGGCGGTCGTGGCGGTTTCGATGTCGCCGGACTTGAGCGATGACAGCGCGCTGTTGTAAAGCGCGTCGATTTTTTCCGCCACCCCCGGCTCGCGAGCCGCATTCAAGGCCTCGGCGCGCAGCGATTCGATGTCGGCAAACTCGGTCCCCAGCGACCGGATCGACCCGATCGCCGCCCGGGCGTTTTCAAGGTCGCCGCGGGCGCGCTCGACCATGCCTTTCTGCTCGGTTAAGCGCTGCTGGACCTTGGCCGCATAGGTTTCCAGATTGTTCGGATCGATTCCGGCCAACGGCCCGAGCTTCTCGGCGGCCCCCAACTGCCGCGTAGCCGCGGCCAGCGATTGCCGGGCCTTGTCCGCTATCCGGCGGGCCGACGGCATAGCCACGGTCGGCGCCGCCTGAAGCGCCTTCTCCAACTCGCCGCTCACGGCGGTGACCTGGTTCTGCAGCGTGGCAATGCCCTCTTTTTGGCTGGACACCTGGGCATTGAGGTCGCGGGCCAATCGACTCCGGCCGCGTTCGGCCGGCATGACATAAAGATACCGGTAGCCGGCCCAGACGGCCGCCACGGCGACCAGGAGCCACAGCGTCCGTTTGGCCCAGCGGCCGCGGTTCACATACAGCCGTGCCAGGGCTGTTTTCAACCCGCCGGGCGGCGGGCGGTAGGCGAAGCGTTCCTCCCGCATGGCCTTCACACCCTCTGCGATCACCTCGTCGGAGACCTCCAACCCCTGGTCGGCGTAAATCTTGCGAAGCTTCTCGATCAGCTCGGCTTCGCGGTCTCCGGATTGAAGCTCGCGCTCGACGAGCGAGCGCTGGTGCCGGAGCGTGTCGACCACGTCCATGGCCAGCATCACTTCGGACAAATCGATTTTTGGGGACGCCTGTTCTTCAGCCATTTGCTATCGCTGCTCCTGCGTTGGCCAATGCGGCCAAACGTTTCTTGCTGTTTTCGACCGCCACGCCGATCTCCTGCTCGTTGCGGGTCGCCAGTTCCCGCATTTCGGCAATAAGGGCCTTGGATTTTTCCTGGAAACTGACCACCGAGTCGACCAGTTTTTTTACCGACTCGGCCTTGATCGTCGGGCCGTAGCCTGCCCGCAAGGCATCTTCCTGGACCTTGTCGCCCACTTCGGCGATGGTCTCCAGGCTCTGGTTGACCCCGTCCTTCATCGCATCCAGCGTGCGGGTGCTCTCGTGCAGGCCCTGCAGGCTGGTGAAAGAGGCGTTCAGGGCCGTGAACACGGTCTCGTTGGTGCCGAAGAAAGACACCGCCTGCGAATACACCCGCTCCTTGATCTCGCTTGCCTGCGCCAGCCGCGCCATGACCACCTCGGTGGTGTTGTAGCTGATCGACAGGTTCTCGGCCAGGTCCTTGACGATCTGATAGCGCTTGTCTTCATCCTGAAGGTCCCGCAGGCGCTGGTCCCGCTCCAGTTCCAGCCGTGCGATCTGCTCACGGTCCTGTCCGGTGAAGCTTTCCACGGCCTTGGAGGCCGCTTCCAGGCGCCCCTTGCCGGCGTCGAGTTCGGCTTCGGCCTTCTTCGACAGCTGGAAGGCCATCACCTGGGCCTCTTTGAGAGCCACGCGAAAATCCTTGTAGGATTCGAGGATCTTGGTCTCGCGCTCGATCTGGTCCTTGGTGTCGGTGGTCACATCGAGATAGGTATCCTTGATCTTTCTGAACCGATTGGGGATATCGCCGCGGGTGACCCTCATCCAGAGGTTCTGCAGCCTTTCCATGGTCGAAATCTTGCCGTCGTCGAGCTGGTCCACCATCGACTTGGCGTCGTCGCGGATGCTGTTGAAGGCGTCGGTAATTTTTTCATACCGCTCACCGACTTTCATCTGCGTGATCTGCTCCCGCACGACTTCGTTGAACACGGTCGTGTGGCTCAGGGTGCGGGCGATGGCCAGGGCCTTGTCTTGGTCGAGGTCGCTGACCTGTTCGATCAGGGCCGTGATCGGGGCCTCGTCGGGTTTTTCCGGCATCAGGCCCAGGTCGCGCAGGCCGTTGACGGCCTTGTCCAGGTATTTCAACGGGGTGCTGACTAAACTGGTGGTGCTCATGATCGTCTCCTTATTGTTTCCCAACTGCTCGTGTTAAAAAGTGAAACTTCCACAGGAATCGCTTGCCTTCTCGAAAGTAATTTTCCGGTCCGTTTTCGGTACGCGGAGCGAAGCGGCCCGTCGCCGCTTCGCCCCGTGCATCACTCACTCCAGCGGTATACGGATCTTCTGCCCCGGATAGATCAGGTCGGGGTTCTTGATGACCTCGCGGTTGGCATCGAAAATCCGCGGGTAGTCTTTAGCGTTCCCGTAGTAGCGCTTGGCGATCGCCGAGAGGGAATCGCCCTTCTGGATGACGTAATATTCGACCTGCGCCTGCTGTGGCGGGGCGCTGATGCCGTCGGCCTTTACTTCGGACACCCCCTTGACGTTGCCCGCCATCAGCACCGCTTTCTCCAAGGCCTCGGCACTGTCGGCCGTCCCGCTCAGTTCGACGACGCCGTCGTTGTAAGCCACGGTGAGCCCCTGAATGCCGGGATTGGTGGCCTCGATGTTCTCCTTGATTTTTTCGGCCGCCTCGTCCTCGCTGCCGAATATTTTTTCACCCATGTCTTTGAAAAAGTCGAATAAACCCATTTTGTCTCTCCTTTGAAGAATTTAGTAGTGCCGAAGAATACAGAAGTTTACCGCCGAAGCGGAAAAACTCCTGTCGCAGGTATTAGGCCTCGGTCGCCGCCGGGGTCGAAGGTGAATCGGCCAGGGCCTTCTGCAGTTTTTCCTCTTCTTCCTTGGACAGTGAGGTCTGCAGAACCTTCCCGCCGTACCCTTTCAGCTTCGCGAGCACCTTGTCCGGGGTCGCCTCCTTGACGAGCACGCACAGGGCCGAGGCACCGGGCTGGAAACTTGCGCCCAGTTCTTTCATGAACTTGTCGTCGATGCCGATGTCGGCCAGTTTGCCGGAAAGCGCCCCGGCGCCGGCCCCGACCGCCGCCCCCAGCAGCGGGTTGAGGAAGATCATGCCGATCAGCGCCCCCCAGAATCCACCGCCCACCGCACCGGTCGCCGTCAGGTTGACCGCCTGGTGCAGCTTGACCTTGTTTTCCTTGTCCTTGGTGACGACCACGGCGTCTTCCATTTTGAGGAGGTATTCCTTCTGAAGCTTCACCAGCTCGGCCCGCATTTCAAACGCCTTGTGCTCTTCTTCGAACGCAATCACTACCAGGTTGCTCATGTCAGTCTCCTTTCGTCTTTTCATGATGTTGGGTTACCGGCTCTGCCGCCGGCATTTTTTCACTATATTTCTCGACCGCCGACTGCAACCGCCTGAAGCCGTAGATGAAAAGTCCGGCGCTCAGCAGGTAATAGACGCCGTACTTCCAGTAGCCGGCGCCGGACAGCCCCGGAAACGCATCCGGGATCGACCAGCAGTAAAAGATGACCAGCAGTGTCAATACGGATACGACGGCCGGTATCGCCAGCACGGCCAGGCGCAGCCTCCGCTTGGGGCGCGGGTCCAGCGGATCGACCCACAACGGCATGGCCAAGGCAACCTGGCGGTCGGTAAGGGCCTTCTTTTGCGGGTCTTTGCCCTGAAACAGTGTCTGAAATGACTTTCGCAATCGAATCGACTCGCTCAGGTTCATGACGGCCACCAGGAAGAGGGCCGCCAGGACGATCGGCGCTATCAGGATGGCATCACTGGGTTCCAGCCCGAATTTGCCGAAGCGGGTCTTGATGTTTTTGAACGCGCTGTTGATGTCGTCCTTGCGTTTCTGGATCTGCGCTTTCTTTTGGTTCAACTCTTCTTCGGCGGCCTGCATCACAGCGATTTCCTGCGCCATCTTGTCGCCGACCTCATCGAATTTATGATCGACCCAGAATTGGCTGGCACCGTCGATCATGCGCTGGTGCAGGGCCGATGCCCGGTCGAATTTGCGCCAGAATCCGGGATCGGCGGCGACCCCGCTGTCGAATTGGTTCTCCAGGTCCTGGATCCCCTGCTGAAGATCGGCCTGCCACTGGTCGAATTCTTCAAGGCCCAGTTCTTTCAGCGGCGCGGCCACTTCTTTTTTGAGAATCTCACGGCCGTGAATGAAACGGGCCGTGACAAACTGCCGGGTGCGACAGGCCATCCAGGGATCCAGGCGCACGGGGGAGCCGCAAGCGGCCGGTTCGGCCTGAAGGCCTTGCGGCATCTGGGCCCTGGGCCCGCCGGCCGCCTCCTTCTCCAGGGCCCGGATGTAGCCTTCGAGCGGTTTCGGCGTATTTTCAACCGCCGAAAACAACTGCTTGATGCCGGCCAGCACCCGGTTGTAAGTGGCGAGGCGCTGCTGTTGGCGCTCGATTTTCTGCGACAGCTGGCTCGTCTCGAGATTGACCTTGCGCGTGTCCACCTGAAGGTAAAGAAAAGGAAACAGAACCGAAATCAAAAAAACGATCGCCAGCGAGATGTGGCCGATGTGGGTCGCATTGAAAACCTTGGTATTGGCCTTGTAACGCCCATCGAGACGCTTGAGGTGATCGTCGATGGCTTTTTCCAGGTTTTTGTCCGTTTCTGCCATAAGGCATTCCTCGCTATTGCGCTTCCCGATGTGGACGAGGACAGACGACTGACGACAGACGGCAGATGATAAGAAAGAGGACAGAGGACAGAGGGCAGACGACAGGTGACAATTTTTTATGTTTACTGACGTCTGTTCGTTGTCTGACTTCCTGTTTTTAAAAATATTCGAGCACGAGCACGTTCACGACGTTAACGTGAGTCTCACCCTCCGGCCCGCGTCGTCTGTCATCGGTCATCTGTCGTCTGTCTTTCTTCCCTCTGTCGCCTATCATCCGTCATCTGTTGTCTGTCATCCGTCATCTGTTGTCTGTCGTCTGGCGTCTGTCATCTGTCCTCGGTCATCCGTCATCTGTCGACTGTCATCTGTCGTCTGTCGTCCGTCGTCCACTGCAACATCTGCAAATCACCGTCGGAGTTGCCGAAGGCGGCGATGGGCCGCCGGCCCTGGGGAGGCCTGACCCCTAAAGGCCGTCCCCATGCCGGGTCCTCAGTTGAAGATCAATGGGCCCCGCCCGGTGATTGCATCTGCTCCATCACCTGGTCCAGGCTGAAGCTCGCGGCTTTCTGGCGCGGCGGAAACTCCTTGAACGTCGCCATGAACTTGCCGACGTAGGCCTGGGCCGGCACCAGCAGAAAGGCGCGGTCGAGTATCCAGTCGTAATAGGTGTTGGAGGTCACCTCCGCGCGTTCGTAAGGGTCGCGCCGCAGGTTGAACATCAGCGGAACGCGCAGCGGCACGAAGGGGTCCATCCAGACCCGCAGGGTCCCCGGGGTCTTCTGTTCCATGAAGATCAACTTCCAGTCCGTGTAGCGCAGCGCCGTCAGGTCGCCGTCGTCGGAGAAATAGAAGATCTCCTTGCGCGGGCTCTCCTGGGTCTGGCCGGTCAAAAGCGGCAGGATGTCGTAGCCGTCCAGGTGCACCTTGTAGGTGCGGCCGATCGCCTTGACATCGCCCTTCAGGAGCTTGTTCTTGATGTCGGGCTCGCCGGCGGCGGCCAGAAAGGTCGGCAGCCAGTCCATGTGGTGCACGATCTGGTTGGTGACGGTCTCGGCCGGTATCTTGCCGGGCCAGCGCACGAAGGCCGGCACGCGCCAGCCGCCCTCCCAGTTGGTGTTCTTCTCGCCGCGGAAAGGCGTGGCGGCCGCGTCCGGCCAGGTGTTGTAGTGCGGGCCGTTGTCGGTGGAGTAGAAGACGATGGTGTTCCCGGCGATGCCCAGTTCGTCGAGCTTCTTCAGGAACTTGCCAACGTGCATGTCGTGTTCCACCATGCCGTCGCTGTATTCATCCTGGCCCGAGATGCCGCGGTGTTCGGCCTTGACGTGGGTGCGAAAATGCATGCGCGTGCCGTTCCACCACAGGAAAAAGGGCTTGCCGGCCTTCTGCTGCGTCTCGATGAAGGCCAGGGCGACGTCCGAGGTCTCGTCGTCGACCGTCTCCATGCGCTTTCTGGTCAGCGGGCCGGTGTCCTCGATCTTCTGGCTGCCGTCCGCGTTGGCCCAGGAGTGGATCACGCCGCGCGGGCCGAATTTCTTGCGGAACTCGGGGTTCTTCGGGTAGTCCATGTTCTCGGG
>JBAPWQ010000097.1:0-8261 GCA_049283795.1 Desulfobacterales bacterium | reverse complement strand
CGCCTCCCTCTGGCCTTGCCAAAACCGTTATCCTAAAGCCTTGTATAGTTGCGCGGAGTTTCTTTTCTGCTTTCTGCTTACGATATGATCCAGACCGATTTTTCGCGTGCCAGGTAGACGACCTTGTTCGTCACGCGGCCCATGAAAAAATCCTGGGTGCGACTCAGGCCGCGGCGGCCCATGATGATCGTGCCGACATCCAGTTTCTTGCCTTCGTCGACGATGGCCGCGGCCCGGCTGCGGACGCCGGTGATCACCTGGGTGGTGATGGACTCCGGCCTGAACCCCTTGGCCACCAGACGCGACTTGGCTTCTTCGAAGGCTGTGACGATGCTCTTTTCGGCGTTGTGGACAAAGGTGTCGCTCGAAGCGAGGATTTCGCTGTTTTTCTCCCCGCCCCGGATAACATGCAGCAGGCGGAAATCGATGTCGTGACCCCTCAGAAAGGAGCCGGCGAAATCGACGGCCTTCAGGGCGTCCTTGGATCCGTCGAGGGCGATCAGATAATGACTGCCGGGCGGCTTGCGTCCGGCCAGCAGCAGCGGAATAAAGGACAGGGCTTCGAGCAGTTTCAGCGAAACACTGCCGAGAATGATTCCCGGAATGCGCCCCATGCCCCGGCGCCGCGTCAAGACCGCTTCATAGCCTCCGCGCGCCTCGCGGACGATATCGCGGGCGATCCCCTTCTTGCGCGGCTGGATTTTGACTTCCACTTGGGCTTCCGGAAATCCGGCGCGAATCAGGGTGTCGCGGGCCCGGCCCATGAATTCTTCGATTTTCTTCTTCTGCTCGGCTTCCCAGGCCCGGACGTACATCACCGACTTGACGCTCTTCGGCTCGCGCTCCAGGTCCCAGTAGCTTTCCGGCACGCCGCTGAAAACATGCATGAGCGTGATCTTCAGGTTTTCGAACGGTGCCATCTTGGTAATGTATTTGACCGTCTGCATGCTCCGCTCGGAGCCATCCAGCGCCACCAAAATCTTCTTCTGTCTTTGCGTTGCCATCGTTCACCCTCATCAGCCGAATAAGGTTTTTGCCGTCGGCCCTGCCGTCGGCCGCATATCAGTCGCTGTAGATTTCACGTTGGTTCAGGCGGTGGTCCACCATGTAGAGCACCCGGGCCTTTTGGCGCAGCACGTCTTTGAGTTGGCCCAGTTTCTGGCGGTCGATGCTGTGCATGCGGATGTAAACCTTGCGGAAACCGCTCTTGACGTTATCATAGGACGTCAGGATGCTGGCGATCCGACCGCCGAACTCGCGCACGATATCGGCGACCTCCTTGATGGAGCCCGGTCGGTCCTCTATCAGGAAGGCAAATTGGATGCCGCGGTTGCCGACCCCGGTCAGGGAGATCAGGACCCTGAAGATGTCTGACTGGGTGATCACGCCGATCACCTGGCCGGACGCATCGAGCACCGGAGCGCCTGAAATCTTGTTCTTGAGAAGCACTTCGGCGGTCTCCTCCACCGTAAAATCGTCCGGCACGGTGATCGGATCGCGGGTCATGATATCCTTGACCTTTATCCTGGACAGCAGGTACAGCAGTTCGTGAATCTCGAGCGTGGTGGCGTCGGAGGCCGAAGCCCGCTTCAAGTCCCGGTCGGTGACGATGCCGGCCAGCTTGCCCTTTTTCAGCACCGGCAGCATGCGGATGGCATGCTTTTTCATCAGGGCCATCGCCTCCTGCATCGATTGGTCGAGATCGATGGTGACCGTCTGTTTACTCATCCAGTTCTTTACCAGCATGGACCACCCTCCTTTGTTGAGCCGGCATGTATCGTCTGCTTCAACTCTTTTCCGCTCTATTTTTCCGGGGCCCTCAGGCTGAGGAGCGGGACCGGGCAGCGGCGGAACATCTTCTCGGCCGTGGAGCCGAAGAGAACGCCGGCCAGGTTGCCGCGCCCCTTGGTCCCCATCACCAGCAGGTCGGCGCCCTTGTCTTCGATCACCTGGAGCAGGGCCTTGAAGGGCACGCCGACCCGGATGACCTTCTCGATGTCGAGACCGCTGCCGCCGGCGTCGGCGGCCAGTTTGTCCATCATCTCCAGACGCTCATTTTCCTGATCCTCCAGGTATTTCTCGAACTGGAAGGCCGGATAATCCAGTGACACTTTGCGCATCATATCGACGTCGCGCTGGTTGATGATGTTGACCACCATCAGGCTCGCCTTCAGGTCCCGGGCGAGATCGACCGCCTGGGAGACCACCTGGGGGGCGTATTCCGAAAAATCACAGGCTGCCATTATTTTTTTCAGCTTTCCCATGTCCACTCCTTTCCGCTGTGAGGGTTGCGGGCCCCGACCGGTCTGTCCGACCGGCTGCGACCCGGTTTGGTCGTGGACCGGATGGTGCGCCGACGGCCCTGACGGGTTTGGTCCGGACCGATCGTCGCGAAGCATACGCCGGATCTGACAGTAGACAAGAGCAAGGGATGTGCCAGTGTGTCAATCCCACAATTTACACAATAAGTTATTTAAATTATTGTAAATGAAACCATAAAGGCCTCGTCAAGGCTCCGCCGGTAACCGCATCGGTGTCGATATTTTTTACAGGCTGTAAAGGGAATGTCAGTCTTGTTTTCGGGTGACGGAGGTCTCGATCTGCAGATTGTACTTCTCGATTTTGGAATGCAGGGTGGGGCGCGAGAGGCCCAGCAGGCGGGCGGCCCGGGAGCGGTTTCCGCCGGTCACGTTCAGGGCCTCGCCGATCAGGATGCCGGCGATGCGGTCCATGCAGGTTTCGAACAGGTTTTTCTGCTCGTCGCTCTTGAGAATGTCGCGGGCCCAGAGGCGGATGACCTCGTCGGCCTGGGCCGAAGATGAAACGAAATTGGCATCCGCCTCGCTGAAGGCCTGTCGGACCTCTTTCTCCCCGACCGGTGCCCCGCGGTTGAAGATCAGGGCCTTCTGGATCGTATTGCTGAGTTCGCGGATATTGCCGGGCCAGGGATGGGTGCCCAGGAGCCCGAAGGCCTCGGGCGTGATGCCGGGGTTGGCCATGTCGAGGTCGGCGGAAAACCGGCGCAGGAAGTAATCGGTGAGCAGGGGAATGTCGCCGTTTCGCTCGCGCAGGGGCGGCAGCAGGATCGAAACCACCTTGAGGCGGTAGTAAAGGTCTTCGCGGAACCGGCCGTCTTCGATGGCGCGTTCCAGGTTGCGGTTGGTGGCGGCGATGATGCGCACGTCGACGGGGATGGTGTCGCGGCCCCCGAGGCGTTCGATGCTTTTTTCCTGGAGCAGCCGCAGGATCTTGGCCTGGATGGAGAAGGGCATGTCGCCGATTTCATCCAGAAAGACCGTTCCGCCGTTGGCCTGCTCGATCTTGCCGACGCGCCGGTGGGCGGCGCCGGTAAAGGCTCCTTTTTCGTAGCCGAATAGTTCGCTTTCGAGCAGGTTTTCGGGAATGGCCACGCAGTTGATCACCAGAAAGGGTTTTTCCGATCTGAGGCTGTGTTGATAGATGGCCCGCGCCACCAGTTCCTTGCCGGTGCCCGATTCGCCGCGGATTAAAACGGTCGCATCCGAACCCGACACCCGGCCGATGGCCTTGTAGACATCCTGCATCTGCTTGCTGCGGCCGACGATGGCTTCCCTGGAATCGATCTCCGGCACCGCATCCATGGCGACCGGCGTGCGCATGAACCGGCCGGCTTCCAGCGCCTGCTGGATGACCACCAGCATTTCCGGGATTTCAAACGGTTTGAGGATATAATCGAAAGCGCCCATTTTGGTGGCCTCGATGGCGGTTTCGGTCGTGCCGAAGGCCGTCATGATGATCACCGGCAATTTGGGTTCGATCGCGTGCATGGCCTGAAAGGTTTCCAAACCATTGATTCCCGGCAGCCGCATGTCCAGGACGACCAGGTCCGGCACCGCCTGTGCCACCTTGTCGATGCCGGCTTCGCCGGAGGCCGCGCTCAAGACCCGATAGCCCTCCTCGGTCAGCAATTTGTGAAAACTTTTTCGCAGCTGGTCGTCATCATCAACGATTAAAACGGTGTTCACGACATTTCTCCCCTGACGGGCAGCGAAATCAGGAAGGTCGCCCCGCGGCCGGGGCTCGAGGACACATCGATGCGTCCGCCGTGCTCCGTGATGATCCGGGCGGCAATGCTCAACCCGAGGCCGGTGCCCTGTTCCTTGGTGGTAAAAAACGGCTGCAGAATTCTTTCGATGATGTTGGACGGGATGCCCGGACCGTTGTCGGAAATGCGGATGAGGGCCCACGATCGCACCGCATCATCGCGAACGACTTCCTCGCGGATGGTGATGGCGCCGCCCCGGCCCATGGCTTCGCAGGCGTTGACGATGATGTTGACCAGGACCTCCTTGAGCTGTTCCGGGTCGGCCGAGACCACTGGCAGGAGCTGCTGCCGCTCGGTGGCGAGCTGCACGTCATAGGAACGCAGGCGATGGCCGAGCAGCTGAATGGTCGAATCCACCACGTTCGACGGGCTGATCGACTGCATCTGAAGTTTGGGCGGCCGCGAGAATTCCAGGAAGTTCTGCACGATTGTGTCGATGTGGCGGATTTCGGCCGAGATGACATCGAAATCCTCCACCTGCTCTTCGTTCAGTTCCAGGGAGCGGTGAAGCGAAAACAGCCGCATCTTGACCGACGTGAAGGGATTGCGGATGCTGTGGGCCATGCCGGCCGCCAGACGTCCGACAAGCGCCATTTTTTCGGCCTGCTGCAGGGTTTCGCGGCTGCGGCGCAGCTCGGTCCGGGTTTGATCGACATTGTCGATCAGGCCACGGACGCTGCGGCTCAGGGCATTGATTTCATCGCCTTTTCCACGCCGGCCGGGCTTTTCGCGCTCGGCCTCGACGATCAGCCGCCTGACCGGCGTCAGGATGTGAACGACCAGCACGTAGGCCAGAAAAACCGCCAGCAGCAAATCGACCAGGATGGCGGAGTAGGCCAGCGCCCGCAGCTGTTCGGCCCGCGCGGCGCTGGCTTCCGTGGAGAGCGCGATGTTCCGGGAATGAAGCTGCTTGAAGTAGTCGCACTGGTTCAGGATTTTAAAAAACTCGTCGCGCGACTCGTGCAGCAGGGCCGTGATGGTCTTGCGCTCGCCGGCCATGTAGTCGCTGATGACGCGGTCCTTGATGGCGATGTAGCGGCCGTATTGCTCCTCGATTCGGCGCACGGCTTCCCGCTGTTCCGCGGTGAGGGCCTGTTGCCTGGCGAGTTCGAGGCGGTCCTTGAAAATCTGGCGGTATTCGCCCAGCTGGCGCAGCCACTCGGGGTCGCCGTCGAGGAAGTAATAGGACACGAAGCCTTTCTGGCTGACCAGCGCGGTCTCGAGCGCCTGGGCCGTTTGCAGGGCGGCGACATCCTTTTCGGTGATGACGTTCAGCAGGTCCTGCATGCTGTAAGTGTACCAGACCAGCGCGATCCCGCCGCTGAGCGTGATCAGCAGGATGCCGGCCAGAAGCAGGTATATCCGGGTTCGCAGATGGATGCGCATGTGAGATCTCGGCTCTCCGGTTGAGGGGGAACGTCGCCTGCATTGAAATATTCGCAAAAGCACTGCTTGTAAAGCGGTAAATGGTGTCATGGACTTTTGAGGTGTGGTGACACTGAGGAAGTGGACGATACTTGGGGGTAGGCTGGAAAGATGGGAGGCTGGAAGGCTGGAAGGCTGGGAGGCTTGGAGGCGGGGAAGCTGGGAGGTGGGAGGCTGGAGGCGTCAGTCCCATGTCTCGACGCCCGGTCCTGCCACCCTCAGATGTCCCGCCCGGCCGCCCCAATTCCCTGTTGACTCGAATT
This sequence comes from Desulfobacterales bacterium, assembly GCA_049283795.1. Classification (GTDB taxonomy): domain Bacteria; phylum Desulfobacterota; class Desulfobacteria; order Desulfobacterales; family SG8-13; genus JARFQH01. Next base: position 2,489 of record JBAPWQ010000097.1, on the reverse strand, counting down.
CAGAATTAACATAGGTACAAACTCTTTCTGGCTTTAAGATAAAGATTTTGGCAAGATCAGAGGGAGGCGGCTGTATCGTCCTACGCCAACGACCGATAACGCCATCAGGGGCATCATGAGCCACTTTTTCTTTGCAATTTCCTTGATATTCTATGGGGGCCTCATCCCCCTTTTTTTTTGGCGCCACTTCGTCTTCATGAAAGCGGCCGGCGCCGTGCTCATAGGCTTCGGATGCCTGCTGGGGCTGGTTGACGCCGGTGTCAAATTGTTCGAACCGCAGGTGACCGGCGTTTCGTTCTCCTACCTGAACACGCTCAGCCTGTCTTTTAAAATGGATGCCCTGTCCGCTTTTTTCCTGGTCGCCATCTTTGCCGTCTCCCTTCTGGCGGCCCTTTACAGCTTTCATTATATGGAAAACGCCGCAAAAAGCCTGCGGACGGCGGTCCATTACCTCTTTTTCAGCCTGCTCGTCGTGGCCATGGCGATGGTGGTCACCGCCGACAACCTCATCACCTTCATGCTGTCCTGGGAGCTGATGTCGCTCTCGTCGTTCTTTCTCGTGGTCTACAACTTCGAAACCGCGCGGAACCTCAAGGCGGGCGCGCTCTACCTGGTCTTCTCCCAGGTAGGGGCCATGTTCATTCTCGCGGCATTCGGCGTCCTGTTCGCCCACACGGGCGACTTCGGCTTCCAACCCGCGGCCGGTTTGCCACCCGCGGCCAAGATCGTGGTGTTCGTCCTGGCCTTCGTCGGGTTCGGTTCGAAGGCCGGCGTCTTTCCCCTGCACGTCTGGCTGCCCCATGCCCACCCGGCGGCACCCAGCCATATCTCGGCGGTGATGTCGGGGGTGATGATCAAGACCGGCATTTACGGAATCCTGCGGATGTATGCGGCGCTGAACTGGCATACGGCGCTCTTCGGCGACATCATACTGGCCGCCGGCATCGTCTCCGGGATCCTGGGAGTGGTCTACGCGCTCGGCCAGCACGACCTCAAGCGGCTGCTGGCCTACCACAGCGTGGAGAATATCGGGATCATCCTGATCGGCCTGGGCCTCGGAATGATCGGGGCGGCCGGCGGCAATCCCGTCATGGCAACCCTCGGCTTCGCGGGCGGACTGCTGCATGTGCTGAACCACTCGATCTTCAAATCCCTGTTGTTCATGGGGGCCGGCATGGTACTGCGCAAGGCCGGCACGAGTGCGATCGACCGCCTGGGCGGACTGATCCGGAAAATGCCCATCACCGCCGCCGCCTTTCTCATCGGCTCGCTGGCGATCTCCGGACTGCCGCCCTTCAACGGTTTTGTCAGCGAGTTTTTGATCTATTTCGGAGGATTCCGGGGGGTGGCGGCGGGACGTCCCGATCTCGTCCCTAGCCTGCTGGCCATCGTCAGCCTGGCGATTATCGGCGGGCTCGCCCTGGCCTGTTTCACCAAGGTGTTCGGGGTCGTTTTTCAGGGCGAGGCCCGCAGCCGGCCGGCCCAAGCCGTGGATGAAAAGGGCCTGCTGATGATACTTCCCATGCTGGTGCTGGCCGCCGCCTGCCTTGCCATCGGGGTGTTCCCGACCTTCTTCACGGCGATGGCGCTTAAGGCCATCGCCGCGCTGCAGTTGGGATACGGTGCAGTCCCGCTGACCCCCTTTGCGCAACTGACGGGCAGCATCACCCGTGCCGCGGCCCTCATCTTCGCTGTTTTTTTCATCATCCTGGCCCTGCGCACCGCCCTGTACCGGGGCAAGACCGTCACCCGCGCGGGAACCTGGGGCTGCGGTTTTACCCGTCCCACGGTCAAAATGCAGTACACGGGGACCTCTTTCGCGGCTTCCATACTCGAATTTTTCAGGCCGGTGGCGCCATTGACCGAAGACCGGTCCGCGGTCAGCGGTCTTTTTCCCGCCAAGGCCCATTACCGCAGCCATATCGACGATGTGGCCGAACGGCACCTGCACACGTCGGTCACACGGCCGGTGCTCGCGCTTTTCGACAAGCTGCGCTGGCTGCAGCATGGAGACATCCACCTGTACATCGGCTACATTCTGCTCGCGATCGCGGTCCTGCTGTTTTTTGTCTGACCCGCGGCCGGGAGCGGACTTTTTATGACTCACGATGGGGCGCTGTCATGACATCGGTTATCGCTCTGGTTCTCGCACTGCTGCTTGCCCCGCTGTATGCGGCGGTGGTTCTCAAGGTCAAGGCCTTTTTCGGCGGTAAAAAAGGGCCGCCGCTGCTCATCAACTATTTTACCCTGGCCAAGTTGTTCAAAAAGGCCTCGGTCTACAGCACCAGCACCACGGTTATCTTTAAACTGGGTCCCGTGGTGTCGCTGACCGCGGCCGTGACGGTCCTGCTGTTTTTGCCGATTGCCGGGCAGCCGCCGCTTTTCTCCTTCCATGGGGATGTGATCCTGCTGCTTTACCTGCTCGGCCTGGGGCGGTTTTTCACGATTGCCGCCGCCATGGACACGGCCTCGCCGTTCGAGGGCATGGG
>JBAPWQ010000096.1:0-4365 GCA_049283795.1 Desulfobacterales bacterium | reverse complement strand
GGCCCAGGCGTTCCACTTGTTCCTCGAAGTGATCGAACGAATTGCGGTAAAGAATCTCGGCGCTGTGTGACACGTAGGCCGAGCTGGTGATTTCGAGCGCCGGATTCGACACCGGCGAGCCGACCGGGCCGCGCAGGTAGAAACCGATCACCATTGTCATGCCGGTCATGATGCCCGACATCTTCTCGCGGATGTCTTTCAGCGCGTCGTTGCGGTCGATCTTGTTGGCCAGCGAGCTGACCAGTTCGCCCGGATTTGTGAAGTAGTAGGTCCGGTCGATGATCCGTCCCTGCTCCTCTTTGAGATCGTAGTGAATGGTGTGCCCCGCCATGGGCAGCTTGGCCTCTTCGCCCCTTTCGAGTGCCAGCTCGCGAATGAACTGCCGGTCGGGCTCGCTGCCGGTGTTGACGAACACGCGCTCGGGCCGGCACATGGCAATGGCATTGGCGATTTTGAGCCTGACGCCCGGGTGCGTGATCCGTTGCAGCCTCGCAAAGTGCCCGGCGTCCAGAGTTTCCTTTAAAAACCGTTCAGCGGCCTCCGGTGTGGTGATCCCGCCGATTTCAACCACAATGTCTGTTCCCTGCCTCTTCTTCAGCATAGAGCGGCTCCCTTTGCGGATACGGTGATGAGTGTAATTTTTTTAAACCGGCATGTGTCGACGAATCCAGATCAGGACTTTGTCCATTTCGCTTTTCAGTTCGGCCAGGGCTTTTCCCCGGTGGCTGACGCGGTTTTTTTCGGTGCGGGTCAATTCGGCAAATGTTTTTCCCAACGCCGGATAGTAAAAAATCGGATCGTAGCCAAAACCGTTGCGGCCGGACGGTTTCTCGGCAATCAAACCCTCGCTGCGGGCTTCGTATGTCAGGGCCTGACCGGTCGGCACCGCGATCGACAGGACGCACTCGAAGGCGGCCCGCCGATCGGTTTGGCCGGCCATCTCGGTCAGCAGCCGCTGGCAGCGTTCGGCGTCGGTGGCCTGCTCCCCGGCAAAACGGGCCGAATAAACGCCCGGGGCGCCGCCGAGGGCCTCGACGGCCAGGCCGGAGTCATCGGAGAGCGCCGGCAGCCCCAGGACCCGGGCGGTAAAGCTCGCCTTCTTGTAGGCGTTTTCCTCGAAGGTGCGCCCGTCTTCCTCCACGACCGGCATGGGGCCGAAGTCTTCAAGGTCTTTGATTTGAATGGGAAAACCAGTTATAAGCTCGCGAATCTCGGCGGTCTTTCCCCGATTGCGGGTGGCAATGACCAAGGTGATGGGATCAGCCATGAAGGCCCTCATGGGTTTAAGGTGGACGGTAAAACCATAATCCATGCCTGCATGTTTGTAAATGTTTATCAAATCCACCGGCAGCGTGCAGCGTGTAGCGGCCCCGGCCGGTAAAGAATCATCCCCGCACGGTCGGCTGGCGCGGGGTGACGGCAGCCGTGGTGGTTCTTTACAAAATATGGGCCGTGTGGGATAAAACAGGAGTGAACGTTCTTGGCCGTTCAGGCCGCCGGGGTGCAGATCCACGATGCGCCCGGCAGCACCCGGCCCTTTGCCAGGCACTCCGATTTTTAGACGGCCCGCCTATGCTTCGGGAACTGTCCATCCGCAACTTTGCCATCATAGGTGATTTGAGGATCCGTTTCGCGCCGGGCCTCACCATCCTCAGTGGTGAAACCGGGGCCGGCAAGTCGATTCTCATCACGGCCGTCAACCTGCTGCTCGGCGGCCGGGCCTCGGCGGCCCTGATCCGTTCCGGCTGCGAGGTCGCCGAGCTGGAGGCGCTTTTCGACGTCGCCCCGCACAGCGAGACGGCCCGCGTCCTGGAGGCGGCCGGGTATGCCTCCGATGAAGGCCTGCTGATCCGGCGCGTTCTCTCCCGTACCGACGCCAACCGGCTTTACGTCAACGGCCGCCTGGCAACCATGCAGCTGCTCGGCGCCATATCGGAAAATTTGGCCGGGATTTCCGGACAGCACGCTCATCAGAGTCTCCTCAAGGAAGACCAGCACTTGTTGATTCTCGATCAATTCGGCAAGTTGCTTCCCCTGCGCCAGGCGGTTTCCGATGTCTATCGCGCCGTTTTGCCGTTGATCGATGCGCTGGGGCGGCTCAAAACGCTCAAGGAACAGCGGGCCCGGCAGGTCGAGCTTCTCCGATACCAGCACGCGGAAATCGAATCCGCCGGCCTGCTCGATGCGGAAGACACGCGCCTGGAAAAGGAACGCCAGCGGCTGAAACACAGTGAGCTGTTGTTTCAGACCGTCAACCAGGCCGTCGATGAAGTTTACGGCGGCCATGGGTCGCTGGCCGAAAGACTGACGGAAGTCCGCAAAACCCTCGAAAAAGCCGAGCGCATCGACGGCACCCTGGCGGCGGGGGTCGAACATTTGAGTCAAATCGATTTTCTGATAGAGGAGTTGGTCGACCATCTGCGCGGGTATCTGAAGACCGTCGAGATGGACGAAGGCCGCCTCGAGGAGGTGGAGAAACGACTGGACCTGGTCAACAAGCTCAAGCGCAAATATGGCGGTTCGATCGACGGGGTTCAGGCCCACGGCGAAGCCGTTGCGCGGGAGTTGGCCGAAGTCGAAAACGTCGATGAACAGATTTCTCTAGCCGAAAAGCGGCTGGCCGATCATCACCGGCTTTTAGCGGAGCTGGCACCGGACTTGTCACGGCGGCGCCAAAAAACCGCCGCCGAACTGGCGCTGGCGGTGGAGGCCGAACTGAAGAGCCTGAAGATGGCTCAAACCCGCTTCCGGATCGAATTGCAGGCGGTGCCGCCCACCGAGAACACATCCGCCTTTCTGCGGGTCGACGGGATGCAGGTCTTTGAATCGGGTCTCGACCGGGCGGCCTTTAAAATTTCACCGAATGTCGGCGAGGAACTCAAATCCCTGACCGCCATTGCCTCGGGCGGCGAACTCTCCCGGCTCGTTCTGGCGCTCAAATCCATTCTGGCCGCAACCGATGCCGTCGAAACGCTCATCTTCGACGAGGTCGATGCCGGCATCGGCGGCGGCACGGCCGATGTCGTGGGCCAAAAGCTCCGCGATCTCTCCGCCCACCATCAGGTCATCTGCATCACCCACCTGCCTCAAATCGCTAAATTCGGCGCCCACCATTTCAGTATTACAAAGAAAATCGTCAAGGGCCGAACGCTGACGGCCATCCAGGAATTGGATGAAAAAGGCCGCGTCGAGGAACTGGCGCGCATGCTGGGCGGCGTGGCCGTCACCCCGACCGCACTGAACCATGCGCGCGAGCTGTTGAAACAGCGCTGAAACCTATTGCGACACCCATGGCTGAAATGCTCTCTCCGCGATGCACGGCCCATTTCAATGCCAGTCTCCTTCCCCCGCACTGCCGGACCCATGCCTCTCCGCCGACCGGCCCGATTGCGACGGGCAGGCTTCACCGCCAGGTATAAAGCGGATAAGTCTTTTCAATTCCTTGACATTTCGGGTCGAATTCAATATCTTTACTGCTTACATTACTTTTCGACCAAGGGGTTCATCGATGCCGATCTACGAATTCAAGTGTTTAAAATGCAACGAGTGCTTCGAAATCCTCGTCATGAACGACAAGGATTCGGTGGAAATGCGCTGCCCCCAGTGCGGCGCCGAAGATTTCGAACGCATTCTCAGCTGTGCCAGTTATTCGATGGACGGCGCCTCCGGCGCCGGTCAGGGCGTTAAGTCCCAAACGCGAAACTGTTCCGGGGGGGCCTGCACGACGCTCGAAATTCCCGGGCCGTCCCGATAAGGACCTTTACCGCCGCACCACACCCTCATTGCGTGCACCAGCATCTTAGCCATTCACGGCCTATCCGTGATCGGCGGAGGCCCGCCGCTATCGCTGGAAGTCCCTGTTTCCGAACGACCGCTCGCGGGCGGTGTCACCATCGGCTGAGTTTACGATAATATGATGCAGCAGATTCACAAGCAGGAAAAAGAACAGTTCAAAAAGCTTTTCAAGCAGGAGCGTATCGATCGTTTCGAAGATCGTTTCCGGATTCTCGACATATTTCTCAAGACCGAACAGCACGTGACCGAAACCGAGATGACGCGGCTCCTCCAGGAAAACGGCGCCGAACTTTCACCCGATTTCGTCAAGGACACGCTGAAGTTGATGTGCCGTTTCGGTTTTGCCCGCGAAAACCGCTTCGACAACGGCACCGTCCGCTACGAACACCTTCATCTGGGGGACCACCACGATCACCTGATCTGTACGAAGTGCAAAAACATTTTCGAGTTCCGCAACGACCAGATGGAAGCCCTGCAGGTGAAAATCGCCGCCGCCAACGGGTTTCACATGCTGCAGCATAAAATGGAAATCTACGGCATTTGCGCCGACTGCCTGAAGGACAGTGCGCC
>JBAPWQ010000095.1:0-4376 GCA_049283795.1 Desulfobacterales bacterium | reverse complement strand
CGATCGGCATCTGGTCGGTTCTGCGGTCTTTCGGCGACAAGGGGCTCGGACAAAGGGGCAGTTTCAGGGACCTGCTGCGCAAGCACCCCGAACGCGGGGATATCAACATCTGGGTTTCGATCGGGATATACGTGGCCTCGACCCTTGCCTACGTGGGCCTGTGCGTCTGGCTCGTACCGAATTTTCCATGGATCTTTTTTCTCGGCTACGGGTTCGTTTACACCCCGCTGGTGTCTTACATCACGGCCAGGATGGAGGGCATCGCCGGCCAGTTCGTCAGCCTGCCGCTCGTGCGGGAAGCCAGCTTCATCGCCGGTGCCAGATTCTTCGGCTACCAGGGAATCGAAATCTGGTACGCGCCCATACCGATTCACAACTACGGCGAAGCCACGGTGCATTTCCGCCAGATCGAATTGACCGGCACCGGCCTGCGTGGCATCATCAAGGCCGAAATCGTGGTTTTTCCGGTGGTGATGGTGGCCAGCCTCCTGTTTTCGCAGTTCATCTGGCGCCTGGCCCCGATTCCTTCCAGCAACTATCCCTATGCCCAGGAACTCTGGCATTTGCAGGCCCTGAACACCCTTTTGATGCAGACCGCCACCCTGGAGGGCAACTCCCTTTTCTTTCAGGCCCTGCGCGGCAGTTACGTCATGGGCGGCCTGCTGTTCGGCCTGGTGACCTACGGCCTGCTGGCGGTGCTGGGCCTGCCCATTTTGTTGATTTACGGCGTGGTCCGCGGCCTGGGCCAGTCGACGCCGCATGGATTTATTCTCGAGGTGATCGGCGCTTTTTTGGGGCGGTTTTTCTTTTTGAAGCGCTATGGCGGCATGTGGCGGCAGTACGCGCCGGTGCTGCTGGCCGGATTTTCCTGCGGAATGGGGTTGACCGGAATGTTTGCCATGGGTTTCGCGTTGATTTTAAAAAGCCTCGGCAGCCTGCAGTATTGAGGCGCGGTAAACAATGGTTCCTTCTGAACAGATGGCTGCGGCCGCTGCCCTCGAAGATGCCGCAGCGCTGCCATGGCGCCAGGTTGCCTGGAACGGTGTGCGCTTCGACACTCCTGCCGACTGGGAGATCGGTCACATCGGCCACCGCCATCTTTTGCTGGAAACGACGGCCGGGCCGGTTCTGGAAGTCAAATGGGGACCGGTCAAGGGAAAATATTCACTCCGGCGCCAGCTCAAACAGTTGGCGGCATCGCAGGGCCGAGGGCTACGCGGGAGTTTGCGCGAAGAGAGGCTGCCGGCCTACTGGGGCCGGGTCCTTGCGCGGTACGAGAGCCTCGGATTTGGGTGGCAGAGCGGAGCACTGCGTGGCCGCGGTGTTCTTCTCTATTGCCCCGGATGCCGACTGGCCATTATGCTGCAGTTCTTCGAAACGACCGGCCAGCCGGCCTTCACCCGGGCCGGCCGCGTCCTGGCCTCTCTTGACGATCATGACCGGCGGCCGGTGACACTTTGGGCGGTTTTCGACATCCGGGCACTGGTGCCGACCGGCTATCGTCTCGAGAAGTTTCGATTCGACGCTGGTTGTTACACCCTGTCTTTTACGAACCGGCAGTCACGGCTCAGCTTGCTGCGCTGGAGCCCGGCGGCCGTTCTGCTCGTTGACGGCGGCCTGGAAGGGTTCGAAAAAAGAAGCCTCGGGTGGTCCGCCGCCCCGGAGGTCAGATTCAAGAAGCGGTCGCCGGAGGCCATGGAACTGGAAGAAGGCCCCCCTGGCCGGTTATCTTCGCGCTGGTGCCGGCGTCTGCAGCGGCGCCCCCTGTATTTCAGCGGCCGCCTGTGGCACGAAGTGGAAAAAAACCGCATTCTCGGCGCACGGCTGGAAGGCCGAAAGCCGATTGACGCGGGAGTGCTGGAAGGGATCTGCGAAACGTATATGACGGTTTAACACCCATGTTCGGCAGAAAGAATAAGGGCGGCGGTCCGACCCGGGAAGAAGCCTTCGAGTGTATTCCGGTCAAAAACGAGCAGGTCGAGGTCGTTCGTCTGGACGGCGGCGACCTGCTGCTGTCCTATCCCCAGACCGTACGACCGTGGCTGGGGGGTATCTTGCGGCGGCGGCAACGAAAATTCAGCCGGACACACCTGAAGAAACTGCAATTGGACAGGCTCGGGACCGAGGTGTGGGAGCTTCTGGACGGTGATATCCGCGTTCGTGAAGTCATCAGTCAATTTGCCGCCAGACACCGGTTGCAGCAACGCGAGGCGGAGCTGGCCGTCACCCGGTTTTTGCGCGAACTCGGCCGACGGGGACTGATCGGATTGCGGTAAATGATACACCGTGGATCAATGCCATCGACTTAAGCCCCCATCTTCCCCCCTCGAAAAAAGGGGGCCGGCGGGGATTTCTATTGATCATTAAAAAAATCCCCCTAATTTCCCATTTTCCAAAGGGGGACTTCCAAGAGTATCGCTTAAGGTAATGGCATTACAACGCGGATAAAATGAGGGTTAACTTTTTTTTAGGGCTTCGTCGACGGTGGACACAATCGGTAAAAATGAATCGAATCCCGCAATTTCGAACACTTCCTTGACATAATCCTGCATGGCGCACAAAACGATTTCACCATCCGCGCGTTTCAAATCCTTGGTGGTTTTCAAAATGATGCGCAAACCGGCACTGGAGATGTAATCGAGGTTTTCGAAATCGAGAACCATTTTCCGGATACCGCTTTCAATGGCTGCAACCAGTTTTTTTTCCAACGCCGGAGACGTGTTCGAATCCAGGCGGCCCCTCAGTTTAAAAATACTAATGTCATTTTTCTGGCTTTCGATAATGTCCATGTCAAGTCCTTTGTGATTCACGTGCCGTTACACTTTTTAAAACGAACCGGCGCGGCTTTGACAAGCCCGAGCATCAGGACGTCGGAATGTTTTTAGTCATAACGATCACGTTTTTTCCATCGCAGCGTTCGTACATGATATCGTCCATGATCTTTTTCACCAGGTGCAGCCCCAGGCCGCCGATTTTGCAGTTTTCGACCGGGTCTTTCACCTTGGATGTCTGTTTCGCCGCCGGATCGAAAGGAATTCCGTTGTCTTCGACTCGGATCGTGATTTTTCCTTCTTTACAAGAGACCGTCACCGCGATGATGTGCGGGTCGTCATCTGCATACCCGTATTTGACGATATTTGTAAACAGCTCCTCCACTGCCAGATTGATCTGGAAAGTATACGCTTTAGGCAATCCGATACTCTCTCCGAAAGCCCGAAGTTTTCGATTCAGTTTTTCGAGTTCGGAAATGCGGTTTTGAAGCGTGATCGATAATTTTTTCCTGGGCATCGGACTTTTCATTCAGACCCGTTTGGGAGCGTCAACCGATCCGGATCGGTCGAACGACGCATGTCGCGAGCGTATCATTTATACAAGCTATCATTTTTCACCACCGTCACACAAGGCTGACACCGATGTGAGTGAAACACTGGCTGCAATCCGCCGTGTAATGGGCGATGAAATGCTTTTCCCAGTTGGATATGTTATCAACCATAACCTTGATCAGCCTCGGCATCAAGTCCGGAAATTGTTCCAGGGATTTGGTGAATTTTTCGCGCGTAATGGTCAGGCAGCTCATATCGGTTCGGGCTTCGAGCGAAAACAGGCGCCGCATTTTACTCATGAGGGTCAGACGCCCGAGGAATTCACCTTCTTCAACCTGCCGTATTTCGTGCTGGCGGCCATCGACCGCATGCAGAAGGCGTGCACGGCCTGCTATGACACAGTACGCCTGTTCATCCTCCTCGCCCTGATGAAACAAGAAATCCCCGGCCCTGTAGTTCACGCGCAGACACAGATAGGCCAGCACCTTGACGGCCTCCAGCGGAAGTCCCGAAAAAAAATCGACCTGGCGCAGGATGGTCAGGTTTTCCTGGTACTCGCTAGCGGGTCCGTTATCATTTTTTTCCATATTCGAGTTCATATAAAAGACCTTTCCTGGCAATGAGTTCGTCATAGGTGCCGGCTTCACTGACTTGGCCGGACTTCATCACGGCCACCCGGTCGAAGTTCTTGATGATGTCGAGCCGGTGAACCACCGAAATCAAGGTACTTTTTCCCTTCCAGCGGTTTTCCAGCAGGCTCTGGATGCGCGTCTGCGAATTGTTGTCAAGGGCCGAGGTGGCTTCATCCAGAATCAGCACCGGTGGGTTCTTGAGCAGTGCCCGGGCAATGGAGAGCTTTTGCCGCTGACCGCCCGAGAGCCGGTCGCCCTTGCTGCCGACCTCGAACTGCATTCCGATGTCGATGATGGTTTCCAGAAAATCTTCTTCGATGGACAGGTGGACGATGCTCTGGTTGATTTTTTCCTGGGCATCCGGGTTGAAGATTTTCATTTTCCCGAAGAAAATGTTGTTCAGGATCGTTTGCGAGTAAAT
>JBAPWQ010000094.1:0-2518 GCA_049283795.1 Desulfobacterales bacterium | reverse complement strand
CATCAGGCCATTGTTTTAAGCGTCTTTATCCTCAGAGGGGTCGATGCGGTCGATTTCGGCGAGCGGTTGAAGCGGGAAATCCAGGAGATAGAGCAGTCCCTGCCCTGGGGCTACACGCTCGAATTTGCCACTTACCAGCCAGGACTCATTAAAAAAGCCGTCAGCGGCATGGTGGTCAACGTGGTCGAAAGCGTGGTCATCGTCCTGGTGGTGGTGATGCTGTTGCTGGGATTTAGAACCGGCCTGATTGTCGGCTCGTTCATCCCCCTGGTCATGCTTTTCGGCCTTTTGACGATGTTCATGCTGGGGATCGATATCGAACGGATGTCGCTGGCCACGATGATCATTGCCCTGGGGATGTTCGTGGACAACGCCATCGTCGTATCCGATGACATAAAGGTGAATCTGGAAACGGGAATGGCCCGCAAGGATGCCGTTTTAAAAACCGGCAACTCCCTTGCGGTCCCCCTGCTCACCAGTACGCTGACGACCGTATTCGCCTTCGGGCCGATTCTGTTGCAAATCGGTTCAACGGGTGACTATACCTCCTCGCTGGGATCGGTGATGATTATTCTGCTCATGGCATCGTGGTTTTTCTCCATGTTTTCATCCACCAGCATGTGCTACTGGTTTTTAAAAGCAAAACCGTCCGAGCCCGGTGACAAACAACAGGAGAACGATCCTTACCAGGGGAAATTCTATCGGTTGTATCGTCAAGTCCTGAAGTTCTCCCTGCGCTATCGGATTCTGGTGCTGGCCTTTACGGGCGGCGCGTTTGCTGTCGCATTGTATGCGGCAACGTTTATACCCCAGGCCTTCTTCCCGAGCGGGGACAGAAACCAGTATTTGATTTATCTCGATCTTCCCGCCGGAACAAGCATCGAGGAGACCGACCGGAGCGTAAGGGAACTCAGCGCCTGGCTGCAGGACAAACAGAAAAACCCGGAGATCACCGGAACCATTGCTTATGTGGGCAACGGCGGGCCGCGTTTTTTTCTTTCACTGTCACCGGTGGACCCGGATCCGTTCGTCGGATTCCTGATCGTCAGTACGGAGACCAACAAGCAGGTGCCGGAACTGGTCTCGCGGACGAGCCAATACCTGCTGAACAATTTTCCCAATGTGCGCGGCAGGGTCAAGTCCATGTGGCTTGGCGCCAGTGAATCCGGCCTGATGCAAATCCGGCTCAGCGGTCCCGATACGGGGGTGCTGCTGGAGCAGGCCGAGCAGTTGATGGCCGCGCTCCGGAAGATCCCCGGCACCATCGATATCAAACAGGATTGGAACAACCGGGTGTTCACGGCCATCGCGGATGTCGACCAGGCCCGCGCCCGCCGCGCCGGGGTGACATCGAAGGATGTGGCCGATACGCTGAATTTCTTCGTCGACGGTTCAACGGCCACCAGCTACCATCAGGGCAATGTCCAAATCCCCGTCGTCGGGCGCGGTGTCAGGTCCGAACGGGATTCCCCCGACAGCCTGCGCACGCTCGGCATTCGTTCGTCTTCCGGCGGCAGCGTGCCGCTCAACCAGGTGGCCGATGTGTTCACCATCGGTGAGCTGAACCGCATCGTGCGCTACAATCAGGAACGCACCATAACCGTCAGCGCCAAAAATCAGGTGCTGAAGGCTTCCGAGACCTTCGCGGCCCTCAAGCCGACCCTGGCCGGGATGATATTTCCGAAAAACCACTACTGGGAGGTAGGCGGCGAACTGGAAGACGCGGCCAAGGCCCAGAAAAACCTGGCAAAATGGATGCTGCCCTGTTTCGGCGGCATTGTGTTTTTGCTGGTATGGCAGTTTAACTCTATCCGGCGGGCCGCCATCATTCTGCTGACCATGCCGCTGGTCATCGTCGGGTCGGTGGTCGGCCTGATGGCGATGCGGGCCGATTTTGGTTTTATGGTCATCCTCGGTCTCCTGGCCCTGGCCGGATCCATTGTCAACAACGGCATCGTGATGATCGATAAAATCGAGGAGAACCGGCGCGACGGGCAGATGCCTTACGATGCGGTTATCAATTCGGCCGTCAGCCGATTCAGACCGATCCTGCTCTCGGTTTCGACAACCATGCTTGGATTCTTGCCGTTGATCATCAACCATGATCCGCTCTTTTACGGCATGGCATCGGTCATGTTTTTCGGCCTGGGCATCGGCAGTTTATTTACGCTAAACTATGTGCCGGTGCTATACAGCATCTTTTTTCGGGTTAACCCACCGACAGACAATGCGGCCGGTTGACCCCGAAAGCAAGTGAAGTCGATCGGGAATGACAAGGCTATGAAAGGGAGCGCACTATGCATACCGGCAAAAGCGACGGGGTAGACGGTCCAGACCAGGCTGGGCGCTTCGCAAGATGGGTCAACCCATTGAAGCCCTGGAGGCTGGCATGGGTGTCAATCGCGTTGATGGTGAGCGGCTGCACCATGGTCGGACCGGATGTCGTCAAGCCGGAAGCGCCGATGCTGACGGACTGGGTGGAGACACAAGCGCCGGGCCTGAGTGCCGGCCAAACCGA
>JBAPWQ010000093.1:0-9080 GCA_049283795.1 Desulfobacterales bacterium | reverse complement strand
CGAAACGATCGCCCGCGAGTTGAACCATCAGGTGGCCTGTCAATCCAAGTATGCCGCGGCGTCGGTGGCCCGCAAGGTGCCGGTGCTGAACAAACAGGGCAATGCGATCCTGACCGGCCTGCCGATTTTCGCGCGCCGCTATCATTTTTTCAGCGAAGGGGTCAAACGCCTCGTGATCGAGGTCGAACTGCAGGATGTCACGCTCTTTCTCGTGCACCTGTCGCTCAAATTCCGCCATCGCCAATACCAACTCAACGACCTGCATGCTCTTATCGCCGGGTGTTCCAAACCGGTCATCGTGGCCGGAGACTTCAACGTCCTCTGGGGGGACCGTGAATTGCAGCTTTTTCTGGCCGCCAGCAAATTGACCAGCGCCAATGCGCGGAGTCAATTCTCCTATCCCAGCCGCAACCCCAGCCGGGAACTCGACTACATCTTTCACAGCCCCGAAATCAGCTCGACCGCTTTCCACGTGCCACGGATCAAACTCTCCGACCACGCGCCGCTGGTGTGGGATTTCGTGGTCGATGCGCCAAAACCGGCCGGATTTATCGTGGACCCCGCCGCCATTGCCGTCGGCGCGCGTGACTGCGCGCTGCCGATGGCCGCTTCAGCTTAAGCAGAACCCGGCCACGAACAAGCTTATCCCGCTGGATCCGGCACCAATTATCCGCCGCTTTCCAGCGCTGCGACGACCTTGGCGATTTCGCGTGTGAAATCGGCCACGGTCCGGCTGAGCGCCGACACCAGGACCGCCATTTCGGGGCCGCTGACCGGCTCGCTGAAGGTGGATTCCCTGCTGACCAGTTCCCTTTCGCCCTCCTCCGTGATAATGGCCCAGCGCGCCCGCAGGGTAGCGGTTGAGCCGAAATCCCCGTCAAAACGGATGATCGACACCTCGAGCCGGTAGGCCCCGTCTGCCGGTCGGGACCAGGGCAATGCCGCCACGCGGGTCGGTTTCAGGAGAATGGACAGGTTGTCGACCATGACCCGCGTCAGGCTATCTCTCAAAGGTTCGGCCCACCGGGAAAAGTCGGAGATCTGGACCCGGTTTTCCTCCGACCGGGTCACGATGTGGGGCCGGTTCAGATATTGCGGGATACGGATGGGGCCAATCCCGAGCGGTGCATCGCTCACGAAGGTGGTCGTGGCGTCCGCAGACCCCGAATCCAGGTCTTCCAGGGAACTCAGGACGTAAAATTGGGTTGGTTTCGAGGCGCCGCCGATGTTGGGAAAACAACCCCCCACCAGCAGCGCCAGGCTGCTCAGCAGCAAAAGGGACAATAAAATAGTTGGTGCACGCATCACTGACCTCCAGCGGTTCTGCCTCTCAGCAGGGACTCCGGCTGCCGTTCGAGAAACTCGGCCAGAACTCGAAGGGCCCTGGCTGCAGACTCGACTTCGTTGAGGGTGGTGGAGAGTTCAAATCGCAGCGGGGAGCCGTTTTTGAGAATCGATTCGACGGCCACCAGAGTTTTTTCGGATTGGGCCAGCGTCGTCTGCAATGATTCTGCGGTGGTGCCGATTTTGCCTTCCAGCGGCGTGGCGATCCTTTCCAGGGCCGTCACCAGTCGCCTGATGTTTTCGAGGGTCACCCGCGCCTCGGCGGCCAGAGGGCCGGTTCTGTTATTGATCGTGTTCGAGAGTTCTTCGATGTTTTCCAGCGTCTGATTGAGCAGTTTGACGCTTTGGCCCAATTCGGGGGAATTGACGAAGCGCTGAAAGCCGTCCAGGGCGTCAACGACCCGGTCGGCGATGTCTTGAATCGGAATGTTTCTGATTTCATTCTCGATGGCCTGCAGGGGCGAGGGAATTGTGGGGATTTCCTGGTAGGTGACGCCGGCGTTGCCCAGATCCGGGCCGATGAGTTTGAGCGGCGCATCCGGATTGAAATCGAGGTTCACAAACAGTTGGCCGGTGACCAGGCTCTGACTTTGGAGCTGGGCCCGCAGGCCGCGGCTCGTCAGTTGCTTCCAAATTTCCGCCTCGGACATATGGGTCATCTTGCCCGAGCCCCTGATGCGGGTCGGATCGATCTGGATGATGACCGGGATGAAAAAGGCCATTTCCTGGGAAACGAATTCGACGCTCAATTCGGTCACCGAGCCGACCCTCACGCCTCTGAACGCGACCGGCGCCCCGACCGCCAAGCCCTTCACCGAACCTTCGAAGTAGGCCACATAGGTTTCGAGCGGTTTGAAAAATTTGCCGGATCCCAGCACGATCAGGGCGCCGGTGGCCAGCGCCAGGGCGATGACGATAAAAAGACCGATGGCGGTTTTGTTTGCCTTTTTGCTCATGCTTGCTCACCCTCTTGATGATTGGCACTTGTCGGTGCCGATAGCGATCGCGGCCGGGCGCTCAGCAGGCGCCGCCTTCACCGCGCGTCAGGAAGCGGTGCACTTTTTCGTCGCTGCAGTCCTTCAGCAGTTCCTTGGGGTCGCCCGCGGCAATCATCGTCTTGCGGTCGGCATCGAGAAACACCGAATTCTGCCCGATGGCAAAAATACTCGCCAGCTCGTGGGTGACGACCACGATCGTCGTGTTGAGGCTCTCGCGCAGCTCCAGGATCAGATCGTCCAGCAGCCGGGCGCTGATCGGGTCCAATCCGGCCGAGGGCTCGTCAAAAAACAGGATGTCGGGATCGAGCGCCATGGCCCGCGCCAGTCCGGCCCGTTTGCGCATCCCGCCGCTGATTTCAGACGGGTAATAGTCCTCGAAGCCGGCCAGGCCGACCAGGGCCAATTTCAAGGAGACGATTTCGTCGATTCTGGCCCTGGTGAGTGACGAGTACTGCGTCAGGGGCAGGGCGATATTTTCAGCCAGGGTCCTTGAGCTCCACAGGGCGCCGCTTTGATACAGGATGCCGACCTGGCGCATCAGCCGGTCTCTTGCGTCTGGTCCCGCGTCCCAGAAATTCACGTCGCCATAGAGGACCTGGCCCGCGGCCGGCGCCATCAGTCCGACCATGTGCCGCAGCAGGGTGCTCTTGCCGCACCCGCTGTCGCCCATGATGATGAAGATTTCACCGCGGTTGATGGTAAAGGTGAGGTCCCGCTGCACCACGAAGCTGCCGTAGGCCATGATCAGGTCCCGGACGATGATGTGGGGTTCTTTGGCCATTGCCGTCAAATGCCCAGAAAATTGCAGACCACGGTGACCACGGCCGTGGCGACGACGATGCTGACGATGCCGGTGACCACGGCCGAGGTGGCGGCTTCGCCCACGGCGGAAGCGCTGCGTCCGCACTGCATTCCGCGCAGGCATCCGGCCATGGCGACCAGCACGCCGAAGACGCCGGCCTGAAAAATACCGATCAGGAAATAGGCGAGAGTCAGTGCGCCTTTGGTTTGGTTGATATATTCGATCAAGGTGATGTCGAGCAGGGCGACCCCGACGATCAGACCACCGATGATGCCCATCAGGTCGGCATAGACGCACAGCAGCGGCAACATCAGCACCAGTGCCAGCAAGCGCGGCAACACCAGGAACTGCATGGGGGATATGCCTAGGGTTTTGAGCGCATCGATTTCCTCGTTGACCTGCATGGTGCCGATCTGCGCCGCGAAGGCGGCCCCGGTGCGCCCGGCCATGATGATGCCGGCCATCACGGCGCCCATGACGCGCACCATGGCGATGCCGACCAGATCGGCGACGAAAATCTGGGCCCCGAACATCTTGAGCTGGATTGCGCCGATAAAGGCCAGGATCAATCCCACCAGCACGCTGATCAGGGTGATGATCGGCAGGGCGTTGGCGCCGCAATCCTGAATCAGCACCAACAGGTCGGATCGCTGAAAACCGGCCTTGCCGGTCAGCAGCCGGCCGAAGGCGGCCGCGGATTCACCGATGAAAGCCAGGATATCGATGGCGGCCCGTTTGACATCGATGGCCGCCACACCGATTCGCGCCAAGAGAGGTTCATGGCCGGCTTGACGGCGGGCGCCTTTGCGTTCGGGGACGGCGGATGCCAGATCGAGCAGCCTCTGGACGCCCTCGGGCAGCCCTGTTTTGTCGATCGTGAGATCACGGCTCGCCCCGAGCCCGGCTACCTTCACCAGGAAGGTCAGCAGGCTGGTGTCCCATTCGGCGAGGTGTTCGGTATCGAACACGATGCGCCGGATCTCCCTTTCGGCGCCGGCCCGGCGGATATCCTCCAGGGATGTCGGAAGGTGCTGCTGAATGGTCCAGCTGCCCGTCAACCGCAGGCGCAGGGTGTCCGCGGCCGGTCGATCGAATTCAAGGCCGCTGGCGGCGGGCGGGGCCGGCTCAGCTATTTTGGATTGCAGATCGATTGTTTTCATGCATTTTCTGAACGCACCACCCTGTATTTTTATTCGTGCCGTGACGTTCATGGCCGGTGCGCAAACCATGACGACGCGATTTCAAGTCCAGCTGTTTACAGGGAAGATGGTGATATTGCAAGAGGCTGTGTCATCTTTGAAGTGTTCCGGCGGACTTGAACGAAAAAGTGGTGCAGATAAGGTTACGGTGTAAGGTGTAAGGCTATGGTGAAGGGCGTAGGGCGTAAGTTATGGTGAAGGGTGCAAGGTGTAAGGTTTAAGGTGTAAGGCGCAGAAAGAAGGGGTTGAGGCACAAGGTGTATGGGGTGAGGTTTCAAGGTTAAGTAAAAGACGTCATTCCTTCAATCCGAACGCCGACCGGTGAACCTTTTGAAGATATCGGGCCGCATCGTCGGACAGGCCGAGCCGATCGATGTCGGCCTGCAGGTCGGCCGCGGTGCCGCAGCCGCCGAGGTATCCATTCACCCGCGCCGCCGCGGTCGAATCGACCAGGTCCGCGGTTGCCGGGTAGATCCGTTCGAATTCCCGCAGCAGGTTCTTCTCGCGGCGCAGGCGGTACTTCTGGTGATACTCTTCGGCCAAATAAAAGGCCTTTAAGGGCAGAATTTGGGTGTGTATCGGTTTTCCGGTTGCGGCTGTCCGGCGATCGCGGCTCTCTTCGGCCATCTTTTTCTGCTGCTCGTCGTGATAAAAGACCGCGGCCATGTATTGCTTCGACCAGGCGCGCGCGCCCGGGTCGTGACTTTGCCAGAAAATATTCAGAAGGTCGCCGTAAGAGAGACGAGCGGGATCGTAATCGATCTGGATCGTCTCCGTGTGATCGCCCAGGTTGTGATAGGTCGGTGCCGCTTTCGTGCCGCCGGCGTAGCCGACGCGGGTTCGCACCACTCCCTCCATGCTCCCGAACCGGGAGTCGGGGCCCCAGAATCAGCCCAGGGCGAAGGTGGCGGTGGCGGTTTCCAGCGGCGCGGCGGCATCGACAGGCGGAATTGCAGCGGTATTTTTTGGTATCAGAGTCGCCGTTTCCATTGTTTTTTCTCCTTCGCTGTGGAGCGGTTTTCCGGCCGAAGCATCACAACCGAAATAACTTAACGCTGCTATGACGGCAACAAAGCAGGAAAGCGTCCGCCAGGCCACAGACAAGAACCCACAAACCTCCGAGTGGAAAACCCGTCGATCTTTTCCCGGAGGGCAGTTTCTGTCTTTCATTTTTCAGTTTCCTTCTTTGGCTGTCATTCCTTGGTGGCCGACGATAGCCGCTGGGAGATAGCACTCAAGTCCGTGACTACTGAAGATCATCGGCCGATGAATCGAGCCCTTCGATTTCTTTGAGCAGATTCTCTACGGCCAGGTTTTGCAGAACATCGATGGCATACTCCCAGCGCCCCTCGTGGCAGAGCCCGCTGATGCCGGCCTCCTCCCAGGATCGCTGCAGGATTTCCAGTCAAGCCTTGCGCACGGCCGCGGCGAACTTAAGTTTAGTCATCGCAAGAGCCATTTCGTATCGGTTGCAACGGTTTTGCAGGTGATGATCAGAAAACAAGCAATACAATAATAATCATCCGGCGCGCATTTTCCATCTGCCCGGCAGCAAAAGCCGGCCACCAAATCAGGAGGGGGACCTTATGATCAGGATCATCGATGTCAAAAGCAGAAACCGGTTGGAGGATTACGAGGCCTACGTCTCGCTTTTCCCGGTGGTCAAGGATTTTCGTAAGGAAGCCGACATTCTGGTCCCGAAGCTGGGCAACCGCCGGGTGTGGATGGTCAATTCGACCGACAGGGGCGGCGGCGTCGCCGAAATGATGCCAACCATGATCGATTTGCTGCGCCAGCTGGGCCTCGATGCCCGGTGGGCCGTCATGGGGACCGGCCGCGAAGCGTTTTTTCCGCTCACCAAGAAGATCCACAACCTGATCCACGGCAACGGCACGCCGGAATTCTCCGCGGAAGAAAGAGACCTTTACGAGCGGGTGAACGCCGAGTGTGCCGAAGAATTCTCGAAATTGTTGCGGCCTGAAGACATCGTGGTCATTCACGACCCCCAACCGATGGCCATGGCCCAATCGCTGGCGCAGAAGATAAAACTCCACCTCATATGGCGCTGCCACATCGGTCTCGACGAAAGAAACCGGCAAACCAAAGCCGCCTGGGGGTTTCTAGAATCTTACTTCAAACCCTATGCGCTGAGCGTCTTCTCCGCGCCGGAGTACATCCCGGGCTACCAGCCCGACAAGTTCACGGTCATACCGCCAGCCATCGATCCGCTTTCCCACAAGAACCGCGACCTGACCATCCACAAGCTGGTGGGGATTCTCACTAACGCCGGATTCCTGCCCTCGGACCACGAGATGATCACGCCGCCTTTTGCCGACCGGATCGAACGCCTCGATCGCAACGGGAACTTCGTTGCGCCCATGGAAATCGGAGATTTCAGCCTGCTCTCGCGGCCGGTCGTCACCCAGATTTCCCGCTGGGACCGGCTCAAGGGATGGCTGCCGCTCATGGAAGGCTTCAGCCACCTCAAGCGAAACATCGATCGAAACCACCGCGGTTCGGCCCGCCACAAGCGCCGCCTCGAACTCGTGCGGCTCGTGCTAGCGGGTCCCAACCCGGCGTTCGTGAATGACGATCCCGAGGGGCAGGAGGTTCTCGATGAACTCACGCGTCATTACTGCGCGCTTTCGCCCGAGATCCAGCGGGACATCGCCCTGCTGCTTCTGCCGATGTCTTCCAGAAAGGAGAACGGGCTGATCGTGAACGCCCTGCAGCAAAGCTCCAGCATCATCGTCCAGAATTCCCTGCGCGAGGGCTTCGGATTGACCGCCACCGAGGCCATGTGGAAACTGGTGCCGTTCATGGGCACCACGGCCTGCGGACTGCGCCAGCAGGTTCGCAACCGGGTGGACGGGCTTCTGATCGCCAACCCGCAGGACAAGACCCAGATTGCAGACGGGCTGAACGAGATTCTGGCGGGCGTCAAAAAACGCCAGGTGTGGGCTTACAATGCCAAAAGGCGCGTTCTCGATCATTTTCTGGTCTTCAGCCAGCTGAGCCGCTGGCTGAACGTCTTTGTCGACTGTGTCGGCAGGGGGTGCGCGTAGTAGCAACCTTCACATCCACTATCAACCACGCTTGAAAATCCTTACGATATGCGTTATGATACAAATTAAAACGAAAGTAAGGAAATTAACACCGGCGCGAAAAAGAATGGTAGAAGGAGAGAAAAAACCGTGTCAAATTTTTCAAAAGCCCCGGCTGGCAAGGCAAAATGTTCAGTCAAAACCGGTCGGATCGCTTCTGCGGCATCCCGTCGGCCAACACACACCACCAAGGTTACGGCCAAGGGCCAAATAACGGTACCCAAACCGGTTCGCGAACACCTTAAACTCGCCAAGGGCGACCGCATTGAGTTTCTCATCGGCATCGACGGAAAGGTCACCATCATGGTTGCAGCAGCCGATGTGCGCAAGCTCAAGGGCATGGTCGCAAAACCGGACAAACCGGTGACGACTGCCGAGATGAATCAGGCGATCGAATTTGAAGGCAGTTCTTCAAAATGATCGGCATCGATACCAATGTCCTCGTGCGGTACATCGTGCAAGACGATCCGCAACAAGCCCAAGCCGCAACCAAACTGATCGAACACTCCTGCAATTCAGATAATCCGGGGTTCATAAATCATATTGTCCTGTGCGAAATCGTTTGGGTATTGAGGCGAAATTATAAACTGGACAAAACGAGCATTTGCAAGGTGATAGAGCAGGTCATGAGGACCGACAAGCTGGTGATAGAAGATATCCAGCTTGTCTGGAGAGCACTTCAACTGTTCAGAGAAAGCAAAGCGGATTATGCAGACTGCCTGTTGAGCCAGAAAAATCTTCAAGCCGGCTGTCACTACACGGCGACACTCGATGATGCCGCATCGTTGACCACGGGCTACAAGCACCTGCTACCGAAATCGAGTTGATATCAGATAAAGGCGCTGCGAGAATATGCTCGAAAAGGGCGGCAAGGCAAGGACCACGGCCGGGCTATTCCAGGGCTTGAAACTCGCGCATGAACTTGCGGTCGATATAGTCTTTGACGAGAAAGGCCGGCCGGCCGCCGAACAGGAGCCACCTTTTTCTGAAAATCCCAGTGCCGTCGCCCAGGTTGAAGATCAGCAGGTAGTCGCCGCCGGGATCGAAGGACTGCAGCGGTCCACCTTCCAGGGCGGCCATCAGGTTGTGCAGGAGCACCGGGTTCTGGCGCACGGCATAGACGCCGACCTTGTCCAGGGCCCGCTCCTCGAAGCAGATACAGTCGCCGCCGCCGAACATGTTCGGATGAGCCGTGCTCTGCAGATAGTGGTTGACCAGCAACCCGCCATCCGGCCCGGTCGGCAGGCCGGAATCCTGAAAGACCGGTGAAGGTTTGACGCCGACGGCCATAAAAATGATATCTGCGGCCTGCTCCTGGCCGGAGGCCAGCCGGATGCGGCCGGTGCCGATTTCCTTGACGCCGCTCTGCTCGCGAACTTCGATCCCCCTGGACGTCAGCGAGGCAAAGGCTTTGGCGCGAATCCGACGGGGATGACCGGGCATGAGGGTGGTTTTGGTGTAGATGACGATGTCGGGCTGATGGGTTGCGGCGCCGCGGACCAAACGCCAGATGTTGCCGGAGATTTCGACGGCCGAAGGCCCCCCGCCGATGATGCCGATGGCGATCTTTTTTTGACGCACGAGTTCGAGGATCCGGCGCTGGGCCTCCAGCAGTTTTTCGATCGGTTTGACC
>JBAPWQ010000092.1:0-10193 GCA_049283795.1 Desulfobacterales bacterium | reverse complement strand
TCCGAGAATGTTCAGGCCGGGTGTTACCATCCAGGCGCCGCCCATGCCGAAGAAGCCGCCGATGACGCCGACCGAGAAGCCGATCAACACCAGACCAGGCCAGAAGATTTTGACGCCGGCGATCGGCATGTACATGTACAACCAGTTCGCATTAGCCAGGAAATCCATAGGGTACCTCCTTATATTGTATATTTCTGCAGAGTCATTGGTCTAGTGTTCGACGATCTTGCGGCTCTTGAGATCGAGTCCGGTCAAGCCCATGAGTTTGTCCATGATCAGCCCTAACATCGCGCCGTAGGCGGCGGTCAAGACCACGGCCCAGACGGCGAACAGCAAAATGTTGGTGTTGTAAAGGTTGGAGAAATAATGCAGGACGCCGTGCACGACCCGCGTGTCCGCGACGACCACAATCGGTGCATCGCCCCCGCCGCCGGCGGCCCACAGCATGTCGGGGACCGATACGACGGCCAGTGTCACCAGTGCCAACAGTTTCGTCATAGCTTTCTTCATGATCTACCTCCGTTTCGATGTTTATTTGACCACCATGACCGAGCAGGGCGCATGGGATACCGTTCGCAGCGCCACACTGCCCAGCAAAAACTTTTCCAGATTGGCCCGGCCGCGATGCCCCACCACGATCAGGTCGACGGCTTTCTCCTGCGCCAGGCCGATGATGTTGTCGGCCGGTGAAACCCCTTGTTCCAGCAGTGTTTCCGAACGGATGTCCTCTTTTTGGGCCCGTTTTGCCGCTGCTTTTAAAACCCCGTCCGCCTCTTTTTTAAGTTTTTCCGTAATTCGCGACGACATGTCATCGATGACTCCCAGTTGGGGGATGACCGACAACAAAAACAGCGTGGACGGTTCGGTTTTAGCCAGCCTGATGGCCGTTTGGAACGCTTTTTGGGCAAATTCGGAATCATCCAGAGCGACCAGGATCTTCATTGAATTACCTCCTTCCAGTTTTGTTGATACTGTTTTCTCGCGTGGCGGAATGCGGTGTGAGGGACTTTATTCATCCAGATTCTGACCGTGCCTTGAGCAAGGAATGTGCCATGGCGAGTTGTTGCGAGTTTTCAAGGTCACAAACGCTCAGAGCCGCCAAACAGCCCCCCGGGTGTGAAAAATATATTGCGTCAAACGAGCGCTTGTGCCACTATGTCGCCACATAGTTAACGAGGAGCTTGCGAGAATGGTGATATTTCGCAACCCGGAGATCAGCGGCGGCCGGCTCAAAACCCGTTTGATGCTGTGGTTGATTCCGCCGGTCGTGTTGATCCTGCTGGCAACCGGTTACCTGATGTACGTGATTGCCGACAATTTCATCGATATCGCCCTGCAGCGCACCTCGCGCCTGCAGGTGATGGCGATGCGGCACGCGGTTGAGGAGTTCCTGGACCGATCTCGCCAGGACCTGCTGCAAATCGCGCAAAATCCGGTTGTTTTCGATGAATTGCGCAAGTTTATCGCCACCAAGATGGCGATAAACAACATGGCCTATCGCGAACTGGCCTACATCTCGCAAACCGGCCCGAACCACGAGGTCCTGGTGGTGCGCGATGGGCAGATTGTGCGCCTTAAACCCGAGCACATCGCCGAGATTCGCCCGAACCCGCTCCTGTATTATGAAAAGGTAAAAGATCTCAAAGCAGGGGAGGTGTGGATTTCACCGATTACCGAGGTGGAACACCCCTTTCCGACGGATGAAAACCCCAATCAGAAGATCTCTTCGAAGGTCATCTACCTGGCCATGCTCCTCGATGGGAAACAGAGCGGCCCGGCCGGCTACCTGCTGCTGTCCTTCGACGTGCATTTGCTGCAGGACATCCTGACGCTCTACAACTCGCCCCGATCACCGATTTTGTCCTACCCGCGCACGCCCGAGGTGCGTTTCTGCTATTTTTTCGACACGGCCGGTTGGATCCTGTTCCAGTCCGAAGATCCCGAGAAGCACACCACGGAGTTGACCACCGACCTGGTGCGGGCCGCCTACACCGGGACCCTCGGTCGCCCGGACCTGCCGAATGCGTTCCGGCCGTCTTCGGTCTACGGGCCCTACTGGAGGATGGTCGGCGATGTCCGCGACGGTCAATACGGCCTGATCAAGGCCACGGACAGTGCCCATCAGTCCGAGAGCCTGGATGACTATTACCAGGCCTACGCGCCGGTTTTCTTTTCGCCCGGCAAAGACGCCAAGCCGCTGGTCTATGGCGGGATCGCCTACATCGACCGCAGCCGGTTGACATTGGCCGCCGGGTACAAAGAGATTGACATGATGTTCATCGTCACCGTCATAACGGTCCTGCTGGTGTCCCTGCTGATTTATTTTCTGGGCCGCGCGATCACCCGGCCCATCCTAAACCTGGCCGAGGCGGTGAACCGCCTCCAGGCCTCCGGCGACCTGCACCCCATCGACCTGCCCACGAGCAATTACGAGGCCGGCGTGCTGCAGACCGCCGTCAACAAAATGATCGCCACCGTTAAACAGCAGATCGAGGAGATCGAAATCCGGGACCGCCGGATCGAAACCGTGAGTTTGAAGGAAAAGGCGACCCTCGTAAATCCGATTGCCGCGGCCGGCAACCATGTGCCGGGGGGGCAGGTCCCGGGCATCGTCGGCGCCGGCACAACAATAGACAGGCTGAAGACGGATATTTACAAGGCGTCACAGGTGGACGTGGATGTCCTGATCATCGGCGAGACCGGCACCGGCAAGCAACTGGCCGCCGACGCCATCCACCATTTGAGTCCGCGCAACGCCAAACCGTTCATCTCCATCAACTGCGGCGAACTGGACGAGAACCTGCTGCTGGACACCCTTTTCGGGCATGTCAAGGGCGCCTTCACCGAGGCCAGGGGCGATCGCAAGGGGGCCTTTCTCGAGGCCGACGGCGGGACGCTTTTCCTGGATGAGATCCAGACCGCCTCGATGGGCGTTCAGCAGTCGCTGCTGCGCGCCATTGCGATGCGGAAAATAAAACCGCTCGGCAGTGACCGCGAAATCGATGTCGATGTGCGGCTGATTGCCGCCACCAACCTCGACCTGTCGACCCTGATCGAGCAAAACCGGTTCCGGAGCGACCTCTATTTCAGGCTCAAGGTGATCAGCATCCACACGCCGCCGCTGCGGGAGCACCGTGAAAATCTGCCGCTGCTGGCCGGTTATTTTCTAAAGGAGATGGAACGGCTGACCGGCAAGGAAGGCGTGGCGCTCAGCCGCGGAGCCCTGGAAAAGATGAAGGCCTACGATTGGCCGGGGAACATCCGCGAAATGAAGAATTGCCTGACGCGGGCCGTGGTCATGACCGAGGGCGGCATTATTCAGGCCGGTGACATCCTGCTGGAAGGCGACCCGTGCGTGCCGGCGGCACCGGTCGACGGGCATTTCGAAGAAAGCCCGGCCGCGGAGGAATGCATCCCGTCGGTCCGCGACCGCCAGTTGCCGCGCGCGGTGAGGTTGAACCCCCGGCAGGAGACGGCCTTGCCGCTGATCCGGCAGCGGGGCGGGGTGACACGCAATGACTACCAGGAGTTGATCGGCGGCGGGTTGCCGTCCCGCACGGCCCTTTACGACCTGAAGGACCTGGTGGAAAAAGGGCTCCTGATCCGGGTCGGCCAGGGTCCGGCGACGCGGTATGCGCCGGCCGACGGGTGAGCGATGCTGGGTGGGGCGTGACGATATTTCGAACTTGGCCACTGCGATTTTATTACATCGGCTGGTGGCGCTTGGCGACCCCCTGAATGGGGGGTCGGCGTTCGATGTTCAATGTTTTTAGAAATCCATTTTTGTGTTAAACACTCATAGTCCTTCGGATCATCGCAAGTTTCCAGTTTCAAGTTTCAAAGTCAGGAGGCCATCCGAACTCCATGCTCGAGCGCCTGTGGTCATTTTTCAGGAAAAGCCATCCGCAGCCCGTGGTCGACCAGGGCATGATGGCGACTTTCAAGACCCGTTACGCCAGCTTCAAGGAATTGCTGCAGGTCAATTCGGAACTGCTGCAGTTGATATCCGATATCGAGGAAAAGCTGCGCGGGGAGGATATTTTCGGGATGGCCTACGTGCGGTCGCAGTCCTCGCGCTGCGTCTTTTACGCCGCGCGCATGATCCAGAGCCTGGAAGCCCTGGCGGGGCGCAAATTTCCGGCGCTGGTCGACGTCCTGGAGCATATTCAGAACGGCATCCACGGGTTGCTGGACCAGCAGCCGTCGCAGGCGAAAGATTTCGTGCTGCCGTTCGACAGGATCACGCGCGAGATGATCGATGTTGTCGGCGGCAAGATCGCCAATCTCGGTGAGGTCGCCAACGGCGCGCACCTGCCGATTCCGCGCGGCTATGCCATCACCACCGCCGCCTATTACCGGATCCTGGAGGCCAATGACCTGGCCGACAGCATCAAAAAGGTCAACATGGCGCTCGATGCCGCCGACCCGCAATCGATTCTGGAGGTCAGCCGCCAGCTGCAGGAACTCTTTCTGGAAGCCACGATCCCCGCGGACGTGGTCGACGCCGTGACGGAGGCTCATCACCGGCTGGCCGAAACCTGCGGCCGGCCCTTGGCCGACTTGCGGGTAGCCATGCGCAGCAGCGCGATCGGTGAAGACAGCGACCTGTCCTTCGCGGGTCAATACCTGAGCGTTTTGAATGTGGCACCGGAAAAGGTCGTTTCGGTCTACCGGCGGATTCTGGCCAGCTTGTTCACGCCGCGGGCCGTGACCTACCGCCTGCACCGCGGCATACCGGCCGAGGAAGTCGCCATGGGCACGGCCTGCCTGGAAATGGTGCCGGCGTCTGCCAGCGGCGTGATGTACAGTCGCCACCCCTTTCACATCACCGAAGACCACGTCATCGTCAATGCCGTCTGGGGCCTTGGGCCCTATGCGGTGGACGGCAAGGTGACACCCGATGCCTACACCCTGTCGAAAGACGACCCGCCGACGGTCCTGGGATCGAAGATTGCCGGCAAGCCGGTGCGGCTGGTGGCCCAGCCCGACGGGGCCCTCATCAAGGAGGCGGTCAGCGGTGCGTTGCAGCGCCGGCCCTGCCTGACCGAATTTCATCTGAAAACCCTGGCCGGATACGCGGTGGCACTCGAACGGCACTTCCAGCGCCCGCAGGACATCGAATGGGCCCTGGATTCGCTGGGGCGCCTGTTCATCCTTCAGTCCCGCCCCCTGCAGGTGATCGGCCGCAGCACGCGCCAACAGGATGCCGTTGCAAACGAGGCCCTTGCCGGTTACCGCGTCGTTGTTTCCGGCGGGGACGTGGCCTGCCCCGGTGCCGGGTGCGGGCCGGCGCACGTGGTGCGCTCGGATGAGGACCTGCTTTCTTTTCCCGACGGCGGCATCCTGGTCGCCGCGAGCCCGAACCCGAAGTATTTCGTCGTGATGCCCAAGACCCGGGCGATCGTCACCGACACCGGCAGCATTACCGGCCACATGGCCTCGCTGGCCCGTGAATTCATGGTGCCGGCCCTGCTGAACACCGGTGAGGCCACGAAGCTCATCGCCCCGGGCATGGAGGTGACGGTCGACGCCTATTCCGGGCGGGTGTATGCCGGCCAGGTCCCGGAGCTGCTCGATGTCAAGATGCAGAAAGGCGACTTCATGAAGGACTCGCCGGTCTTTGAGCGGTTGCGGAAGGTCGCCGATTACATCGTGCCCCTGAACCTGATCGATCCGAAATCCGAGGCCTTTCACCCCCGCAACTGCCGGACGATCCACGACATCATGCGCCTGGCGCACGAATTCTCCTACCGCGCCATCTTCGAGTTCAGCAGCCTGGCATCGGACGTCGGGCGCCTGTCCTTCAAGCTGGATGTGTGCCTGCCGCTGGACCTGCACATCATCGATCTGGGTGGCGGGCTGACGGATGTGCCGGCGCAAGCCCGCAGCGTCACCCCGGAACAAATCGCTTCGGCGCCTTTCAAGGCGCTGCTGAAGGGGCTTTTGCGTGAGGACGTGGCGGCCGTCGGACCGCGACCGGTCAATATCAAGGGGTTCATGTCGGTGATGAGCGAGCAGATGCTGACGCCGACCAACATCGCTCTGGAGCGCTTCGGTGACAAGAGCTATGCCATCATATCCGACAAGTACGTCAATTTCAGCTCGCGGGTGGGGTATCACTACAGCGTGGTCGACGCCTACAGCGGCCTGACGGTCAACAAGAACTACATCAACTTTCACTTCAAGGGCGGCGCCGCCGACGATGTGCGCCGCGGTCGCCGCTCGCGCGGTATCGCCAAGGTGCTGCAGGCGCTCGGTTTTATCGTGGATACCAAGGCGGACGTTGTGAGGGCGCGCTTTCAGAAGCACCCGGCCGCGGCGATCGAAGAGGCCCTCGACCACCTCGGCCGGCTCCTTCAGTTCACGCGGCAGATGGACATGCTGATGCAAAGCGAAGCCAGCGTTACGATGCTGTCCGAATGCTTTTTAAACGGGGATTACCAGCTGTGCCTGGAGAAGCTGGCGACGGAAAAGGAAACGGCCTGAGCGGGTGGCTGCGTCAGTGCAGAACCGTCCCCGCCTTGCGATCGTAAGCCGCGTGGATCTTGTCGATCAAGTCTTCGATGTCACAGGGCTTGAGCAGGTAGTCGAATGCGCCGTGCCGCACGATCGCCATGGCCGTGTCGACCGCGGCGTGCCCGCTGAGGATGATGACCTCGGCCGGACATCCCCGCTCGCGCAGGTTCCGGAGAACTTCGATGCCGTCCATGCCGGGCATCTTGACATCCAGCAAGACGACATCGTAGGCACAGCGCTCGATTTCCGCCAAGGCCGCGGCGCCGTCGGGTGCGGCCGCCGCTTGGATTCCCTTGGCCTTCAGGATTTTGAGCAGCGTGGTCCGGAAACGCTCTTCGTCATCGACGACAAGCACGCGTATGGTTTCCAGGATGTCGTTCATCGCCATCACTTCACGCTTGTCACCGGACAGGTGGCGTTCAGGATCACGTATTGGGCGGTGGAACCGAACACCAGTTTGCCGACCTTCGATCGGCGGCGCACGCCGATGAGGATCTCATCGACGCCGTTGTCATCGGCAAACTGCACCAGGTCTTCGCCCGGTCGGCAGCCGCGCACCAGTAAACGGGTTTCGGACGGGATGTTCTCGTCGGCGAAGGCGCGGTTGACCCGCCCGAGTTCGTGTTCGGCGACTTCAAACTCCTTGCGCGTCACATGCTGGCCGCCTTCCATGGAGCGGACGAGATAGACTTTTTCGGCCCGAAAGGCCTTGGCGTGGCGTATCGTCAATTCGATTGCCGCCAGGGCGCTATTGGACCCGTCGTAGCCGACCAGAAGTTTCATGGGCATCTCCTCCCGAGATAAGTCGCTCACAGCGGTCCGACTTTTGTCAGGTCGATTCTCAAGTCGAAGGTGTTCGACT
This sequence comes from Desulfobacterales bacterium, assembly GCA_049283795.1. GTDB lineage: Bacteria > Desulfobacterota > Desulfobacteria > Desulfobacterales > SG8-13 > JARFQH01. Next base: position 2,815 of record JBAPWQ010000092.1, on the reverse strand, counting down.
CCGGCACCGGGCGGATCGTGAAACCCAAATTCCGGGCCAGGGTCAGCATCTGGATATTTTCAGTGAGCACGAGGCCCCAGATGTTTTCGATTCCCCGCTCCCGGGCGATGCGCAGGCTGTTTTTGAGCAGTTCGGCGCCGACCCCTTTCCCCTGCCAGGCGTCACCGACCAGCACCGAAAATTCGGCATCTTTGAGGTTGTGCTCGAGGATGAGACGCGCGACGCCCAGCATCTGCTCTTGGCGCTTCTCTTCACGGAAGGCAACCAGGGCGATCTCGCGGTCGTAGTCGATCTGGGTAAACCGGGCCAGCATGCTGCCGGACAGACGCTTCATGGGAGCGAAGAAGCGCTGGTAGATGCTGCGGGTCGTCAAAGAATCGAACAGTTCGGCCATCAGCGGCGCGTCTTCGGGGCGGATCGGACGGATGAAGAGCTTGATCAGCCCGCGGGTGACCGCCTGCGTTTCGTACTGGTCGGGATAGGGGCTGATGACCAGGTGGGTCGGCGCCCGGACCTCGGCGCGCTTCAGGCTCACACGCGCGTCCACGGCCAGGAAGCTGTCACCGGTGACGAAGAGCGGGTTGATGTCGAGTTCCTCGATTTCCACGAAATCGGTGATCAGGCGGGCCAGCCGGATCAGGATTTCTTCCAGCAGTTCCAGGTTGGCGGCCGGTTGACTGCGAAAGCCCTTCAGGATTCGGTAGACCTTGGTCTCCTCGATCAGGCGCCGGGCCAAAAGCCGGTTCAGCGGCGGCAGGGCGAGGGCGCGATCGCGGATCACCTCGGTCAGGATGCCGCCCATCCCGAAGAGAACCACGGGGCCGAAATCCGGATCCTTCTTGGCGCCCAGGATCAACTCGACCAGCGGCGGCGGCAGCATCGGCTGCACCGTAGTCCCCTCGGTTCCGCCGGTCGCCCCATAGGTCATGGCATTTTGAATGATTTGTGAATAGGCCTCGCGGACTTCCGCGCCGCTCTTCAAGTCGAGCGCCACTCCTCCGGCTTCGGTCTTGTGACTGATCTCGCGCGAGTAGATTTTCAATACGACCGGATACCCCATCTGTTCGGCCTTGCGGACGGCTTCCTCGGCCGAGAAGGCGACCTCGGTCCGGTTGACCGGAATGCCATAGGCCGCCAGCAGGGCCTTGGCCTCGATTTCGGTCATGACCGGCATCTTGCGTTCGAGCGCCTGATGGATGGACGAGGCGGCCCTCTGGTGATCGACCTCGATCCGGCGCGGCAGGCCGGAGGGGACCTGCTGCAGAAGCTCGATGTTGCAGGCGTAGCGCCACAAGTTGGTGAAAGCCCGTACCGCCCTTTCGGGAGTGTCGAAAGTGGGGATGCCGGCGCGGTGAAATATCGTGCGGCCGCGTTCGGCCAGCGGCCCGCCGATCCAGGAGGTGAGAACCGGAAACGCTCGGTCCGCGACCTGCTCGCAGATGGCTTCGGCCACCTCGACCGGATCGATCATGGCCTGCGGGGCCAGGATGACCAGCAGGCCGTTGACCTCCGGGGCTTCCTCGCAGACGGCGACCACCTGCCGGTATTCTTTCACGGCGGCATCGCCCAGGATGTCGATCGGGTTGGACCGGCTCCAGTGCGGTGGCAGGACGGCGTCGAGCTTGGCGATGGTCTCAGTGGACAGGGGCACCGGCTCGAAGCCGTAGTCGGCCAGGGCATCGGTGGCCATCACGCCCGGGCCGCCCGCATTGGTGACGATCGCCAGGCCCGGACCCATGGTTTTGGGTTGCTTGGCCAGGAGTTCGGCGCAGTCGAAGAGTTCCTCGAAGGTCCGGACGCGCACGATGCCGGAGCGATTGAAAGCCGCATCATAAACGGCATCTTCACCGGCCAGGGCGCCGGTGTGGGAAGCGGCGGCGGCCGCGCCGGCGCGGGTGCGGCCGGCTTTCAGCACGATGATCGGCTTGATGCGCGCCACGGCGCGGGCCGCGCTCATGAAGCTGCGATGGCGCGTCAGGCTTTCCATGTACATCACGATGCTGCCGACCTGCGGGTCGTTGCCCAGGTAGTCGATCACATCGCCGAAATTGACGTCCAGCATCGAGCCCAGGCTCACGAAGTAGCTCAAGCCGATGTGTTCCTTGATGGAAAGGTCCAGCACGGCCCCGCAGACGGCCCCGCTCTGTGAAATGAAGGCCATGCTGCCCGGCAGCGGCATCTGCGCCGCGAAAGAGGCGTTCAGGTTGGCGCGTGTGTTGATGACGCCCAGGCAGTTGGGGCCGACGATGCGCAGCCCGCTGTCCTTTGCGGCCGCGGCAATGGCCTGCTCCATTTCGCGGCCCTGCTCACCGGTCTCCTTGCCGCCGGCGGAAATGATGACCGCGCCGCCCACGCGGGTCGCGGCGCACTCGGCGATCAGGTCGGGGACCATTTGGATCGGAACGGCGATGACGACCAGATCGACGGGTTCCGGCAGGCCGGTTATGGCGGGAAACGCTTTTAGGCCCGCCACCGTGGGATGACGCGGATTGACCGGATAGACGGTGCCCGCAAAGCCGCCTTCGGTCAGGTTTTGCATCACGGCGGCGCCGATGGTGCCCCGGCGGTCGCTGGCGCCAACCACGGCCAGCGACCGGGGGGCGAACAGGCGGTCGAGATTCGATATGCTCATGGCGGCTTTACACTCCTTGCCTGCAGGAGAACTGCTCACCGCAAAGGCGCACGGCTTCAAGATAAAGATTTAGTCTGCTGGTGTCGGTCGTTGGCGGATCACACTAGCAGCCGCCTCCCTCTGGCCTTGCCAAAACCGTTATCCTAAAGCCTTGTATAGTTGCGCGGAGTTTCTTTTCTGCTT
>JBAPWQ010000091.1:0-20025 GCA_049283795.1 Desulfobacterales bacterium | reverse complement strand
GGGCCTTTGCCGAAGTGATGATGGCGGGTGATGCCAGGGGGCGGGTCTTCACCTTTCCGATCCCGACCTACAACATCACCGCCGATTTCGACTGGGACAACCCCAACCTGGAGCCCATCTGGAAGATTACGGGCAAGTATGGCATTCCTTATTTTTCAAACTTCGTCAACTCGGACATGTCGCCGGATGACGCGCGCTCGATGAGCTGCCGGCTGCGGCTGGACAACCGCGAACTGCTCAAGCGCGGCGGCGGGCTCTTCGGCGCCAACCCGCTGACCGGCTCGATCGGCGTGGTGACCATCAATTTACCCCGGATCGGGCACACGGCCGAAACCAAGGCCGGTTTCTTCGAACGGCTGCAGCACGTGCTGCAACTGGCGATCGAAAGCCTGGGCATCAAACGTAAGATCCTGGAGCGCTTCACCGAAAACAACCTCTATCCTTACACCAAGTTCTATCTGCGCGAGGTCAAGAACGCCAGCGGCCTCTACTGGAAAAACCATTTTTCGACCGTCGGCGTCATCGGGATGAACGAGGCCTGCCTGAACTTTTTGGGCCGGGACATTGCGACGGCGGACGGGCAGGCCTTTGCGCTGGAAGTAATGGATTTTATCCGCGGCCGCCTGGCCGAAATCCAGGAGGAAACCGGCGATATCTTCAACCTGGAGGCCACCCCGGCCGAAGGCACTTCCTACCGGCTGGCGATGCTGGACAAGCAACGGTGTCCCGGCATCATCTGTGCCAATGAAGAGGATTTGCGCGGCGGCGCCGTGCCGTATTACACCAATTCCACCCAGCTGCCGGTCAACTACACCGACGATCTGTTCGAAACCCTGCGGCTGCAGGACGACCTTCAGACTCGCTACACCGGCGGCACCGTGCTGCACATCTACCTGGCCGAGCAGGTCACGGACACGGCGGTGCTCAAGCGGTTGATCCGCAAGATCGCCTCCGGCTACCGCCTGCCGTATTACACCCTGACCCCGACCTTCAGCGTCTGCCCCTCGCACGGCTACCTGAACGGCCGGCAGGATGTCTGCCCGGCCTGCCAGGCGGCCACCGAGGTCTATTCGCGGGTGGTCGGGTACCTGCGGCCGATCAAGCAGTGGAACGACGGCAAACAGGCCGAGTTCAGGCAGCGCAGAACCTTTTGCACCGAACCGCCCGAAAACCGGGAGTTGGGTGGGGTCCCGGAATCGCCCCCCCCGGCCGTGCTGGTTGGCAAGCGCTTCATCCCGACCGACTGCCGGCAGCATCTGACCGCGTGATCATCGGCGGACTGCAGAAAAATTCGTTCATCGACTTTCCCGGTCGCATCGGTTGCGTGTTGTTTTCGAGCGGGTGCAACTTCCATTGCCCTTACTGCCACAATCCGGAATTGGCGCACGGACTGCCGGCCGCCGAGCCGCCGCATACCCTGGAGCAGTTTTATGCCTTCCTCGCGGCGCGGCGCTCGTTTTTGGAGGGCGTGGTCATCTCCGGCGGCGAACCCACCCTGCAGGCCGATCTGGCCGCCGTCTGCCGGGCCGTCAAAGACCTTGGTTTCGAGGTCAAGCTGGACACCAACGGCAGCCGGCCCCGCGTCCTGCAGCGCCTGTTGGCCGAGGGCCTGATCGATTATGTGGCGATGGACATCAAGGCCGACCCCAGCCGCTATGCCCCGGTATTTCTGGCCGATGACGTCCAGGCGGCCATTCGGGAGAGCATTGGTATCGTCATGACCTCGGCCCCGGCTTATGAATTCAGGACCACCTGCGTCCGCCCGATCATCGACGAGGACGTCATCGCCGCTATCGCCCATCTGATCGAGGGTGCCGATCGCTACGTGCTGCAATCCTTTCAAAACCAGCGTCTGTTAGATCCCGCCTTTTTCCAGCCTGCCGAGCCGGCCATTACCGGCGCCCAGATGCGCCGTCTGCAAGCAGTGGCCCAAAAACGGGTCGGACACTGCCTGATCCGGTAAACACTTCTTTCGTTTACAGCCCGTATGTGCTAACGGTCGGCTGACGGCTCACCTCGCGTATGGGGAATCAGCCGGCAATCGATTCAGTCCCGTTTTGTTCAGGAGCGCAGTCAATGTCCGAGATCTCCCCCTGGAAAATCGTACTGATCGACGATGAGGAGGATATCCGCGATGTCATGACGGTGGCGCTCTCGGATGCCGGCTACGATGTGCTCGCGGCGGCCGATGGCGCCACCGGACTCGAGCGCTGTGAAGCATTTCTGCCGCAGATCGTGATCACCGACATTCGCATGCCGGGGATCGACGGCCTGCAGGTGCTCGAATCCCTCAAGCAGCGGCAGCCTGAGATCGAGGTGATCGTGGCCACCGCCTTCGGCGAGATGGAACTGGCTATTCGCGCGCTTCAGCTCGACGCCTCGGATTTCATCACCAAGCCGATCAACGACGAAGCCCTGCACCTGGCCCTGAAGCGGGCGCGCGAGCGCTATACCTCCCGCAAACACCTGGCCGATTACACCGGTCTGCTGGAGAAGGAAAAGGCCGAAACCAGTCAGCAGCTCGTCAAAAACATCACCTTCCAGCGAAACCTGATCGACAGCTCGATGGACGGCATCCTGGCCTGCGATCGGAGCGGGACGGTGGTCACGTTCAATCGCAACATGGAGTCGATTTCCGGCTACGGCCGGGAAGATGTGATCGGAAGCAAGCTGCTGGCGCAATTCTTTCCGGAGGAAGAAGAGCGCCGGCTGCAAAAAGCCCTGGCGGGCGGCGCCTATGGCGGTAAAAATCGGCTGACCCTTTTCGAAACCACGCTGCTCGGCGCCGCCGACCGCCGCATCCCGGTTCAAGTATCGGCTGCGGTGCTGCTGGACCAGGGACAAGAAGACGGCCTGGTGTGCTTCATCAGGGATCTGCGGGAGATCCGCAAGCTCGAACGCGAGATTGCCGACCAGGCCCGCATCCTGCACCAGGACAAGATGATGTCCCTGGGACGGCTGGCGGCCAGCGTGGTGCACGAGATCAACAATCCCCTGTCGGGGATTTTGAACTATATCCGGCTGATGATGCGCATCATCGAGCGCGGCGCGCTGGATGCCAAACACCATGAAAAGTTCAAGCGCTATCTCACGGTCGTCGAAAACGAAACCGGTCGCTGTTCGCAGATCATCTCCAGCCTGCTGACCTTTTCACGCAAGTCGCCAGCGGCCTTCACCGCGGTCAACCCGGTCGAGTTGATCGAGCGTTGCGTCATTCTGAGCCAGCACAAACTCGAACTGAGCAACATCCAACTTACGGTGGACGTGTCACCGGGACTTCCGCCGGTCCGGGGAGATTATAACCAGCTGCAGCAATGCATCATCAACCTGATCTTCAACGGCATCGATGCCATGCCGGAGGGCGGCCGTCTCGATTTGACGGTCGGCGCCGATGCAGACAAAAAAACGGTGAGGATAGCGGTGAAGGACACCGGCCAGGGAATTGCGCCCGCCGACCAGCCGCACATCTTTGAGCCGTTTTTCACGACCAAGAAAGAAGGCTACGGGGTCGGGCTGGGGCTTTCAACAGTGTTCGGCATCGTCGCGCACCACAAGGGAACCATCACCCTCGAGAGCCGGGAAGGGGTCGGGACCACTTTTGTGATCAGCCTGCCGTATGCCGGTCCGGAGAAACAATGAGCGCGATGGATTCTATCTCTTGCGAGATGGTGACTCGATGAGTGGCACGGGCCTGAAGCCGATTCAACCGAGTGGCGCCACCATCCGCTGCGACCAGTGGCTCCAGTTGCTTGACGAGCTGAACATCGGGGCCTTCACGGTCGATGGCGACCACCGGATAACCGCCATGAACTACAGCGCCCAGGCGTTGATGGGCCTGCGCGAGAACGAGGTTCTCGGACAGGATTGCCGGGAGGTGTTCACCGGCGTTCCGTGCATGGTGCAGTGCCTGCTCAGGCGTAACGGCGATCCGGCCACCGACGAACCCGATGTGGAGATATTGAATGAAGAGCATACCAAGCGCCTGCTGACGCGGCTGGCGACTCCCATCTACGATGAGCAGCGCAACATCGCCGGCTGTCTGACAATTTTGCAGGACCACACCCCGATCGCCGATCTGGTCAACCGCATTCACTATGAAGAACGCAGCCTGAAGCTCATTCTGGACAACCTGGATGTCGGCATTTTTACCGTCAATCGCGGCGGCTATGTCACCTTTTTCAACCGCGAAGCCGAAAAAATCTCCGGTTTCGACCGGCGACAGGTCATCGGAAATCCGTGTGCGGCGATATTCGAAGGGGCGGCGGCCCAGGACGAGTGCCTGCTCAAGGAGTCGATCGCCAACGGCGCCAGCCGCAGCAGCCGGCGCGGGAAAATGGCCACCAGAGGCGGAGAGACCATTCCGATCCGGGCCAATTACATGGCCCTGCGCAATGAAAAGGGCACCATCATCGGCGGGCTGGCGACCTTCCACGACCTGACGCTCGTCAGGCAGCTCGATCAGGCCATCCGGGAGCGCTACACCTTTCAGGACATGATCGGGAAAGACCCGGCCATGCAGCGGATCTTCGAGACCGTGGGGGTGGTGGCGGCTACCGATGCCACCATTCTCATCGAGGGCTCGACCGGCACCGGAAAGGACCTTTTGGCCAAAATCATCCGCGCGGTCAGCCGGCGGGCGCTCAAACCGTTCGTAAAAGTGAATTGCGCCGCCATCCCCGACAACCTGCTCGAGTCGGAGATGTTCGGCTACGTGAAAGGGGCCTTCACCGGAGCGGATCGCGACAAGCCGGGGCGGTTCAACGAAGCCGACGGCGGGACGATTTTTCTGGACGAAATCGGCGACCTGCCGCTGGCGCTGCAGGCCAAGCTGCTGCGGGTGCTGGAGGACAGGGAGTTCTACCCGCTCGGCAGCCGCCACACCCGCAAAGTCGATGTGCGGATCATCTCGGCCTCCAACCGGGACCTGGCGGCGCTGGTGGCCCGCAGGCTCTTTCGCGAGGACCTCTTCTACCGGCTCAATGTTTTCCGGATCGAGGTGCCGGACCTCAAGGACCGCACCACCGACCTGCCCCTGCTGATCCATCATATTCTGCGCAAACTGGCCGCGATCCGCGGCAATCACCATGTCGGCATCTCCGAAGACGCCCTGCAGGTCCTGCTCAACTATTCCTTTCCGGGTAACGTGCGGGAGCTGGAAAATATCCTCGAGCATGCCCTGATCATCTGCCGTGGGGAGTTTATCGAACCGGGACACCTGCCCGATTACCTCTTGAAGCGCCGGCCCGCTTCAGCGGAAGGTCGGTTGCCAGGCTCTCCGAACGACGCCGCCGCGGGCGACCGCGAACAGGCACGCCTGCTGGCGGTGCTCAGGAAACACGGCTGGAACCGCGGTAAGGCCGCCGCCGAGATGGGGATTGACCGCACAACCCTGTGGCGCAAGATTAAAAAATTTGATCTTCGTCCCGCCTGAACCGCACGATTTCAACCGGCCCGTTCCGATCCCGCGCGACCCTGCACACCCCAGCTATTGAAACATATGTTGCGCAACAGTGTTGCAACGCTCTAGACATCCCTTCAGTCTTGCCTTTGATCCCGTTTCAGTTAGCAGAAGTGTTGCATTCATTGCAACATTTCCAGTCGGTTTCCCCTGCGGTGCGATCGGGGATTTGTGAAATCAAGTAATTGAAATCACATTAAAAATAAGGAATCCTGCGGCAATGGCACGCCGCGTGCTTAACCTCAGGCGACGGTGCAACTTTTTCGGATGTGGGGTTTCATTTCGCTTTTGCATGGCAAAGAGGTGTCTCTTGTCTCCGGGAACGGGAAAAAAAAAGATTCTTGTCGTCGACGACGAGCCGGAGATGCAGATTTTTTTGTGCAATCTGCTGCACACCTGCGGTTTCCATACCGTCATTGCGGAGTGCGGCGCCGCGCCGCTAAAAGAGATCATCGCCGAGGTGCCGGATCTTATCATATTGAACATGATGCACTACCGCGACCGTCAATCCCTGCTGTACCGGCTTCTCAAAACGGACGAAAAATTAAAGGCCATTCCGGTCGTCATGCTGTCCTCGCTCGATCGGAACACCTTCTTTCACTACCACGGCCTGAAAAATTATCCCGTCGGCGGTGCTTTGCCCGAACCGGAAGCCTTTATCCTGAAGCCGCCCGAAGCCGAAGAACTGCTGCGGGTGGTGCGGACCCTGACCGGCTCGCCCGAGACGTGGGCCTTAGAGGAGCAAGTGTAGCGTGGGAGTTGCCTGCCGGCGAATCGCTTCCCGCCGACATTTTCCAGTATGAAAAGATGACCCTTTCTTCAGTCGCGAGGGCGGCCCATCGAACGCTAAAGGGGTTTTTATGCCAGTAAAAACAGGATTTTATATTTGCCATTGCGGGATCAACATTGCTTACAGGGTGCGGGTCGAAGAGGTGGCCGCCTTTGCGCGTGATCTGCAAAATGTCGTCGTCGCCCGCGATTACAAATTCATGTGTTCCGATCCGGGGCAGGCCATGATCGAAAAAGACATCCGCGACTTTGGCCTCAACCGGGTCGTGGTGGCTTCCTGTTCTCCGCGGCTGCACGGCAAAACTTTCATGGCGGCCTGTCAGCGCGCCGGGTTGAACCCCTATTATTTTCAAATGGCCTCGGTCCGGGAGCAGGTATCCTGGGTCACCGAAAACGAAGACGAAGCCACCGCCAAGGCCAAAAGCCTGGCGGCCGCGGCCATCAACCGGGTCAATTATCATGAGAGCCTCGAAACCCGTGAAGCTGACGTCTATCCCGATATGCTGGTCGTCGGTGGGGGGATCGCCGGAATGCAGGCCGCGATCGATATCGGCAATTCCGGGCACAAGGTGTATCTGGTGGAAAAAGACACCACCATCGGCGGTCACATGCTCCAGTTCGACAAGACCTTTCCCACCCTCGACTGCGCCGCCTGCATCGGCACGCCCAAAATGGTCGAAGTGGCCCAAAATGCGAACATCGAACTATTGTCCTGCAGTGAGGTCAAGGAGGTTTCCGGTTACATCGGCAACTTCACCGTCACCATCCGCAGAAAGCCGCGCTACGTCAAGGAGGGCATCTGCACCGGCTGCGGTGAATGCGCCAAGGTCTGTCCGGTCGCTTTGCCCAATGAATGGGATGTGGGCTTGGGAGAGCGAAAGGCCATCGGCAGGGCTTTTCCTCAAGCCATTCCGATCACCTTCAACATCGAAAAAAAAGACCGTGCGCCCTGCGTGACGACCTGTCCGGCCGGCATCAACGTTCAAGGCTACGTCCAACTGATTGGCCAAGGCAAATACCGGCAAGCCGTGCAGCTGATCATGGAGCGGCTGCCGCTGCCCGGTGTCCTGGGACGGGTGTGTCCGCACCCTTGTGAGACACAATGTCGGCGGGCGGAGATCGACACGGCGGTTGCCATCCGGGACCTGAAGCGTTTCGCCGCGGACCAGGTCGATCTGGCCGAACTGCCGCTGCCGGATATCGCCGACCGCAAGGAGAAGATTGCGGTGGTCGGTTCCGGCCCGGCCGGGTTGACGGTGGCCTACTACCTGAGGCTCAAGGGATATCAGATCACTGTTTTCGAGGCGCTCGATGTTCTGGGCGGCATGCTGCGGGTCGGCATACCGGACTATCGCCTGCCGCCCGACATCCTGGATCGTGAGATCGAGCATCTCCTGCGCCACGGGATTGCGGTTCAGACCGGAAAGCGGCTCGGACGCGATTTCACCTTGGCGGACCTCGAGCAGCAGGGGTTCGACGCCGTCTTTCTGGCCATCGGCGCCCATCTCGGCCTTGCCACCGGCATCGCGGGGGAAGACGAATTCAAGGGGGTGATCAACGCCGTTGAATTCCTGCGGGAGGTCAATTTGGGGTCCCGTCGGCATCCCGGCGACCGGGTTGTGGTTGTCGGCGGCGGCAACGTAGCGGTCGATGCAGCCCGCGTGGCCCGGCGCTTGGGGAGCAAATCGGTGACGATCGTATACCGGCGCAGCCGTGAGGAGATGCCGGCCTACGCGGAAGAAATCGAGGATGCGCTGGCCGAGGGCGTCCAGATTCACTACCTGACCGCCCCGGCGCGGATTCTCGGCAAAGAGGGGCGCGTGACCGGATTCGAGTGTATTCGTACGGAACTGGGTCCGCCGGATGCCAGCGGACGACGCCGACCCGTGCCGGTCAAAGGTTCCGAATTTGTGGTGGCGTGCGATGCGGTCCTGCCGGCTATCGGCCAGCGGATCGATCTCAACTGGGCGGGCGACGGGTCCGGACTCGAGCCCACCCGGCGCGGCACGATCCGGGTTCAACCGCACACCCTGCAGACCTCGATTCCGCAGGTGTTTGCGGCCGGCGATGCGGTCTCCGGTCCGGCCTCGGTGATCGAGGCGGTGGCGGCCGGTCACAAGGCGGTGGCGGCGATCGAGCGCTTCATCAACGGGGAAAACCTCAATGCTTATGCCGCCGAAATGGCGCTCAGCCCGCCGCCCGGAACTAATTGGGCGGACATCCCCCGGAACATCGGCCCGGAAATGCGGGTGCACTCCCGCCATATGGAAGCCGCCGCAAGGCGGTCCTCTTTTGACGAGGTCGACCGCAGTTTCACGGAAGCCGATGCCCGCCGCGAGGCCGGTCGCTGCTTGAACTGCGGCACCTGCTGCGAGTGTATGGAATGTGTGCAGGCCTGCGAGGCGGTGGCCATCGACCACGGCATGGTCGAGCAGGAGGTCCAGGTCAAGGTGGGCAGCATCATCCTGGCCACGGGATACGATGTCATGGATCCGACCCCGATGAAACCCTTCGGCTACGGGGTCTATCCCAACGTCTTTACGGCCCTGGAGTTCGAACGGCTGAGCAACGCCACCGGGCCCACGGGGGGCAAGATCCTGATCCACGACGAAAACGGGGCGCTGACACGCCCGCCGCGGAGTGTGGCCCTGCTGCACTGCATTGGCAGCCGGGATGTAAACTACCACGAGTACTGTTCACGGGTGTGCTGCATGTATGCCTTGAAATATACGCATCTCATCAAGGAGAAAGTCGGCCACGACACCAACGTGTATGATTTTTACATCGACATGCGCTGTTTCGGCGAAGGCTACGAGGAGTTCTATCGCCGCTGCCAGGAAGAGGGCACGATTTTCATTCGCGGCAAAGTGGCGGAAATCACCGACCGGGCCATGCGACCCGAAGAACAGGGCAAACTGATCGCCATCGGTGAAGACACCCTGCTGGGCCGACGGGTGCGGGTGCCGGTGGATATGGTTGTGCTGTGCACCGCCATGGAGGCCCGCCACGACGCCGGCGACGTGGGACGGGTTTTCGGGGTCAACCAGGGCGCCGATGGATTCTTCCTGGAAGAACACCCCAAGCTGGGGCCGTTGAACACGGCCACCGACGGAGTTTTCCTGGCTGGCTGCTGCCAGAAGCCGATGGACATTCCGGACACGGTTTCCCAGGCCTCGGGCGCGGCGGCCAAGGCCCTGTCCCTGGCCACGCGCGGGAAGGTCGAAGTGCCACCCACCATTTCGTGGATCGATCCGGATATCTGCATCGGCTGCCAGGTCTGCATCGGCCTCTGCCCCTACGGGGCGATCGAATTCAACGAGCGGCTGGGCGTGTCCGAAGTGAACCCGGCGGTGTGCAAGGGCTGCGGGAGCTGCTCCGGCTTTTGCCCGAGCGATGCCGCCCGCAGCCGGCACTTCAAGAGTGAACAGATCTTTGCGGAAATTGACGGTATCATGGATGCCATCGCAAAGGTGGGGCAATAAATCAGTTAGCTCGTTTGCCCGTTGCCACCCGGTCAACCGGAAAAGAGGAGCCACCTATGTCCGATTTCGAACCAACCATCATTGCTTTCGTGTGTAACTGGTGTACTTACACTGCCGCCGATCTGGCCGGCACCTCCCGGCAGAGCTATCCGCGCAACGTCCGGATGATCCGGGTGATGTGCACCGGTATGGTCGATCCCCAGTACATCATCAAGGCGCTGCTGGAAGGGGCCGACGGCGTGCTGGTCAGCGGGTGCCATCCCGGGGATTGCCACTACATCAACGGCAACTTCAAGGCCCGGCGCCGGATTAAACTGCTCAAGGAGATCCTGCCGCAGTTCGGTTTCGAACCCGAACGGCTCAGGCTGACCTGGATCGGCGCCAGCGACGGCATCCAGTTTGCCGAAACCATGCGCGAGCTGGTGGCCCAGGTGAGAACACTCGGTCCGTCCCAGGCAAAGCTGAAGATGGTAATTTAAGCAAAAAAAGCAAAAAAAACAAAAAAAAGAAAAGCAAAAGAGAAAGAAAGCAAAAAAACAAAAGGAAGAAAATATGACGGCTTCAGCGAAGATCGCGGTGAAAGATCGGGACATTTTAGGGGCTGTGAGGCAATTACTAGGATCGATTCTGCGCCTCGACGACATCTCGGCCCTTCTTGTTCCCGGCCGGTTGCCCATGAAGCAGATGGTGATGCCGATGCTGATCACGGATCCGGACCGCCTGGAGGCGATTGATCCGCTGGCGCCGGTGTTTCCGATGAACGCCGCCAAGGTGGTCTCGAAGCTCTCACGCAAACCGGTCGGCGCAACAGTGACCGTTGTCTTGCGACCTTGCGAAATCCGCGCCTTTATCGAGTTGGTCAAATTGAAGCAGGGGCGCCTGGAAGAGATGATTATCCTGGGAATCGACTGCCTGGGGGCCTTCCGAAATTCGGATTACCTCCGCCTGGTCGGGGACGACGCCGCGCCGACGAGCCTTGATTTCTGCCGCAACGCCCTGGCCGGCCATACCGCGACCAAAGAAGGGATCGATATCGCCCCGGCCTGCCGGGCGTGCGAATATCCGGTGGCCGAAGGCGCCGATGTCGTCATCGGACTGCTGGGCGTGGACGTCGACGACCACCTCCTGCTGCAGTCTCAAAGTGAAAGAGGGCGCGATCTGCTGAACCGGCTGGAATTGCCGCCGGCTGCGACCGAGGATCACCGCGAAAAGGCCGTGGCCGACCTGGTGGCCCGGCGCAGCGCTTGTCGCGACGAGATGTTCAGCGCGACCGGTCAAGCCGTGCAGGACCTGGAGGGGCTGACCACCTACCTGGCCGGCTGCGTCAATTGCTACAACTGCCGGGTGGCCTGTCCGGTGTGCTACTGCAAGGAATGCGTCTTTGTGACCGATGTCTTCAACCACGAACCGATCCAGTATCTGCAATGGGCGCAGCGCAAAGGGATGATAAAGATGCCGACCGACACGGTGTTTTACCACCTGACCCGCCTGGCGCACATGAGCACGGCCTGCGTGGGCTGCGGCCAGTGTTCCAATGCCTGCCCCAACGACATTCCGGTGATGGAGCTGTTTCGGACGGTTGCCCAGCGCACACAGCAGGCCTTCGATTACGCCGCGGGACGCAGCGTCGACGAGAAACCGCCGCTGTCTGAGTTCAGGGAGAACGAATTCAACGAGGTGGTCGGGATTAAGTGAAATAAGTTAACCGGTTAGCCCGTTTGCCGGTTAGCCGGATGGGGTCTCACAAACATCGATCTCCGAGCAGGCAGCCCGGTTAACCGGCGACAGTTCATGCGGCCTCAACAGAAGTAACCATTTCAAAAGGTTCAATACAATGCCATTAACTTAAGGTCAAATATTCCCCTCTTTGAAAAAGGGGGGCCAGGGGGGATTTCTTGTGAACATTTAAAATCCCCCTAAATCCCCCTTTTTCAAAGGAGGACTTTCAAAGGAATTCTTTAAGTTTATGACATTGAGGTTCAATAGGCACAACGAGTTCAACGGCCCAACGGGCTAAACCGGCAAACGGGCAAACGGACTAACCGGCTAACAGGTTAACGGGCTAACTGGCCAACCGGGCCCTACGGGCCCCTGGAGGTTTTATGCCGCGAAAAATCGGAAGCGCCTTAGTCGTTGGGGCCGGCATCGGCGGCATTCGCGCCGCGCTGGACCTGGCCGAAACAGGCTACGGCGTCACGCTGATCGACCGCGCGCCGCACATCGGCGGGATTCTCAGCCAGCTGGATTATCAATTTCCCTCGGATCACTGCGGCATGTGCAAGATGCTGCCCCTGGTCGATCGCGACGCTTCGTCCCAATACTGCCTGCGCAAGGGACTTTTTCATGAGAACATCGAGATCCTGCTGTCCACCGAACTGATATCTGTTTCAGGCGAAGCCGGCCATTTTGATGTGACCCTACGCCAGAAACCGAGCTGGGTGGATCCGGCACTGTGCCTCGGATGCGGCGCCTGCACGCCGGTTTGTCCGGTGACGGTCCCGGATGCGTTCAACTCTGGAATGGCCGGCCGCAAGGCCATTTACCTGCCGGTGCCCCATGCCATACCGAACCCGTATGTGATCGATTTCAGTGCCTGTACCCGCTGTGGTGCCTGCGAGGAAGTGTGCCCGACCGGCGCCATCCGGATTTTAGAGCAGGAACGCAAGAAATTCCGAATTCTGGTGGTGGACGACGAACTGATCGTGCGGGACTCCTTGAAGGAGTGGCTCAAAGAAGAGGGCTTTTCAGTCGATATGGCCGAATCCGGCGACGAGGCCCTGAAGCTGTTGGCCGACGGTCCGTATCACCTCCTGCTGACGGACATCAAAATGCCCGGCATGGACGGGGTCGAGTTGCTGAAAAAAGCCAGGGAATCTTGTCCCGAATTGTGTGTGGTCATGATGACGGCCTATGCCACGGTCGAAACCGCCGTCGAGGCCATGAAAATAGGTGCGCTCGAGTATCTGATCAAGCCCTTCGAGCCCGACAAGCTTATTCCCATGGTCCTGCGCATCTACGAAGACCTTGAGGTCGCCCGCGGTCGGCGATTGACCGTCGGGGCCGTGGTTCTCTGCGGCGGGACTTCCTATTACGAACCGTCGCGCGGCAGGAATACCTTCGGCTACGGCGTGCTGCCGGGGGTTGTTACCAGTCTGGAGTTCGAAAGGATCTTCAGCGGCACCGGCCCCAGCGGCGGACGCCTGGTGCGCCCCGGCGACGAGCGGCCGGTTCGGAAGGTGGCCTGGGTGCAGTGTGTCGGCTCGCGCGATCTGCAATCCGATGCCGATTTCTGCTCCAATGTCTGCTGCATGATTGCCATCAAGGAAGCTGTGCTGGCCCGCGAGAAAACCGGTGGCGCCCTGCAGACCACCATCTTTTACATGGACATGCGCACTTTCGGAAAACCGTTCCAACGCTATCGCGATCGCGCGGAGAGCCAGGGCGGTGTCGGTTTCGAAAGGGGACGGGTTCATTCGGTGGAATATGATGAGAGCAGCGGCGATCTGATCATTCGATATGTCGACACCGGTGGTCGCTTGCATGAATCCCGCCAAGACATGGTGGTCCTGGCCGTCGGGCAGCGACCGGCGGCCGGTTCGGGGGCATTGGCCGAGATGCTCGACCTCCCGCTGAACAAGTGGGGCTTTGGACAGACGGTGCCGTTTTCTCTTACCCGGACGACGCGCAAAGGGGTTTTTCTAGGCGGATCTTTTGCGGGGTTGAAGGACATCGGCGAATCCGTGACTCAGGCGTCGGCTGCCGCGCTGGCGGCCTCGCGCACCATCCACGGCGCCGGCGGCGGGCTGGCCCCGGAGCCGGAAGCCGCAAAGGAATTCAGGGACGTTGCGCGGGAAGTGCCCAGGATTCTGGTGACTATTTGTTCCTGCGACAAGACCCTGGCGGAAGCCCCGGTGATAGACGAACTCAAACGGCAGGTGGCCGCCGATCCACTGGTCGTGGGGGTGGAGGTCATCGACCGCACCTGCACGGCCGAGGGGTGGAATAACCTGCTCGAACGGGTGGAAAACCGCCGGCCGAATCGGCTCCTGATCGGTGCCTGCCTGCCGTATGTGTATGCCCGCAAGCTCCGGGAGCTGGCGCGAGCGGTCGGTCTGCATCCGTCTTTGATGGACGTGGTGGATATCCGCTCGCTGAATATGCCGCAGGCCGCCGAGGTCTTGCAGTCCGGGCCGCAGGGCGGTGCCTCTGTAAAACGGCTGCGTTCAGTCCTGGAAATGGGACTCGCCCGCTTAAAGCGCATCGATCCCTCACCAACAGTGTCGGTGCCGGTTCAGCAACGCGCATTGGTGGTGGGCGGGGGTATCGCGGGGATGACGGCGGCTCTGGCGATCGCCGATCACGGTTTCCCGGTAGAGATCACCGAGAAGGCCGATCGGCTCGGCGGCAATCTGAACTGGCTCAAGCAGACCCTGGAAGGGCAGCCGATCCCGGCCTTGCTGACTGAAACCATTCAGAAGGTGGAAAAACATCCCCTGGTGTCGGTGCGCAGCGGCAGCCGGGTGTTGGCCGCCTACGGGCAGGTGGGGCAGTTTTACAGCACCATTGAAAATTCCGGGGGTACGGTCGAGACCCTCGAGCACGGTGTCACGATCCTGGCCACCGGCGGCGACGAGGCCCGCACGACATCCTACGGCTTCGGCACCAGCCCGGTCATCGTCACGCAGAAGGACCTGGAGCAGAAGCTGGTCGACGGAAGCATCGACCCGCGGACCCTCGACACCGTGGTCATGATCCAGTGCGTCGACTCGCGTGAAGAACCCCGCAATTACTGCAGCCGGGTGTGCTGCGGGTCGGCCCTCAAACACGCCCTGCAGATGAAGGAGCTGAACCCGAAGATCGCCATATATGTCCTGTATCGCGACATGATGACCTATGGCTTCATGGAAACCTACTACACCCGCGCGCGCAAAAGCGACATCGGATTCATCCAATACAGTCGCGGAAACAAACCGCGGGTCGCGGTCGATAATGGCGCCGTAACGGTGAGCGTCTTCGAGCCGATTATCGGCCGGGAGATCGAGATCAGCACCGATCTCCTGGTTCTGGCCACCGGCGTGGTCCCGAATCTTCCACCGGACCTGGCCGCCGCCTACGGAATCGACCGTGACACGGATGGGTTCTTCCAGGAAGCCGAGTCGAAGTGGCGTCCGGTCGATGCACTCAAGGAGGGGGTCTTTGCCTGCGGTCTGGCGCACTCGCCGCGCTCGATCACCGAAACGATCGCCACTGCCGAAGCCGCGGCCCAGCGCTCTTTGAGACTTCTGAGCCGCAAGAACCTGCCGTCCGGCAGAATTCTGGCACGGGTTCATCACAGCCTCTGCAGCCTGTGCGAAAGGTGCATCGAGGCCTGTCCCTATGGCGCCCGCATGCTGGATATCGATCGGCAGAAGGTGGTCGTGAACCCGCTCATGTGCCAGGGATGCGGAACCTGCGCCGCCGCCTGCCCGAACAAGGCCGCGGTTGTGGAGGATTTGCGGCAGGAGCAGATGCTGGCCGTCATCGACGCGGCGCTGCTTTAAGGGTGAGAGGAAGGGTGAGAAAAGGTGAAGGGTGGGAGTCTCCACCCGGATAAACGGTTGCAGACGGCGGCTGAAACTCGCCGCCAACGGTCTCTAAGACCGGACCAGGCCCGTGATTGAAAAATGAGGTCTGATCCAGCTTCAAGGTTGTGGCTTTGAAGTGTGTGGCATCGGGTCCGGTCCAAGAGTCCGTAGACGGCTTCAGACAGTCAGCCACCGACAGCAACCGCCTATCCGGGCTCCGGCACGTCATTTTGATGCATCGAGGCAGTCTTAAGGATTGAGCGTCATTTGATAAAATTGATAATTCACTCAACAAACCCAATAAACTCAATAACTGACTCAACCGACTTAACCGACTCAACTGACTCAATAGACTCAACTGGCTCAAATGACACAACCGATTTAATCACGAGCGCTTTTTAGGGGAGTCAACATGACGACGACGGTAAATGGGGAAATCTGCTTTTCGGACGAGGCGGGACCAGACGGGTTGGCGCCGGTGCGCGAGATGGTGCAGGCCTGCATCCAGTGCGGCACCTGCACGGGGTCCTGCCCCAACGAATTTGCGATGGATGTCACCCCCCGACGGCTTTGGCGGCTGGTCCTGGCCGGGCAGAAAGATGAGATCTTTCAGAGCCGGACCTTCACCCTGTGCTCTTCCTGTTACTATTGCGCCCTGCGGTGCCCGCGCGGGCTGCCGCTGACAGAAGCCATGGGCGCGCTCAAGCAGATGGCCGCGCGCGAAGGCCTGGCCCGTCACCGGCAGAGCCTGCTTTTCTACAAAAGCTTTCTGGAAAGCGTGCGGCGCCATGGCCGGGTCAGGGAGATGGAATTCATGACCCTGTACTTCAACGCCATGAAAAATCCTTTGCTGCCGCTGCGGTTTGCGGCGCTGGGCGTAAAGCTGATGCTGAAGGGAAAGGTCCATTTGCAGATTCCCTCCAAAGGCGATGGCACCCTCGCGGCGCTGTTCCAAAAGGCCGCGGAACTGGAGGAGGCCCCATGAAATATGTGTACTATCCCGGCTGTTCCCTCGAAGGATCGGCCCGTGAATACGACCTGTCCACCCGCGCTTTCCTGGCGGCCGTCGGGGCCGAACTGATCGAGATCGAGGGCTGGACCTGCTGCGGGGCCAGCGCCGCCGAAGCGACCAGCCGGCTTTTGGCGCTGACCCTGCCGGCCCGCAACCTGGCGTTGGCGGAGAAGATCGGCGGAACAAAAGAAATGCTGGTGCCGTGCAGCGCCTGCTATCTCAATCTCAAGGCCGTCGAAGAAAAAGTGAAGCGCGATGCCGCGCTTTTGGATCGTATCAATGCGGTCCTTGCGGTGGAAGGCCTGCAGTACGCGGGACAGATTCGAGTGCGGCACCTGCTGGAAGTGATCGTGCGGGACATCGGCCCGGGTGTGATCGCCGGGAAAGCGAACCGAAGCCTCGCCGGGATCTCGATCGCCGCCTATTACGGCTGCCAGTGCTTGAGGCCCTACGCGGTTTTCGATGATCCGGAAGCCCCGCGGTCGATGACTCCGCTCCTGGAAGCCGCCGGCGCGGCGGTCCATCACTGGGACATGGGCGGCAAGTGCTGCGGGGCGTCGCACATGAACACCAAAATGGCGGTCGGCATGGAACTGGTCCGATCGATCCTGTCGCAAGCCAAAGGCGCCGATGCCATCGTAACGGTCTGTCCCATGTGCCAGATGAACCTTGAAGCGTACCAGGGCAAGATTTCGAAGTTAAGCGGCGAAAATCTCGCGGTGTCCGTTCTCTACCTGCCGCAGCTGCTGGGACTGGCGCTGGGCCTTTCCGAGCAGGAGGTGCGGCTGGAGTTGAATCTGGCCGTTACGGACGGCTTCCGGCAGAAACTGCGTCAGCCCGAGCCCGTCCACGCTTGATTGCAAGGGCCGGGGACCATCCCGGCCGATCGAGGGCAGGGCCCGGTTCGGGCGACAGTGGTGCGGTGGATCCAAATGATCAATCCCATCAAATATTTTCACCATCGACTGGTCACGAAGCTCATCCTGACCGTGGGCCTGACGCTGTTGCTGTCGATCTCCACCTGGGCGTACTTCAATATCGATTACCAGAAAGAAAAGCTCATGGACGAAATCGTCCAGGGGACCGACCGGTTGACCACGACCACCAAACTCGGCCTGCACTACTCGATGATGCTCAATTCCCGCGACGACATCAATCAGATCATCAACAACATCGCGCGTCAAAAGGAGATCGAAAATATCCGCATCTACAACAAGGCCGGAGAGATCAAGTTTTCAAACCAGACCGCGGAGGTCGACCGTACGACCAACATCAAGGCCGAAGCCTGCGATATCTGTCACCGCACAGAACCGCCGCCGACCGACCTGAAGGTCAGCGAGCGGATCCGGATCTTCACCTCGAGCAGGGGCTACCGGCTGCTCGGGATCATCAGCCCCATCCGCAACGAACCGGGATGTGCCACCGATGCCTGTCACGTCCACCCGGAAGACAAAAAAATACTGGGCGCCCTCGATGTCGTGGTCTCGCTGCGGGAAACCGACAACGAGATCCTGACGGCGGAAAAAGGGGTCATCGGGCTGGCGATGGTGCTGTTTCTGCTGACCTCCACCATCATTTTCATCATCGTCTTGAAATTCGTCAGTCAACCGGTAAAACAGCTGATCGACGGAACGCAGCAAATCGCCAGGGGAGACCTGAACTCCAAGGTCACCATCGACCAGGCCGACGAGATGGGGCAGTTGGCGGCGGCCATCAATCAGATGGGCAGCGAGATTCAGGAAAAACAGGCCGAACTTAACAAGCAGCGCGATGAATACCAGACCCTGTTCGAGCGCGCTCCCTGCATGATCACGGTGCAGGACCGCGACTACCGGCTCATGCGGTTCAATCAGGAATTTGCCGAGCGCTTCGATCCGCGGGTCGGCGATCACTGCTATAAGGCGTATAAGGGACAGGACCGGAAATGTACCAATTGCCCGGTCGAGCCCACTTTCATCGACGGGTTGCCGCACTACGGCGAAGAATCCGGCGTCAACAAAGACGGCACCGAAGCGCACTGGATTTTTCGCACCTCGCCGATTTTCGATGCCGATGGCCGGGTCGTGGCCGCGATGGAGATGAGTCTTGACATCACCGAACGTAAATCGCTGGAAAAAGAGCTGAAGAAATCGGAGAGCAAATACCACGAAATATTCAACAATATTCCCAACCCCGTCTTTTTGCTCGACTACGACACGCTTGAAATTCTGGATTGCAACGAAAGCGTCACCACCGACTACGCTTTTACAAGAGACGAAATACTAGGAACTTCTTTTCTGGAGCTGTTTGCGGAGAAGAACAAGGAGAAATACCGGCGCCGGCTGCGGTTTTCGACGATGCTGAACCAGGTCAGGCACCGGGGCAAGGGCGATAAAGTTCTTTTTGTCAACATCCGGATCTCGCCCTCGGAATTTCCCGGCAAGAAAGTCCTGCTGATCACCACCAGCGATATCACCAAGCGCCTCGAAGCCGAGCAGCAGCTGATCCAAGCCAGCAAGATGGCCACTCTGGGAGAGATGGCAACCGGTATCGCCCACGAGCTGAACCAGCCGCTCTCGGTGATCAAGACCGCCAGCAGCTTCTTCGTGAGAAAAATCAGCAAGGGTGAAGACCTGGACACGCAAGTCCTGCAGTCGATGCTCAACAAAGTGGACAAAAACGTCGATCGGGCGGCCAACATCATCAATCACATGCGCCAGTTCGCACGTAAATCGGATTTGGCCCTGGAGAAAGTCCAACTGAACGATGTGTTGAAGAGCGCCTTCGACATTTTCAGCCAGCAGTTAAAGGTGCGGGGGATCGACGTCGTGTGGGAGATCGACGGCACCCTGCCCGGGATTCTGGCGGACCCCGGCCGGCTGGAGCAGGTGTTTATCAATCTGCTGCTGAACGCCCGCGATGCGATCGAGGAAAAATTTGCCGCCGGAAGCGAAACGGGGGAAAAGAAGATCACCCTTAAAACCTGGCAGGACGACCGCAACGTCATCGCCGAAGTGCGTGACACCGGGGGGGGTATTCCCAAGAATATTGAAGACAAACTCTTCGAACCCTTCTTCACCACCAAGCAGGTCGGCAAAGGGACCGGCCTGGGGCTGTCCATCAGCTATGGGATCGTCAAGGACTGCGGTGGCGATATCAAGGCTGCTTCGCGCGAGGATGAGGGCGCCATTTTTTACGTGACCTTTCCTATTGCCCCCGGTCGGATAGCCACGACAGCCGCTGACCGCCCACAACAGCAGAAGCCGGCCGGACCAAAGACCGGCGCAGGGCTGACCGCATGACCAACGAGACCAGAAGTAAATGGCCGATCTTGCTCGTGGACGATGAAGAGGACATCCGCGAGGTGCTCAGCTTATCGATTGCAGATATGGGCTACGCGGTCCACGCGGCCGAAAACGGTGAGCGGGCCATCGATATGTTCCGGCAGCTCGATCCGCCGATCGTCATGACCGATATCAAGATGCCCGGCATGGACGGCATCGAATTGCTTCAGCAAATAAAGCGCCACAACCCCGAAGCCGAGGTGGTAATGATCACCGGGCACGGCGACATGGATCTGGCGATAAAGAGCCTGAAGTTCGAAGCCACCGATTTCATCACCAAACCGATTAACGTGGAGGCCCTGGAAATCGCCCTGAAGCGGGTGCGGGACAAAATCGTCATGAAGCGGCAGCTCGAAACCTACACTCGCAGCCTCGAGGCGCTGGTGAAGGAGAAGAC
>JBAPWQ010000090.1:0-16652 GCA_049283795.1 Desulfobacterales bacterium | reverse complement strand
GCTGCAGGCGGACTACGACGGCATCGTCAAAGACAACCTGCAGGCCCAGCGGGTCAACGAGTTGATCAGCGACCGGGAAAGCATCAAGGAAACGATCTTCACCGCCTTGAAGGAGCGCCCGATCAATGAAGGCGGACGGACTCTCGAGGAAAAATACGGCATCGAGGTCGTCAGCTTCGTTCTCAAGGATACCCGTTTCGGCGACAAACTGGTGGAAGCCACCGAAGAGAAGAAACGGCGCGAGCTGATCGCAGAGGCCGAAAACTATGCCGCCGACCAGGAAGCCAGCCGCATCCGCAAACTCTACGCCGCCTACCTGGAAAGCATCCAGTCGCTTCAGAGCGCCCTCGGAAAAACCGACGGCTCGACCGACGTGGCCCTGTTCGAGTTTCTGACCCAGCAAAAATGGGCTGCGGCCTACGAAAAAAACCAGGGCGACCAGCAGACCATCGTCATTCAAAATACCCAGGGCTCGCCGGCGCTGACCATTCCGCCCGCTGCGCCGGCGCCGAAAACCGCTCAGCGGCAGGAGCCGTAGCATGCCCCGCAGGCTGACCAAGGAAATCAGGTACATCCGGCTCCCGGCGGAGAGAATCCGCGAGATCGAAGAACTGGTGGCCTCGTGGCCGTACGAAATCATGGTGTTCATGCGGGCCCGCCTGAACCAGTACCGGCCGCCGTCGGACATTTTCAACCGGGCGCTGGGGATGCTTCTGAGCCTCTTCAAAGCCGCCCCCAAGAAAAAACTGACCGTCCTCAAAGACCAGGATATCCTCACCGACTGGCAGAAGCGTTTCGAAATTTCCGGCCAGACCAACCCGCAGGAGGCCTGGAACAAAATCCTTGAAAAAGAAATATCCTTCAAGGATTACATCTACCTGCTGTCGCTGCTGGACCGCGAACTCACCGACGTGCACGTTCCGGAGGAATTGCGCACGCTGTTCGAAAAAATCTACCGCGCCCACATCCGTAAGGAGTACATTTCCGATCCCCTGGTGCCCAAGGCCCCCCTGCTGCTGATTGACGGCCCGAGCGGCAGCGGCAAGTCCTCGACGGTCAACGAGATCATCGAAAGGGTGATTTTCTCCAACGACATCCTGCCCGAAATCGACCTGAAGCAGAAGAAGGAAGAACTCCTGGCCGCGCAGCCTTTCTGGAAAACGATCGAGGAAATCGACCCGGAGCTTTCCATGGAGATCTCGCGGCGCAAAAAAATCAGGTTCTACCGGCGGCTGGCCGCCATCCCGATCGTGCGCTGGATTTTCAAGCGCCGGATCGGCAAAGGCCTTTCTGATTTGCAGGAACAGGGCCAGATGGTCGATTACTCCATGGTCACGCCCAACGACTATCAAACCGCCCTGGCCGGCGAGCCCGGGAATTACTTCAAGAAAGCCCTCGGCGATCCTCGCAAAACCGCCATCCGGCATATCGAAGAAGCCCACAGCGCCTTCGGGAAAGCCGACGGCCGGCAATCCGGCCTGGAACGGCAGCAGCGGACCTTGATCGACACCGCCAACATCATCCTGGATGAAATCATCAACGGCCGCCGGGACTGCCTGCTGATCGCCACGACCGATCAGCCCGAGCGCTTCGACCCGACCATCTACCGGCGTTTCGTGGAAAAGGGCCGCATCATTCACATCGCCGATTTCTGGAAAACTCCCACCAACCTCAAAGAGGTCGTGCGCCTGGAACTCCTGCGGCACGACATCCGCTGCGGTAAAGCCGCAGACCTCCGCTGCAACGGCAAGACCGTCTGCATCGACCCCGAAGAACTCGACCGGGCGGTCGCCAAGCTCTACGTCGTTTTCGAGGAACGAACCCTTAAGATCATTCCCTCCTACGTGCGCAAGCTTATCGATTCGATCATCGCCATCAAAGGCGATTTTACCCCCGAATACCTGGATGACCCGCTTCTGGTGCGCGAAGCGTTCGAACTGGTGGCCAGAAATTCCTACGGCGACCTGTTCGGCAAGGTCGTTGGGCGCATGGACCGCCACGTCAAGTGGGAGGCCTATGTCGGCGAGGTTAAAAACGTCTTTTCCGAAATGGCCAACAACTGCCTGCATTACGGCGTGAGCGAGGAGAAGGGCGTCGTTTTGAACGGCCCGCCCGGCAGCGGCAAAACCTTTCTGGCCCGCACCTGGTTGAGCGAGAACAAGGACATTCACGACATTTCGGCCAGCCCCAGCATGCTCCAGGAGCCGGCCAATCCCATCGACGGGGCCATCGAAAACCTCGAAAAACTCTACGACATCGCCAAGATGATCGCCCCGACCGTGGTGTTTTTCGACGAGGGCGATTCGCTGGCGCCCAAACGCAGTCCCTCCGGCGGATCGCCTTCCGACAAGCTGACCAACAAATTCCTGAACATCGTCGACGGCGAGATTCCGTTCAACCGGGTTTTCACCGTCCTGACCACCAACCGGCTCGACATTCTCGACCCCGCCCTGATCCGCTCCAAACGGCTGAAGGTCATGGACGTGTCGGGAAACTTGAGAAACAAGGACATCACCAACATCATCCGCGAATCCCTCGGGAACGTGCCCCTGGCCGAAGGGCTCGACGTCGACGCCATCCTGGATGCCGCGCAGTCGCTCTGCAACACGCCGGCCGAATACACCGCCTTCATCGAAAAGGCGCGCTCCCTGCGCAGCACCGAGTTCGAAGTCCTGCTGCGGCTGCGCAGCCTGGCCCTAAAAGACAGGGACAGCCTGGCCAACTTCATCAAATTCAATTTCAAAACGCTGGTCGGCATCCTGGAGGCGGTCAATGCGCCAGCGGAGATCCGGGCGGCGGTCAAGGACGACCCCGACGGCTTTGTCACCCAGTACGACAAGATCATCGCCCTGCTGCACACCATCGAGGATGTCAACGCCTACCCTCTGATGCCGTCGCACCTGAATTCGGCCCGTCAGGAGATTTCCCAGAGCCCCGTTAAAAAAGGCAAGGTGCAGCTCGATCAGTTCCTCGAAGCCGAGCTGAGCCAGGAACCGCAGGTGGGCTTCATCATCGGGGTCGGCGCCAGCGATGTGACCGGGGTCCTGCTACCGATCGCCACCAGCCTGACCTACAACCTCGGGCCGGAAAAAGTGATCGTCACCGGCGCGGTTTCCACGGCGTCGCCCGGCGCGGCGGAACTCGACATGGCGGTCAAGATGACCCAACAATCGGCCCAGGAAGCCCTGACGATGGTCAAGAATTACCTGCAGGACCTGCTGCCGAAGGTGAGCATGTCGCGCCTGCTGGGTGATTTCCTGGACCACTACACCATTCACCACCAGCTGCTGACGGCCTCCTACAATGTCGGCGGACCGTCGGCCGGCTACGCGCTGGCCATCAACACCTTGTCGGCCATTTTGCTGATACCGGTGTTCAACGACTTCGGCATCACCGGGGCGCCGTGGACCAAGGGGACCAAACGGGGCGAGGTCGGCGGTTCGGTCATCATCGGCGGGCACAAGCAAAAAGCGCAGAAAGTCCTGATGCACCTGCGGCGGATGTACATGCCGCTGCAAAACTACAAGGACCTCGAACACGAGTTTCTGGACAGCTACTGGTCGCAGGGCAAGGACATCCTCGGCGTCACCCACTTCGGGGACCTGGTGCCGGAGGTATTGTGCCTGGGTCCCACGTACGAAAGCATTCTCGCCGACCTGATCACCCTTAGAATCGACTACAAGCACTTGAAGTACAAGGGCGAAAAACCGCCCGCGGCCATGAAAGTGAAGATACTGCAGTCCAGGGAAATTCTCCGCCACCAGATGGAGAAGGACCTGGTGTCGCGCCTGGAAGCCTTGCGCCGCTACCTGCGGTCACCCGGCCGCGATCCGCACCTGTCGATGGAAGAAATTTTCCGCAAAAGGCACGCCCGCCGGCGCGACGGCTTCAGCCCGCTGGTAAACTACCTGAAGAAGCATGGGGAAAGACTGCTGCGGGTCGACGGCGGCCGGGTGAATTGAGGGAGTTGGGTTGATTGGGTTAATGGGGTTGATTGGGCTGATTGAGTTGTGAGGTACGGGGTGCGGGTTTGCGGGATCGGGGTTAATTAAGTTGTTGGGTTTGTTGAGTTTATTTTCTTGAATTTCAAGCAGCTCCGCTGCGTTTCATAAATTTTTTCTCAGAAAAATTTATTCAGCCGTCGCCGCAAAAGGTTCATGGCGGTGTAGGCGAAGATCTTTTTGTGCATGCGGCGACTGTCGAAGGAAAAGTGGTAGCGCCGCGACTCGGTGCCGAAAGGTCCGGCCAGGCCGATGCAGACCGTGCCGACCGGCTTTTCGGGCGTGCCGCCGGTCGGCCCGGCGATGCCGGTGGTCGCAAGGCCGTAGGTCGCGCCGGCCACCCGCCGGGCGCCGACGGCCATTTCGGCCGCCGTTTCCTCGTGCACGGCTCCGAAGCTTTCGATCGTCTGGCGCTGCACCCCGAGAACCTCGATTTTGGCGTGGTTGGAGTAAGTCACACCGGAAAAAAGAAAATAATCGGAACTGCCGGAAACATCGGTCAGCAGGTCGGCCATCAGGCCCCCGCTGCAGCTTTCGGCCAGCGCCAGCGTGGCCTGTTCCCGCCGCAGCAGGCCGCCGAGCACTTCCGCCAGGGATTCGCCCGCACAGGACAGCACATGGGGCGCCAGGCGCGCCTCGATCCACTCTTGCGCCAACCCGAGCGTTTCGGCGGCGGCAGCGGCCTCCCTGCCCGGGGCGCTGACCCGCACCTGGATCTCGGGAAAATCGGCGCACAATCCCAGACGCAGCTCCGGAAAAACGCGGTCAAAGCCGATCATCTTCTCGCCCACAGCCGCTTCCGGCAGCCCGAAAGTGGTGACGGTCAAGCGGCCGTCCCCGGCCCCAAACCGACCCAGGCGGCGGCGGATCATCGGCACGACGGCCTGCGCCAGCATGTGACGCATTTCGTGCGGCACGCCGGGTAGAAAAAAGACCGCACACCGTCCCAGTTGGATCATGAACCCGGGCGCTGTGCCGACCGGGTTGGGGATGCAAACCGCCCGGTGCGGCAAAAGGGCCTGTTTTAAGTTCGACGGGCTGAAAAGGCGCCGGCGCTTCCGAAAAAAAGCCTCCATCGAGGCCCGCGCCTCGGAATTGGGCTCCAATGCCACCCCGGCCGCAAGCGCGGCGGCTTCGGCCGTAAGGTCGTCGGCCTTGGGGCCGAGGCCGCCGGTGACCACGGCCAACTCCGACCGGCCGGCCATCTCTTTTAAAACCGCCGCCAGTCCGTCGCGGTCATCACCGACGCAGGTGTGCCGGATAACGACGATCCCTTCAGCTTCGAGCCCTCTGGCAATAAAAGCCGAGTTGCTGTCCACGACCGCTCCGCTGCGGATTTCATCTCCGGTGGCAAGGATTTCGGCGATCACGGTTTATCCTCCTGCCCAAAATCAATGGACATTACGGGGAAGCAGAGTCGGGCGGCGGGATAACGAACATTGCTGCGGTAACCGGCGGGTTGGCCAGGTATTGTTCGATCTCCAGCTGCACGCCGTTGCCGGCGTCATCGGTCAGCAGCAGCCGCAGGGGAACACGGTAGCCCTGAACGGTTTGCATCTCCTCGAATTCAACCCGGTAATTTAATTTTCCGTCCGCCCCGAAGACCTCCAGCCGGCGGATTTCTTCTTGATCGGGCCCAAGATAAACCTTTGCGACCATGTGCCACCGATTTTCCAGCATCAGGAGCCGGAGTCCGGTCTGCCCGTCTTTCTGCAGAAATGCGCGCGCGTGATCCGGGACCGGCGGGCGGCCGGCCAGGATGGCGACGATGTCGGTGACGCTGACGGGAATGCGGATCAGGCGGGCGAGGCTGGCATCGGCTGTGCGTTTTTTCGTGTAGGAGTGAACCGGGTCCAGAAGATCCACCAGGTAGACGAACCGGCCGTCGGCGGCCACGCGCACCACCGGTCGACCGGTGGCCAGGACCACGAGGCCGAGCTTGTCGGGCGCTGCTGCCACCCACGCCACCCTCTGGGTCGAGGGCTGCTCGCTCGCCCCCCAGCGCTTGATGCGCCCGAGGCCTTTGAAGGTGGAAAGGGACGCGTTGGCCTGCACCAGGTGCTCTAATACCGCCTCGGCTTCGAGGCGCGCCGCCGTTTCTTCCGCGGTTGGCATCCGCTTCAAGGTGGAGCAGGCCGATAGGGCGAACAGCAGAAAAACACCGGTGGCGCAGAGCCGGCTGAGTGCAGCGGGTGGCATGGTGGCTATTTGAGCTGCCTGATCTTTTCTTCGATGGCGGCCCGGTCCTTGTGGCCGAGCTTTAATGCGTGCTTGTACGACTGCAGGGCATTTTTCGGGTCGTTGGCCTTCGCATAGGCATCCCCGAGGTGCTCCCGTATCACCGGGTCTTCGGGAACCAGCTCGACGGCACGTTTCAGGACCGTGAGCGCGCGTGCATAGTCGCCCATCTTGTAATAGACCCAGCCCAGGCTGTCGGTGATGTACCCGTCGTCCGGTTTGACCTTCAAGGCCTCCTGGATCAGGCGTTCGGCCTCGGCGAGGTTTTGCCCGAGGTCTGCATACGTGTAACCGAGATAGTTGAGGGCGCTGGCATCCTGCGGATCGAGACGGATGACCGATTTCATCGTTTCGATCGACTCTTCCTTCCGGCCCCATTTATCATAGGCCACGCCCAGCCGAAACAGGTACTTGGTTTCTTCCGGTTCGAGCCGGACGGCCTGACCCAGCATCTCCACCGCGCGGTCATAGTCTTCGGCTTCCTCGTAAAAAGTGCCCAGGTAGTAACGGAATTCGGCATTGGCGGGATTCTCCGCCACGGACTTTTCGAGCAGCTCGACGGCCTTGCCGGTTTCACCTCCGTCACGGTAGAGAAAAGCGATGTGGACGACCGCATCCGGGTAGAAGCGGGACTGGGGCGTCACCTTCAGGAAATGCGTCAGCGCTTTGTCGTTTTGCTTGAGGCCGTAGTGGGCGATCCCGGCCAGATGATTCAGATCGGGGTTGTCCGGCGCGCCCTTTAAAAGCCCCTGGATGACGATAATGGCATCCTGGTAGCGGTCCGGCTCCAGATAGGTCTGGATCACCTTCAGGATGACATCGAACTCGCTCGTGCTGCGGCGGCCCATTTCCAGGAAAAGTGTTTCGGCGTCCCGGCGCCGACCTTCTTTCCAGTAAATCAGGCCGAGTTCGAGGGAGGCGCGGATATTCAAGGGATTGTTCTTCAGAATGTCTTCATAGATCCGAATGACGACGTCGGATTTGCCATCGCTGCGGTAGAGATCGATCAGCTCGAAACGCGGCTCGAGGAGCGTCGGTTCGATTTCAAGGGCTTTTTTGAACTCGTTCGCGGCCTTTTCCTTCTGGCCCTGCCGGCCGTAGAGTTTGCCGAGGAAAAAATGACCGGTATAGGCATCGGGAAAGTTACCGACCAATTCCGTGAAAACCCGCCGGGCATCGTCATCGCGTCCCTGCTGCAGGTAGATGCCACCCAGAAGCAGATAGGTCTCCTGTTGGCTCTTGTCGAGCGCGATGACCTTTTCATACGTTTGGCTGGCTTGATCCAACTGGTTTTGGGCTTGCTTGATGTGGCCGTAGATAATCAGGGCCTCGATGTCATCGGGGTGGCTGCTCAGAATTTCCTCGAGCACCGCCAGGGCATTCGCCAGGTCCTTCTGCTGAACGTACTCGACCGCCAGTTCCCTTTTCAAATAAACGGAAGCCGGGTCGCGCTCGATGGCCTGCTTGAGAAGCAGGGCGGCTTGTTCCCGCTCCCCTTTCTGTTGGGCCAACCGGGCTTCGGTGTAATAAAAATAGGCGTTTTCCGGGCGGTCGACGGACGCCTTGCGCCCGGCGCCGTCAATGGACGCACACCCCCAAAAAACCGCTGCGGCCGCAACGGCCGCAATCAAGCGCTGTGATGGTCGCATGAAATCCAAGCCCATGTCGTGTAAATGTTAATCGTGCGACTGATCCCCCTGTCCGCGGTTCATCACCGGGGTCGGCCCTTGCCCCCTCACGCCAATAAAACCGTGGCGCGGCGGCACGGCAACCCTAAATATTAACCCTCGGCAGGCCGGCCAGCACCGGCTTCTGAAATGAGGCCTATCCTTGCGATCGTTTCCGGATTACTCCGCGGGGCTCTCTTCCGTGTAAGCCGCAAAGTCGGGGATTTCGTTTTTAAAAAACTCCCGCATTTTCTTGACGATATTTTTTTCCACCTGCCGCACCCGCTCACGGGATATTCCATATCGATCGCCGATTTCCTGCAAGGTCACCGGATTGTCGGAAAAGATACGCAGGTCGAATATCTCTTTTTCGCGCCGGGTCATCTTTTTCCGAAACTCGGCGATCTTGTTGTGCAGCAGGGCTTCGATCTCTTTTTTGGCGACTTTGTCTTCGATCGATTCGGTGGCGGTGCTGAGAAATTCGATTCGTTCGGTGTCCGAATCGTCCTTGAAGGGCGCATCGAGCGACAGGTCCCAGCCGTCGAGACGCTGATCCATGTCGACAATTTCTTTCTCTGACACCCCCAACCGCTCGGACAGCAGTTTGGGCTTGGGATCGAACCCTTCGTCGACGAGCCGCTGTTTTTCCTTTTTCAGTTTGAAAAATAGCTTGCGCTGACCCTGGGTGGTCCCGATTTTCACTAGGCGCCAATTGTCCATGATAAATTTCAGGATGTAGGCCTTGATCCAGAACGAGGCGTAGTAAGAGAACTTGACGTTTTTGTAGGGATCGAATTTGCGCACCGCCTGCATCAGGCCGATATTGCCCTCCTGGATCAGATCGAGCAGGTTCTGCATCCAAACCCTTTGAAATTCCAAGGCGATTTTAACGACCAGGCGCAGGTTGGAGGTTACCAGCGCATACGCAGCCTCGCGATCGCCGTATTTTTGAACCCGCATGCCGAACTCTTTTTCCTCATCGCGGGTCAACAGACGGTAGCGGCTGATTTCAGTCAGATACCGCTGCAGCGGATCATACTTGATCAGCGACTTGTCGGACGCAGACGAGGCTGCAGATGTTTTCTGCCTGTTATCGATCGGCGGAAGGGTCTCCTTCACTTGCGAACCGGCAGTCGATTTGTTTTTTTTGGGCGTGCTCATGGGTTCAGCCTGAAAGCAATGATGTTCGAATCGATAGTATCGAGATCGAGATCGAGTTCCCGGTCACCCGACTCTCCGGACCAGACATAATTTTTAATTTGGCATATCGGCAGGTTACGCAGGTAATACCGGATGCGAACGCCTCGTGTGGCCATCATTTTTTCTTGTAGACTTCACAAAATTCTTGTGTTAACCACCCTCTCAACTTGTGCGCCTGTAGCTCAGCTGGATAGAGCAACGGACTTCTAATCCGTAGGTCGCAGGTTCGACTCCTGCCAGGCGTACCAATGACAGTGTTAGAGAACAGGCGTTACTTTCAACCCAGCTTTCACTAACCCTCGCGAGCGGCATTCGGCTCCTGCTAAGCATGCCGGTAATATTGTTTCCCGACGGCCCGGTCGGAAAAGGGAACAGGCGATACGGAGTGACGCTCCGGCACCTCAACCGCAGCACCCGACAAATTATGACTAAATTCAATTTTTTAACAGGTATCAACCTGGACGGCAAGGACTATTTTTATTTGGACGAACTGACATGGACGTGCTGAAAAACCTTTTGACGCTGGCCGCCCCGCTCCTGGCCGCTGTCATTCTCGGCAACCTCTTTCTGACCGAGGTGAAAAAGGCCCGCCGCTCACGGGCGGCCTGGTATGCCCCCTACCTCACATTGCCCGGACTCATGGTGCTGGCGGCATTGTCGATACCCGTTTTGATCTGGTTGTTCACCTGACCGCGCCGGAAGTCGCTATCGGGCCCTGCCGGCCGGAAACCTACATCTTTCGTTCACCGACAAAAGAAATGCCTTAATAGCGCTTGCCCCGCAGGCGGTCCACTGTGCACATAATGCGGTAAGGCAGCTGAACGAAAAAATCCAGCGTCAATCCGACGATGATCAAGGTGAAAATCAGCGGCAGTTTCAGGGCATAAAATGCGAGCGTTTCTCTCATGGTCTTGGTTGCAATAAATTTTTCTGGGGAAAAATTTATGAAACGCAGCGGAGCTGCTTGAAATTTAAGTCGACCGGGCACCCACAAGTGGCGCCCCTACGGTCGCATCACCAAACACCGAACACCGAACACCGAACATACCCGTAACCCGTAACTCAATTAACCAAATCAACCCAATAAACTCAATAAACCCAATCAACCCAACTAACTCAATCAACTCGATTAACCCGTAACCCGTAGAGGTACAATGCACCTGACGGAAGCACATAATCGGCTCCTGGCCGGCCAGCGACTGATGGTCGGCTTCGACGGCACGGCCCTCAATGACGACCTGCGCTTTCTCATCGGCGGGCTGAAGGTCGGCGGAGTCATCCTTTTTACCCGCAACATCGTTGGCCCCGATCAGCTGCGCGAACTGTGTTCTCAGATCCAGCTCTGCGCCCGGCAGTCCGGCCTGGCGCCCCTGCTGATCGCCACCGACCAGGAAGGCGGGCAGGTGGCCCGGCTCAAAAAGCCCTTCGCTCAGCTGCCCGGTGCCGCGCAAATGACCAGCGAAGCCGA
The DNA here is from genome assembly GCA_049283795.1 of Desulfobacterales bacterium. GTDB lineage: Bacteria > Desulfobacterota > Desulfobacteria > Desulfobacterales > SG8-13 > JARFQH01. Next base: position 6,078 of record JBAPWQ010000090.1, on the reverse strand, counting down.
CGTTTCCTGTTTTGTCCGCACGGCGGCCACCGACCTCAGAGATGCCGGAATCAACATGAACATGGCGCCGGTACTCGACGTGGCCCCGCAGGAAATCTCCAGCGTCATGGCATCCCGGAGTTTCGGCCCCGATCCGTTCAGGGTGGCGGCGCTCGGGTGTCACATGATCGACCAGTTCCAGCGGCGCAACATCATGGCGGTAGCCAAGCACTTTCCCGGTATCGGCCGCACGGTTCTCGACTCTCACGACGACATGCCGACCTTAAGCGTCGACCTGGACACGCTCCAACAGGTTGACCTCGTCCCTTTCAGCGCGGCCTGCGGCCGACGGCCGGCCGGAATGATGCTCTCGCACATCTATTACGACCGCATCGATCCCGACTGGCCGGCCAGTCTCTCGCCGGTGATCGTCGAGGACCTCCTGCGACGCGCCTTGGGATACGATGGGCTCGTTCTGACCGACGACCTGGACATGGGCGCCATCAGACGGCACTATGACATCCGGACCGTAATCCGTCAAACCCTCACCGCCGGTGTCGATGTGGCCCTGATCTGCCACAAAGGGCCGGATATCGAACGCGCGCACGACGAAATGATCCGGCAGATGGCGGATTCCACTGCCATGCGGCAAAAAGCCATCATCTCGGTCGCAAGGATCCTGACCCTGAAACGTCGGTATCTGGGCTACCGATGGTCGCCAGGGTGACGGCACCGCTGAAGCCAGTGCAGAAAGGCGGGGAAGCTGGGAGGCTGTAAGGCGGGGAAGCTGGGAGGCTGGGAGGGCGGAGGTTGGCGTGATGGGGTGTTGGAGTTTGGAAATGTTGGATGTTGGAATAATGGAATGATGGAAAGCTGCTATTGGTGTAAAGGACCTGTTGGAAGGCGGGGAAGGTAGAATGCGGTAGAAAGGGCGGTCGTTGGCGTGTGATAGCAGATGGGTTTAAGGTTCACGGTTGAAGGATGAATGCGATTTGAGGTTCAGGGTTCAGCCCTGTTCTGATTTTCTGCCACCAAGAAAAGAGTGCACAAAGAAAAGCAATGCATTGTAAATGGAAGCACCGGCTCAGGGTTCATAGCCGAGTCACCAACCGCAGTTTCCACCCTCCAGCACTACAGCCCCCCGGTATCCCACCTTCCCAACATCCCACCTTCCCTGCCTTCCAGCACTCCAACATTCCCGTACTCCAAATCTCCACTTTCCCAGCCTCCCCGCCTCCCAGCCTTACAGCTTCCCAGCTTCTCTTCTCCCCCAACCACCCCCTAAAAAACCTGGCGCGAGTAGACGTCGTCATCGAGATCGGATGGGGTACCGCCTTGTAAGCGGTGGTATCCCGCGGCGGCAATCATGGCGGCATTGTCGCCGCAGAGGTCGGCAGCGGGCCAATAGACTGAAATTCCCTTTTCGCGGCCATCGGCGGTGACCTTTTGCCGCAAGCGCCCGTTGGCCGCCACACCTCCGACGAGGGCAATCCGGCGACAGCCCCTGCTGACGGCGGCCGCAATGACCTTGCCGGCCAGAACCTCGACGACCGCCTCCTGGAACCCGGCCGCAATGTCGGGCACCCTTGCCGGCAGATCTTGCGAATGGTCTTGAATATACCGGCCGACAGCCGTCTTGACGCCGCTGAAACTGAAGTCGAGACTCGCCGGGTCGAGATAGGACCGTGGAAATGATATGTGTCCCGCGTCCCCACCCTGCGCCAGTTCCGATATGACGGCACCGCCCGGATAGCCCAGGCCGAGCATTTTGGCCACCTTGTCGAAGGCTTCCCCGGCGGCATCGTCGCGGGTCTGGCCCATAACCTCGAAAGCGGTGGGCGACGTGACGTGATAGATGCTGGTGTGCCCGCCGGAAACCAGCAGGGCCGTGAAGGGAAAGGCGGGAGGGTCCGGCACAAGGAGGACGGAATTAAGGTGGCCTTCCAGATGGCTGACACCGATCCAGGCAATGCCGCGCGCCATTGCATAGGCCTTGGCGAAGGAAAACCCGACCAGCAGCGACCCGATCAACCCGGGCCCCTGTGTCGCCGCCACGGCGTCGAGCATCGCCGACGAGATGCCGCTATCGCTCAGCGCCTGGCGCACCACCGGCACGATGGCCTCGATGTGCTTGCGGGAGGCCAGTTCGGGCACGACCCCGCCGTAGGGGCGGTGAGCGGCAATCTGGGAGAAAACCACCGAGGACAGGATTCGGCGACCGTCCGCTACGACTGCCGCCGCGGTCTCATCACAGGAGGTTTCAATTCCGAGAACGATCATTTTGTTCAGTCGTCGGGACCCTGCCGGCCCCGTGTGGACCAAACCCTCAGGTGTGACAGGTACCGGCCTTCCGCTGACCCCGGGCGATCCATTCCAGGAATCGCAACCAGAAGCGCCCGAAGCCGCCCGGCGGAATTTTCGTCTTCTCCTCTTTCGGGCGGGGGCGACTCATGTCCACTGGCAGCGGTTGTTTTGCTGGCGGCATTCGGCCACCTCGCCGATGACGAAGCCTTTTTCGTTCAGCGCCGAAAGCCGTGACAGGACTTCGATGGTCGCATCGTCGGGAACCACCGCCACCAGGCCGATGCCGTTGTTGAACGTGCGCAGCATTTCCGCGTCGGTGATCCCGCCCGCCTCCTGCAGGAAATCGAAAATCGGCGGCGTTTCCCAGCTGCGTTTCTGCAGCAGGACCTGGCAGGCTTTCGGAATTATGCGCAGCAGGTTTTCCTCGATGCCGCCGCCGGTGATGTGCGCCAGGCCGTGGATCGGCAGATCGCGGGTCAGGTGGCGGATCGTCTCCGAATAGATCTTGGTCGGCTTGATCAGCTCGTCCCCCAGCCGTCCGCCCAGAGCCTCGACCTGCGAGGTGCAATCGAGTTTCAACCGGTCGAAACAAATTTTGCGTACCAGGGAATAGCCGTTGCTGTGCAATCCGCTGGAGGCCACCCCGACAATCTTGTCGCCCACGTGAATGGCGGAACCATCGATGATCTTGGCGTTGTCGACAATGCCGACGGCAAAACCCGCCAGGTCGTATTCACCGGGCCGATAGATCCCGGGCATTTCGGCGGTCTCACCGCCAATGAGCGCACACCGGGCCTGCCGGCACCCCTCGGCGATGCCCTGGATGATCGCCGTCGCCCGGTCGTTGTCGAGTTGGCCCATGGCCAGGTAATCCAGGAAAAACAGCGGCCGGGCGCCTTGAACCGCAATGTCGTTGACGCTCATGGCCACCAGATCGATGCCGACCGTGTCGTGCTTGTCCATCATGAAGGCGATCTTCACCTTTGTACCGACACCGTCGGTGGAGCTGACCAGCACCGGGTTTTCCACATTGGCGACATTCAGGGAGAACAGGGCGCCGAAACCGCCGATGTCGCCCATCACTCCGGAGCGCGGAGTCTGTTTGGCGATGTCCTTGATCTTCTCGATCAAGTGCGCGGCTTTTTTTATATCGACACCGGCATCGGCGTAGGTCAGGGGATCAGACATGCACTTCTCCTAGTCGTGTGAAAATGTGTCAAGAATTTGAACATTTAGAAGGAAAACGCGGAAAAGTCAAAACAAATTTTTTGACATTCGACCCGGGATAATGTAAAAATTGGCACAAGATGCGCGGACCGTCCGCTTTTGCCTCAAGAAACATGATCTTGCAAACCACCAGAAATAACGACATAACCGGTTGCCGTCCAAAAATGGTCCCTCCCCGCTATTTCCCGCCCGCACCAGGACAAATCGGCGCCAACCAAGCGCGGGTCGTGACGGGTCAGTGGAATTTCCTGCGCGGCAGGCTTCCGTTTGCCTCCGCACAAATTTTTGAATTTCTCAAACTATCAAAAATTCGCCCATTTCCGGATCGAAAACCGATCCGGACCCTTAATAGTGCCGGATGGGCACCAATCAAGGAAGTCTTTGATACGGAAAGTCATGGGATCGAGCGCTCGACCGCCGTTTGGGCGGAAGCCCGCCGGTCCCGCCCGCCGGCGTGCCGCCTCCGGATTCCCCCGCCATACTGACGCAATCCCGACCGATTCAACCACCACCAAAGGACGAAAGGTTAGCGCGATGAGCAAGTTTGCCAGACTGGACCGCCTGCCGCCGTACGTCTTTGCCCAGGTCAACGCCATTAAAATGGAAGCCCGGCGCAAAGGCGAGGACATTATCGATCTGGGAATGGGAAACCCCGACCTGGGCACCCCGCAGCATATCGTCGACAAACTCATGGAAGCGGCCCAGAAACCGCACAATCACCGCTATTCGGCCTCGATGGGCATCACCAAGCTGAGGATGGCCATCGCCGCCTGGTACAAGCGGCGCTACGACGTGGACATCGATCACGAGAACGAGGCCATCGTGACGATCGGGGTCAAGGAAGGCATCTCCCACTTGATCCTGGTCACCATCCGTCCCGGCGACGTGGTCTTCACCCCCAATCCCACTTATCCGATCCACCCGTTTTCGACCATTATCGCCGGCGGCGATGTCCGCGGCATTCCGCTGGGGCCGGACCAGGATTTTTTTGACAACCTGCTGCACGCGACCCGCCAGACCTGGCCGCGTCCCAAGATTCTCATCATCAGCTATCCTCACAACCCGACCACCGAAATCGTGGACCTGGCGTTCTTTGAAAAAATCGTCGCCTTCGCCAAGGAACACGACATCATGGTCATTCACGATTTCGCGTATGCCGACCTGACCTTCGATGGCTACAAGGCCCCTAGTTTCCTGCAGGTCAAGGGGGCCAAGGATGTCGGCGTGGAATTCTTCTCGCTGTCCAAGAGCTACAGCATGCCCGGCTGGCGCGTGGGCTTCTGCGTCGGCAACCCCGAGACCGTCGCCGCCTTGAGGCGCATCAAGAGCTACCTGGATTACGGCATATACCAGCCGATCCAGATCGCCTCGATCATTGCGCTCAACGGGCCGCAGGACTGCGTGGAAGAAATCCGGCAGACCTACCGCGAACGGCGCGATGCCCTGATCCAGGGTCTCGAGCGCATCGGCTGGTCAATCAACTCGCCCAAGGGCACCATGTTCGTCTGGGGCAAGATACCGGACGCCTACGCCAGGATGGGCTCGGTGGAATTTTCTAAGTTCATGGTCCAGGAAGCCAAGGTGGCGGTTTCACCGGGCCTCGGGTTCGGGGAGTACGGCGATGACTACGTGCGCTTCGCCCTGATCGAAAACAAGATGCGCATCAACCAGGCCGTCCGCGGAATTCGGAATATCATGTAAATAAAAAGCCACCGGGCGCCGGCAGTCGCCGGCGTCCGGTGTTTTTTTTATGATTGACTTTCAGGTCGGCCGCGATAATAAATGGCGGTCATTGACCCTGATTTGAGAATCGGCTTATGAAAAACTTCAATATCGGGCTGCTCGGCTGCGGGACGGTAGGGACCGGCGTGGCACGGATCCTTTTGGACAGCGGAAAACTGATCGCCTCGCGGGTCGGAGCGACCCTGACCCTCAGGCGGGTGGCCGACATCGATACCACCCGCGACCGCGGCCTGCGGCTGGCCCCGGGGGTTTTGACCGCGGATGCCCGGGCGGTGGTCGACGACCCGGACATCGACATCGTGGTCGAGATGATCGGCGGCGACACCATCGCCAAAGAGTTGATTTTGAAAGCGCTCGCAAACGGCAAGCAGGTCGTCACCGCCAACAAGGCGCTGCTGGCGTCGCAAGGCAACAGCCTGTTCAGGACCGCCGCGCAAAAAGGCGTCGACCTGGCCTTCGAGGCCAGCGTCGGCGGGTGCATGCCGATTATCAAAACCATCCGGGAGTCTCTGGCCGGCAACCGTATCCTGGCCATGACCGGCATCCTCAACGGCACCTGCAACTACATCTTGTCCAAAATCACCGATGACGGCAGCCCCTTCGCCGCCGCGCTGGCCGAGGCCCAGGCCGAGGGCTATGCCGAAGCGGACCCGGCGCTGGATGTCGAGGGCCACGACACGGCCCACAAAATCGCCATTCTCTCCGCGCTGGCCTACGGGATGGAAATCAACCTGGCGGATGTCTATACCGAAGGCATCTCTCACATCACCCCGCTGGACATCGAATTTGCCGGACAATTCGGTTACCGCATCAAGCTGCTGGCCA